>JAOABY010000071.1 GCA_026418115.1 Spirochaetaceae bacterium | reverse complement strand
ATGCTGGATTTTCCTGCCCCCATAGAAGCCCTGACCGCACACGTGGCGGATGTCGCTTCTGCGCTTCAGATGGCAATCTGGCCGCTTACCAGAAAGGTGCACCATCCTTACCTTCGCTTGAGCAGCAGATCGCCCGGGCACTGCTGTTTACAAGGCTGCGCTACAAAGCGAGCGCGTTTTTTCTCTATTTTCAGGCGTTCTCCTGTACCTTTGCACCCCTCGACAGACTCAAGACCATTTACGACGAAGCAATAGCGACCTTCTCCCGACTCATTGATGCTCCAGAGCAGGAGCTGAGGGACAGAGCCCGCCTTGGCCGCTCCAACAGCAGCCATGTGTCTCCCGGCATCGCGCCTCAACTCAAAGGCCTTGTGATCTCTACCCGTCCAGACTGTTTCAACCGCGATACAGCAGAACTCCTGGCATCCTACCAGCGAAAGGGCATGGAGATCTGGATAGAATTCGGGCTTCAGACTATCCATGAAACATCGCTCTGGTTTATCAGGCGAGAACATGGAGTAAATGCATTCATTCATGCCATGAAGCTTGCCCAGGATGCGGGATTGCGTCGCGCTGTACACCTGATCCTTGGAATTCCCGGCGAATCCCGCACCATGATGCTTGAGACAATAGCTTTGACCGCAAGCCTGAACCCGGAAGGAATCAAGCTGCATGACTTGAAGATCGTGCAAGGTTCAGCATTCGCGCGAATGTGTGGTGCAGGCGAACTGGCACTCCTGCATCCATCAAGGCTGCCGGGCCTGCTTGCTGATTGCCTTGAACGCCTTCCTCCTCAAACCGAAATCATGAGAATTACCTCTGATTTCAGACCTGATGAATTGCTTGCACTCTACCCGGCAATCGACAAGCACCAGATTGCTCGCCAGGTGCAACAGGAACTCGAAGAAAGAAGATCCTGGCAAGGCAAGCATTTTCCTTGCCAATGACCTGCACCGCAAGGCATCAGCCCTTGACATTCCGTCAACTTTCCTCTATTGTCTCTTCTCGCCGAATGGTTCGCATTCAATGGAGCGGTGTCCGAGTGGTTTAAGGAGACGGTCTTGAAAACCGCTGTACCGCAAGGTACCGGGGGTTCGAATCCCCCCTGCTCCGGATTGTGCGATCAGAAGTGAGGAGAGGTGCGAGAGAGGCCGAATCGGGCTCCCTGCTAAGGAGTTGTACCCCTCAAGGGTACCGGGGGTTCGAATCCCCCCCTCTCCGATGTTTCGTGAGGCTATAGCTCAGCTGGATAGAGCTTCAGATTGCGGATCTGAAGGTCGGAGGTTCGAATCCTCTTAGCCTCACTTTTTTTTATTGGAGAGATGCGAGAGCGGTTGAATCGGGCGGTCTCGAAAACCGTTGAACCCTCTGGGTTCCGGGGGTTCGAATCCCCCTCTCTCCGCAATCAGGAACGTGCGCCAGGGCGGCTGCGTTCCTGCCTTTCGAAACATGCCCTGGAGAGATGACCGAGCGGCCGAAGGTGCACGATTGGAAGTCGTGTGTACCCCTAAAGGGTACCGAGGGTTCAAATCCCTCTCTCTCCGCGAGCAGGACGAGCGCATAAAGCCAGGCACTGTGCTCGTAACCACTGCGGAACCCCGCCAGGTCCGGAAGGAAGCAACGGTACGCAGCAGGTGCGGTGCCGCAGAGCGCCTGGCTTTATGCGCTTATACTGCTTTACCCTTCAACCAGTCCATGCTATTTTTCTCCCATGCCTTTTGAAGTCACCGCAACCCGGAAACGCCCTCAGAATTTTGAACAGCTTGCCGGGCAGGAATTTGTGGCCGCTACTCTGACTTCATCTCTCAGACAGGGGCGCATTGCCCATGCGTATCTCTTTTCTGGGCCTCGTGGATGCGGCAAGACCAGTACGGCGCGAATTCTGGCAAAGGCCCTGAATTGCGAACATGGTCCCACTCCCAATCCCTGTGGAACCTGTGCCAGCTGTGTCGCAATCGCTTCCGGGACTTCCCTCGATGTCATTGAAATCGACGGTGCATCCAACACTTCTGTTGATAATGTGCGCCAGATCAAGGATGAGGTTCTCTTCGCTCCCAATACAGGCCGCTACAAAATCTACATCATCGATGAAGTCCACATGCTCTCCATGAGCGCGTTCAACGCCCTGCTGAAAACCATCGAAGAGCCTCCTCCCTATGTGGTATTCATGTTCGCCACTACAGAACCCCAGAAAGTCCCCGCCACCATCAAAAGCCGATGCCAGCAATTCAACTTTCGACTGGTGCCGGTTGAAACCATAGTCAACCTGCTCCGCCAGGCTGCAAACGATCTGGGTATCCAGGCTGAGGAAGAAGCGCTCCTGTGGATTGCCCGCGAAGCCAGCGGTTCCATCCGTGATGCCTACACGCTCTTCGACCAGATCGCTTCATTTTCTGGCACAGCAATCTCTGCACAAGGCATCCTGTCAACACTTGGACTGGTTGGCCAGGAACGCCTGAATACGCTCTTCAAATCTATCGCAACGGGATCGACAGGAGACGCACTGCTCGTCCTCTCCAGCATTCTTGAGAGCGGCGTATCACCCGAGCAATTTCTGTCAGACTGTGTAGCCTATTGCAGATCGCTTCTGCTTCTCGGTCATGGTATTACCAGAGAGAGTCTTCTCAGTGCGCCAGCCCAAGCCTTTGCGCCTGAGGTACTGCAGGCTTTTTCTGCAATGCAAATAGAATACGCGCTTGGCATACTGCTCGATACCTATCGGCATCTGAAGGAAACCATTGATCCGAGATATGAACTCGAACTGGCAATTGCCAGGCTTTCGAGACTCAAGTCCTACCTGCCGCCTTCCGAGCTCTTCACCGCTATTGCGACGTTGAAGCAAGCGCTTTCTTCCCTGGCAGGGACTGAAAAGGGTACAGCCCTCCCTTTTCAGGGAAAGGGGATGCCTATCCCCGACGAATACGCTGAGTCTCGCCGATCCATAAAGGGGAACTCTGCCCCTTCAGTTGTGCAACGAGGCGCAGCTTTACGGGATAGCGTGTATCACCCCACCGGGACTGCCATGCCTGGTGGCACGGCGCCTTCCGGCCAGACTTCTTCCCTTTCAAGGAGTGCTGCACCACACGCGGCAGCCATCGCATCGGCCAATTCAAATATCACAGAACAATCCCCCAGCGATTGTTCCCAACAGACTCAGGACACTGCAGCCATTCGACCAGAAGACATCAGAAAAGCGCTCATAGCGCGATTCCGTAAGGAAAACCCCTTTCTGGCTTCAGCACTCGAAAAATCCGGCGAGTGGATACGCAAGCATGATGGCTTCATCATTACCGTCTCCACAAAGGTCGAGTACGATCTGGTCAATCGCTTCTCCTCTACCATTGCAGCACTTGCTGCATCCATGCTCAAGCAGCCGTGCGCAATCGAACTGAGACATGGCAGCCAGAGCCGAGGGGGCCTGCAGCTCCGTCCCTCTGGCGATCCTCAACTGAGCTCCCATCAGGCAGAAGCACCTCTTGGGACTGCTGTCTCCTCGACAAGTGCGAAGCAGGATCAAAAGCCAATTGAGGGACAGAGCTCGATTCTTGCAAGTACCTCTGACAAGACCTCTTCCGTTCCTCGACAGACCTACCGAAACTCGGCTCCTGAAGAGCAGGCTCTATCGAGGTCTTTAACTGCCGACGCGGCTGTCTCAGATACTGGAAGCCCGGAATCAGATGAGGTACCTGATTCTTTCCACTCGGAGGTACTGCTGTCCGCCGACATGGAAGACGCTCAAGCCGAAGAAGTGGACTCCAGATCCGGCTCATATGCTGAAGATGCCGTCACCAGAGCCACCAGCAATACCGACTTGTCCACGCTGCCTGAAGAAGATGCCAGCATCATTGAAGCCCTGCGTTCCATGTTCAAAGGGACAGTCGTCGCTCTCCACAAACGCAGTCCAGGCGATGCTACACCTGCTGCCTCACGATCAGTCGACCCTACACTTCCCCGAACATCTGCCGTATCCGACATCGATGAAGAGCTTTCTGCCTTCGATGAAACCGCAGAATTCGAGGATTGAGATGCTACCATTGTCAGAAACCAGAGGAGCACAGAATGGATATAGCGAAATTGCTTGAGATGCTCAGAAATCCAGCTGCCTTGCAAGCCCAGGCTCTTGCACTCCAGCAGAAGATGAAGGCGATACGGGTAACCGGCCAATCGGGCGGCGGCATGGTCTGTCTTACGCTCACTGGTGACATGGAGATGGTCGAGTGCACCATTGCGCCAGAGGCAGTGGCAATGAACGATCCCAAGCTTCTGCAGGATCTCATACTTGCAGCCTACCATGATGCCTCACAAGGCATAAAGGAAACGATTCAGAAGGAGATGACTGGCTCACTCGGTGACTTTGGCGGTTTTCCCTTTGGTGGCTTTCCTGGTCTTGACAGGGATTGATCACTAAGCCTCGTTCACGGGATATGACAACGCCATGAAAGCAATCGAGGAGCTGGTTTCGATTCTGACGCGCCTGCCGGGGCTGGGAAGAAAGAGTGCCTTGCGGATTGCATATGCTCTCCTGCGCGCCGATCTCTCATTCAGTGAGACCCTGGCAGAGCGAATCAGAACCCTTCGGACAAGCGTCCATTTCTGCTCCGTATGCGGATCCTATACGGAGACCGATCCATGTGAAGTGTGTTCGGATCCAGGAAGGGACAGAACAGTGGTGTGTGTGGTCGAACAGCCACAGGATGTGATTACCATCGAAGCATCACATGAATATCGCGGCCTGTATCATGTGCTGGGAGGCCTTCTCTCACCGCTGGACGGTATTGGCCCGGATAAGCTTGCCATACGACCTCTCCTTGCACGCATCAGGAATGCTGCCCACACATCTCAACCAATAAGGGAGGTTGTTATTGCCACCAATCCGACCATCGAAGGCGATACCACCGCTCTCTACCTCAAGAAAGCACTTGAACAGGAGCATGTAACCATCACCAGACTGGCAACTGGCATACCAGTAGGCGGTGACCTCGAGTATGCTGATCGTCTGACGCTGGCCCGCTCGTTCCGAGGCAGGACTCCACTCTAGTTTTCTGATTCCTGCTGATTCCAGGAAGAGCCTAAGCCATTTCCTATGGTACCCGATGGGGACGGAGCTTGATGTTCTTCACATGAACCCTTCTGCAAAATTCTCTTATGCTTACCCGAATTTTGTGGTATCATGATACGCCAGCATCCATGCTGCAATTCTGACTTCGAGGGAGCCTGCGCATGCGCGCATCTGAAATCGCAAGACTTCTGCACGCCGATATACTCACCTTCTCGGAACAGGCCGATGCCATCGAGGTTGCCACAGCCTGTGGCTCCGACATGATGAGCGATGTGATAGCATTTGTGAAAGAACGGGTTGCCTTGCTGACCGGTCTGACGAATCCCCAAGTCATCCGTACTGCCGAATTGCTCGATATCAAGGTCATAATCTTCGTCAGAGGCAAAAAGCCATCTGCCGAGCTGGTTGCAATGGCTCAGGAGCAAGGCATCGTACTCATGACCACTCGCGATACCATGTTCACAGCATGTGGCAAATTATACTGCGCGGGCATCAAGGGAGATACACTCGCCATGCCTGCTTCTGCAGCTGAGCGATCCTAGAGATATCGGCATTCACAATAGATTACGGCAAACAGCTGCATGAGCACAGACAACTCAAGGTCAATGAGGCAAGCATTGTGAAGTTCAGCTATATGATACCCAGACTCGACTTCACCGCTGCCGGGAAGGCATCTACCGATACCAAGCGAAGACTCACCCAGATCGGTCTGCCCATAGCTTTCATCAAACGGGTCACTATCGCGATGTATGAAGCCGAAATGAATGTCGCCATTCATGGCGGGGGTGGAGAAGCATCGGTAGAGGTTGGAACAGACAGAATCACTGCGATTTTCAGTGATCAGGGACCAGGCATACCCGATATTGATCTGGCCATGCAGGAAGGCTATTCCACGGCAAGCGAGGAAATCCGCAATATGGGATTTGGTGCCGGCATGGGTTTGCCCAACATGAAGCGCAATGCAGATGAACTGCGCATCGACACGGAAGTAGGCAAGGGAACAGTTGTCACCATGGTGTTCCATATTGAAAAGGGAGCGAGCTGAATGACAGACAGAAAGGATCGCATGGAATTCGTTCATGCCAATTCTCAGTTCCATTCGGTATTGCTCGATCCCAATCTCTGTGTCGGCTGTACTACCTGCATACGCTATTGCCCGACTCAGGCCATCCGAGTTCGTGACGGCAAGGCAAGAATTTTCGAGGAACGGTGCATTGACTGTGGCGAATGCATCCGACGGTGCCCGAAAGGCGCCAAAAAGGCTGTATCTGACCCGCTCCTGCTGATGGGGGGGTATGAATGCAGAGTTGCACTGCCAGCTCCGTCCCTCTATGGACAATTCGGAACTGACTTTACCACTGGTGAAATTTTCGAAGCATTCTACTCGCTCGGCTTCGATGAGGTATTCGATGTTGCGTGGGGGGCTGTGAAAGCTACCGAAATTACTCGAGAGATCCTGAAGCTGCCAGGTCCGCGCCCACGAATCTCAAGTGCCTGCCCCGTCATCGTCAGACTCATTCAACAGAGATTTCCCAGTCTGATCCCCAATCTCATGCCGATACTGCCGCCATCGGAGATTGCAGCCATGGAGGTTCGCAGGCAGCTCGCTGGTATCTCGGGAAAAATCGGAGTATTTTTCATAAGCCCCTGTACCGCCAAGGTGACAGCGGTTCGCATGCCCCTTGGTTTCCCGACTTCTTTTATTGATGCAGTGCTTTCATTTCAGGACCTCTTTCTGCCCCTGAAGAAAGCCATCAATGCCAACCGCTCAAAGCCCCCCGCCAGAAAAGAGCATCTGCTGCAGCGCATGGAAGGACTCGAACCTGGACTGGGATGGGCCCGGTCCGATGGAGAACTGGAAGCCCTCCACATCGACAATGCAGTGACTGTAGACGGCATTGGAAATGTCATAGAACTCTTTGAGGCAATCGAAAACGATGCAATAGACGGTATTGACTATATTGAAGCGCTGGCTTGCCCGGGAGGATGTGTTGGGGGACCTATGGCTGTCGAGAATGCGCATGTTGCCCGAACTACGATGCGCATTCGGTCTCAGTCGCGAGGAGTGGAAAAAGCTGAAGCTCCGTCCCCGACTGTACCTGTCTCAGCATCATCCGGTATCGGAGCCAAGACGGAGAGCGTGCCGGCAGAAAAGTCTCTTGCGATATATTCCTGGAGCGAGCCGATTCTGCCCAAGCCCGTCCAGGTTCTTGACAATGACATGGCCAAGGCGCTCATGATGGCTGAAGAAATCGACATTCTGCTTGAAAAGCTGCCTGGTATTGACTGTGGAGCCTGCGGCGCCCCAGATTGCCATGCGCTTGCAGAAGATATCGTACGGGGCATGGCGAGCTTTGAAGATTGCATCATTGCTGCACGCCAGAAGAAGGAATAAAAAACACTCTGCAAAGCAGCAGATTGATGCGGGTGAAAATTTGACAAAGAAGCCAGGCTTGAGTATAGTAAGTTATGAAACTGTTGGCGTTTGATTGCATATTTTGCAAGAAGGGCCGGAACTTGACAGATAGAAGTGACTGGCTTTCTTCGAGAGGATGACATACTTGAATAAGAAAGATTTTCCACATATCCACTTCTACGACCAGGATTTTGTCGATATCTACGATAAGACATGGGCCTGGATTTCCGATTGCTGGACGACCGGACCTGCCCAATCGAAGCTCGCCAAGATAAAGTTTTTCCACTATCCCGAGCGCAAGGTCCTCGACCAGCTTGAACAGGTCTTTTCCAGCTTTTTTCTTGTCTACTCCAATAGAATTTATCCCGCCTCCAACGGACTTGACGCTCTCTATGCGCTCCAGAGTCCGGATGGCGCCATCCATGCGGCCTATGATCTTGAGACCTGTGAGCCTATCCTCTCAGAGGAGAATCCGCTTGGTTTGACGCTTCCGCTGCTCGCCTGGGCGGAATTCAATCTCTATCACAAGACAGCAAACAAGAAGCGAGTCAAGGAAGTCATGCCGATTC
>JAOABY010000070.1 GCA_026418115.1 Spirochaetaceae bacterium | reverse complement strand
GCAAGTGGCACCGTGCCGCTTTCAGTCACCATCGTGCGACCTGATGGGCAGGAGATCGAGATTGTCAGAAAGGTCTTCGAAGGCCTGAGCGATGATATCTTCAGGGCATCCTTCTCGAACGAAGGCCGCTCCAACCTCACCGAGTACATACAGAGACTGCAGAGCGAGCGCGAGAATATTCCCTTCATAGGCGATGCATCGGTCACCCAGGTACTGTTCTCCTCCTTTGATGGATCCGACTACACGAGAGCGCCGGTGGCAAAGGGCAAATATGTCATCAAAGCCAGAACGCTCGAGATGGAAGGACTCGCGACCATCAATTCGATCGAACTGGTGGTGGTGGGCAAGGTGTCGGGTCTGATGGGTACCGACAATTCCAAGCGCGACCTCTTCTCTGGCGTGATTGCAGGGCTCAAGTGGGCAATGTTCATCGGTCTGCTCACCAGCGTGGTCTCAGTGCTCATAGGTGTGTTCTACGGCATTATTGCGGCATATTTCGGCGGCATGGTCGATTCGGTGATGATGCTGATTTTCGACTACTTCATTTCGCTGCCCGTCCTGCCGATCCTCATCGTATTCTCGGCAGTCTACAAACCGAGCATCTGGACCATCATCGGCGCACTGATCCTTTTCAGCTGGGTCGGCCCTGTCAAGACCATTCGATCAATGGCCCTCCAGATCAAGGAAGAAACCTATATTGAATCCGCCAAGGCGCTCGGCGCTGGCCACTGGCGCATCATTTTCAATCACATGGCACCGCTCCTGATTCCTTATTCCTTTGCTTCGATGGCGCTTGCGGTACCTGGAGCAATCGTATACGAGTCGTCGGTGAGTCTTCTGGGCCTTGGTGATGCGACCATTGTCACCTGGGGGCAGATTCTGCATGATGCGCTCTCCGGTGGTGCAGTCCTCAATGGCCTCTGGTGGTGGGTGCTTCCCCCCGGCCTGTTGATCGCCATTCTCGGCATGACCTTCGCGTTCATCGGGTTCTCGATGGACAAGATTCTCCACCCCAAGCTCAGGACGAGGTAATGCTATGTCGGAAAAAGTACTCGAAGTAAAGAACCTCAAGATGTACTACCACACCTCGAAGGGGGCGGTACGTGCCATCGATGATATCAGTTTCAGCCTGTTCAAGGGGGAGACCCTGGGCGTCGTGGGAGAGTCCGGCTGCGGCAAGACATCCATGGGAACCTCGCTTCTGCGTATGCCTACCGTTCCGGGGAAATTCGAAGGCGGCGAGATCCTGATCCAGGGAAAGAGCATCATCCCCATGGCTGAGCGTGACGTACGCAAGGATATTCGCTGGCAGACTATTTCAATGGTATTTCAGGGAGCCATGAACTGCCTGACGCCAGTCTATACCGTCGGACGCCAGATGTATGAGACGCTCTATGAACACAAACCTATGTCAAAAAAAGAAGCTCAGCCCATCATCGAAGAATACCTGGGCCATGTCGGGTTGCCTCCAGAGGTTGCCAAACGCTATCCTCACGAGCTTTCGGGAGGCATGAAGCAGCGTGTAGTCATCGCGACGGCATTGTTTCTCAAGCCCTCCATTGTCATCCTCGATGAGCCGACAACTGCTCTTGATGTGGTCGTCCAGGCACAGATCATCAATCTTCTCAAACGCCTCAAACAGGAATTCGGCCTCAGTTTCATTTTCATCACGCACGATCTGGCGCTGGAATCGGAAGTGTCCGACCGCATCTGCGTCATGTATGCAGGCAAGATCGTCGAGCTCTGCGAAAATGCTCAGGTCTTTGGTCCGCAAGGGCCGGCGCATCCCTATACCGAAAAACTGCTGCTCGCAACGCCGAGACTGCACAAGAAGGTTGAAAGCCTCGCGTTCATACCTGGCGCTCCCCCTGATCTGGTGAATCCTCCGCAGGGATGCCGGTTTGCGCCACGCTGTCATAAGGTATTTGATCGCTGCCTGGTGGAAGAGCCGCCGCTCAGGGAAATCGAGCCTGGCCACATGGCCGCCTGCTGGAGGTGTTTCTGATGAGTACAACAACCGTGCAAGAAAACGATGTCATTCTCAGGGTTGAAGGCCTGAAGAAGCACTTTGTACCACACCTCAGCCTTGTGGAGTCACTTGGGAAACCCAAGAAGATCATCAAAGCGGTCGATGGCATTACCTTCGATATACGAAGGGGCGAGATTTTTGCCCTGATTGGTGAATCGGGTTCAGGAAAAACCACCACAGGCAAGCTGATCATGAAGCTTATCGATGCTACCGATGGCCGCATGGTGCTTGATGGGGAAGATGTGACCACCCTCGATAAACCGAAACTCGAGGAATACCGCAAGAAAGTGCAGATGATTTTCCAGGATCCCTATGCTTCCATGAACCCGCGGTTCAAGGTGCGGAAGGTGCTCGAGGAACCACTCTCGATTCACAGAATCGGTACCGGCTACAAGGATCGTGAGCCGCTTATCAGGGAGGCTCTGGAAAGTGTCAAGCTGACGCCGATCGAGGAGTTCATCGAACGATACCCACACATGCTCTCAGGTGGTCAAAGACAGCGCCTGGCGACAGCCCGTACGCTCATTCTCAAGCCCAAGCTGCTGGTTGCCGACGAGCCGGTATCCATGATCGATCTCTCCACTCGAGCAGAGATTCTTGCAATGATGAAGGACGTCCAGCAGTCAATGGGGCTGACGTACCTTTACATTACCCATGACCTTTCGACAGCGAGGTACTTTGCAGATCGCATCGCAGTGATGTATCTGGGGCGCATCGTTGAAATCGGGCCTTCTGATGAGGTCATCGATAATCCTCTGCACCCCTACACCAAAGCGCTGATCGCTGCCGTACCCGAACCAGAGACCGGCAAGGTTTCTGTCATCAAGGATCTGCCAATCTTTGGTGAAATACCATCGCCTGCGAATATTCCACCTGGATGCCGCTTCCACACACGCTGCCCCTACGCAAAGGATAGCTGTAAGGAGCAGGTGCCAGAGCTCGTGGATGTAGGTGGCGGGCATCTCCATGCCTGTCTGCGTGCGCATGAAATCTGAGCGCCTGCTGGGCATTCCCGGCGCTGCAGCCGGGAGTGCCCTTGTATTGCCGGCACGCGTCCCGGCCTTGCCTCGACTAGACAAAGGCGCCATAACGTGTCTTTGATATCAGCCATGCCGAGAATACGCGTCGGAGTACTCGATTCGGGGGTAGGCGGCCTCACTGTCGTCAGAAGCCTGATCCAGAGACGGGCTCCGTTTGAAATACTCTACTTTGGTGACAATGCGAATATGCCTTATGGCAATAGAACGTCCGGCGAAATTGTCGGACTTGCCAAGCGCATGCTGGACTTCCTCGCCGCACGAGGTATCCAGGCAGCCGCCGTTGCCTGCAATACCATTGCTCCCATAGTGGACAGGCTTGAACCAGCCTTTCCATTCCCTATACTTGATATAGTGAAGCCTGCAGCAGAGCAGCTTGCCAGAAGAGGCGAACCGGAAATCGGCCTGTTTGCGACCGAATTTACTGTATATTCAGGGATGCACGCTTGGATCGCCCATGCCATCAATCCTGATCTTACCATCCATGGAGTATCGAGCCGGCATCTTGCTGCTCTGATCGACGCCAGTCCATGGGACGAAGCAGCGATCCGGGCTGAAATCAACTCAATGGTGGACGCGATGAGGGTCCATAGAGCGGTCAGGACAATCCTGCTGGGCTGCACGCACTATCCTATCGTGCAGGATATGTTTGAAGAGGCTGCGCCCGAGATGGAGTTTCTTGATCCTGCCGATTTGCAGGCCGATGCCTTGCTCTCGCTGTTTGAGGGGAATGAAGGATTGGCAGCGGACGGGACAGATGATGACGGTCCGGTGCTGGATATCTTCACAACAGGGAATCCTGCGGTATTTCAGCCAGTACTGGAACGACTCGGCATAGGTGCTCCCCGCTCCCTCCAGATTGTACCGCGGAGCTGATCAAGGCTCTTCCGGAAGGGCTGCCGGGCAATGAAGCCCGCGTTGCAGGTACAGCAGGCCAGGGCCTGCAGGGAGGGCATATGGAAATCGAACGCATAGACTCCTTTACCTGCATCGTTCATAGACAGAAAGACATGCGTGTACCGGTGAGACTCTATCTCTCCGAACCCCTGCTTGCACAGATCCGCGATGACCTTTCCATCCAGCAGATTGTGAATGTTGCCAGATTGCCGGGCATCCTGTGCTGGGCACTGGGCATGCCCGACATGCACCAGGGCTTTGCCTTTCCCATCGGAGGCGTAGCAGCCTTCGATGCGGATGAAGGAGTGGTCTCGCCCGGCGGGGTAGGATTTGACATCAACTGTGGCGTTCGCGTACTCCAGACTGGCCTCAGCCGGGAAATGGCGATGCCGATTCTGGGAAAACTTGGATCCATGCTTTTCAACCTGGTGCCTGCTGGTGTGGGCTCGGAAGGCCGTCTGCGCTTTGATGCACAGCAGGCCAGGCTGGCCATGCGCGATGGTCTTGGTTGGGCAGTAAGGCAGGGCCTCGCTGAAGCTGCCGACAGGACAAGAGTGGAAAGCGGAGGCTGTCTGGAGGATGCAGATCCCTCCAGCGTGAGCAGAGAAGCTCTTGAGCGCGGTCGAACCGAATTCGGTACTCTGGGGGCAGGCAATCATTTTCTGGAAATTTCCTATGTGGAAAAAGTGTTCGACGCCAGAACAGCCTCGGCTCTGGGACTGGCGGAAGATCAGGTGCTGGTATGGATTCACACCGGTTCAAGAGGACTGGGGCACCAGATTGCCACTGATGCGATCGCAGAAATGAGGCCGCGCATGCAGAAGTACGGCCTCACGCTCTACGAGCGTGATTTCGTGAGTCTGCCATTGAAGGATCCGCTGGCAAGGAAGTATCTGGCCGCAATGGCGGCAGGCGCGAATTTTTCCTGGATCAACCGACAGATCATAACTCACATGGTACGCCAAGCATTGGGCGAACTGCTTGGCAGCAGGGCGGCGACAGGCATCAGCGTATTGTACGATGTAGCGCACAATATTGCCAAATTTGAGCAGCATGTAGTGGATGGCAAGCCAAGGCGGGTGCTGGTGCATCGCAAGGGAGCAACGAGGGCCTTCCCCTCAGGGCATCCCGAACTTCCTGAGCAACTCCGGGCTGTAGGACAGCCCGTCCTGCTGCCGGGGGATATGCTGCATGGGAGCTATATTCTTATTGGGACACCCAATGCCATGGAACAGAGCTTTGGCAGCGTGGCGCATGGTGCAGGCCGCAGGATGAGTCGATCCGAAGCGGTGCGTAAGGTGTCCTTTGATGCATTACGTACTCAGATGCAACAGAGCGCGGTTCAGCTGCTGGCTGCCGATCGCAAGATCGCCTGCGAGGAAGCCCCACAGGCGTACAAGGATGTCGATGAAGTGGTGCGCACCGTGCAGGGGGCCGGCCTGGCCTTGCCGGTTGCACGGTGCAGACCATTGCTTGTTATCAAAGGGTAAGAGCTATCTTCGCAACAGCCGTCAGGCCGATCAGGATGCCTTGATGGCGCTTGCGCCTGAGCCTTCCTCCACTCCGGTCCAACCTGCCCAGTCCACAGACATATCCCAATAATCAGGGGTGAAACCATCTTCAGGAGCATAATCGGGATGCTCGAAGGGGTTTTCAGATAGCGCGCCAGTCACTTGCACTGCATCAGCCACATCGATGACTCCCGTTGCGGCCTCGGTAGGCAGAGGCTCGCCAGGGTGGGCTTCTTTCCATTCCTGAATTCGCTTCTGCCTCAGGAATTTGGTTGCAACGGAGGGGAACAGCTCAAGCAGCAGCACTTCCTTCTCGTTCTGTGCGAGAGGTACGCCGCCTGCCTCTGCTACCGGTGGATTGGGCTGAGGTTTGTACTGTGAAGTATCGTAGGGTGTATCTTCACGGACGCCGCAGATTCTGAACCTGAACTCAGGGTCTACAGGCCATGGCGTCTTGCCATAGGAGCCCCTGATGAGAGCCTCGAAATTCTTGGACACATTGTCATACATGTCCTTGCCCTGATGGAGACTGACCACACAGTTGACCGCCTGCACACCTACTATCTGGCTTGTGGGAGTGACAAGAGGCGGGAGCCCCGAATCGAGTCTCACGCGGGGCACTATGTGCAGCACTTCCTGCAGATGGTGTTCCAGCTTTGCTTCCTTGAGCTGTGCCATCATGTTCGTGTACATGCCGCCTGGTATCTGTGCCTGGCGGACAATGTGATCCGGTTCCGGATAATTGAATGCCTTTTCGATGGCCTGGCAGATTTCCAGAGAGCGCTGATACTTGCCACCGACAGCCGCCTCGAGGGCATCGTCGAACAGGCGATTGAGGTCTGCCGGCAGACTTTCTCTGGAGAGGTCGAGTTCGGGAGGCATGCGCTGGTACTGGTCGAATGAGGCGAGTTCCTTGCGGATCGTTCTGAGCTTCTGATCCACGCGTGCCACAGCGGCGTTATCCACATCGGTTGCAAGCCCGAGCTTGTCGGCGAAGATGCGGATGATCTCATAGGCAGGTGCAGCCGGTCCGCCTGAAAACGAGAGGATGGCGGTGTCCACGATATCAACGCCATTGACCATGGCAGCAAGAAGGCTCGCCACGCCAAAGCCGGGAGTGCAGTGTGTGTGCAGATCTATGGGAATCTCGACTGCATCCTTGAGGGCCTTGATGAGTTGAGCAGACATCACGGGATCAATGAGGCCAGCCATATCCTTGATCGTGATCATGTCTGCGCCAAGTGCTGCGAGCTCCCGGGCCTTCTTTACATAGTAGTCGACAGTGAAGATCCGGGGAGGAATCTTCTTGCCTGCAAACAGAGCCTTGAGGCGGTCCTGGAAGCTGAAGTGCGGATCAACGGTGTAGCAGACGGCACAATCGGCCATTCCACCCGCTTCCTTGACAAAGCGGATCGAGGATTTCATGTTGTCGATATCATTGAGCGCATCGAAAATGCGCATGATATCAATGCCGCTTGCAATGGCATTCCGGCAGAAACCCTCTATGACCGAATCCGGGTAGGGATTATAGCCAAAAAGGTTACGGCCCCTCGAAAGTGCAGTGAGTTTCGAGGAGGAGCCAATGCCATGCTTGATCAGAGCCAGTCTGTCCCAGGGATCTTCCCCAAGATAGCGCATGACTGAATCTGGCACAGCACCTCCCCAGACCTCCATGGCATAGAAATGACAGGCGCGGTAGTCTTCAAGGACTGATGCCACCTGTGTCGCGTTCATCCGTGTAGCGAACTGGGACTGCTGGCCATCGCGCAGCGTGACATCCCTGATCTTGAGTGTCTTGTTCATGTGAACTCCATCTCCGCGACATGCGGACGACAGTATTCTTACTCCAAAGCCATGGTAAGCGCAAGTATATGCACTGCAAGTGATTTTGACTCAATTTCGATATATTTTGACAAATTATGGAAATAAATATAGAATGTAGGCAAGCCGTCAATTGTTCCGCCGGCAACGGTTCCCCCAGTTCAGGCATTGGTTATCCAGGAACAAGACCGACCGGTCAGGTCGTATGCGGCCCTTTAGAAGTGAAGAGTGTAGGTATGGCCGAACAAAAGAAAGGCTATTTCCACGTGATCCGGGAGAAGTACTGCAAAGGCTGTGGAATCTGCATTGCCTTCTGCCCCAAGCAGCTCCTGGTGCTCAAGAATGGAAAGGTGTTTCCTGAACGCCCTGAAATCTGCATCGGATGCAGAATGTGCGAGTATCGCTGTCCCGACTATGCAATCGAGGTAAAACCGATCGAAGAGAAGGAACATCAGGATCAGGATGTTGGCATTGATCTCACCCTTCCTCCGGAGGCACATCATGGCTGAGACTGTCAAACTCATGCAGGGGAATGAAGCCTGCACCATGGCCGCTATCGCTGCCGGTCTTGAATTCTTTGCCGGATATCCCATTACTCCTTCTACCGAAATCGCAGAAATGTGCTCGGAGGAGCTGCCCAAGGTCGGGGGCAAGTTCATCCAGATGGAAGATGAGATCGGTTCCATTTCTGCGTGCATCGGAGCGTCCCTGACTGGTGCCAAGTCCATGACTGCAACCTCGGGCCCAGGCTTCTCTCTCATGCAGGAGGCAATCGGATATGCCAGCCTGTGCGAGATTCCTGTCGTCATCGTCAATGTCCAGCGTGTAGGTCCTTCAACCGGCATGCCCACCAGCCCTGCCCAGGGTGATCTGATG
>JAOABY010000006.1 GCA_026418115.1 Spirochaetaceae bacterium | reverse complement strand
GTCTTCTCAAGGTAGAGCGAGGGGACGGCCTTGTAGCCCGCGGTATCACCGGCACGAAGCATGTACTCATCGAATTTTGCGGGATTGTTTTTTACCGCTGTTGCAATGGTTGTGATGAGGTCTTTGGCCTTTGCGATGTCCGCATCGGTCTTGCCTCGGGTATCGATGTAGATGACGCTGAGTCTCAGAGTATCGGGACGAATCAGCGTGCTCTTGGCCAGTTCATATGCCTTGAGCACCTCATCTGCAGTGGGAGGCTGGAGTGCCTTCTTGAGATCGTCTGCCCTCTTGGTTTTTACATAGGTCTCGAACAGGAGGCGCTGCTTCACAAAGACTTTTGGTTCTACGAAAACGCCTGTAGATTGCAGAGCCTTTTCAAGATCTGCATCCGTGACATTCGTGCCGAGGCTCGCTTTGTACTGGGCGAGCGCTGCGTTGACTTGCGCATCGGTGACGGTAATTTTCTCCCGTTCACAGAATTGGAGAAAGAGCATGCTGTTTATCCGCGCATCCAGGACATCCTTGCGCTGATCCACGGTGAACTTGATGCCGGTGGCTGTCTCGAGCCTTTCGATGTCCGCCTTGAGCTGCCGGACGGAAATCACTTCCTGCCGTATCAGTTTGAGTGTAGCAGCCGGTTTGTCGATAGTGGTCTGCGCGAATATGGTTGCGCTGCAGAGAAGAAAAAATACACTCAGCAATCGTCTCATGGTTTGTCTCTCTCTCCTTTTCATGCAGAAATTACAGTGCACCGGGATCAGCGGGCTCTTGCTGCCGCGCTTTCAACTTTCTTGCGCAGAGCACCAAAGCCGGCAAGTCTGGGATAGATCTGCGCGATGCGGGCAACTGCTGCCGAGGCGCCTTCAACATCGCCCCTTCTCAGCAGCAATTCGGCTTTTTTTCTGAGATACTGGGCGCTTTCCCTGGGGCTGATGCCCAGCTCGATCGCCTCATCAAGCCTGTCGAGATAGTCTTCCTCATCGATGCGGCCTGGCAGCTTCTGCAGGATGAGCATCCTGAAGCGCAGCGCAACAACATCGAAATAGTGGCGGAACCAGGGTTTTTCGAGCTCCATGGCAATGAGTCTCTTATAGATTCTGTATGCCTTCAGATATCTTCCCCGTTTCTCATACTCCTCACCGATGCAGTACTCGGTGTCCATGGCCTCCCCACGCTCCAGCCAGCGCTCGAGCCGGAAATCACCAAATGACTTGGATCGTTCATAAATCTCGAGCGCTTCATCCTCCCGTCCGTGCAGCAGATCATAGACAATGAGTTTGGCCATGCTCTCTGGATCATCGGTACGCTGGAGCAGAAACTCCCTGTAATCAAATCCCTTTCGTTCCTGCTCGGTCCTCTTGAGAGACTGGTCATAGGCTCGCCGTTTTTCAGCATCGGAAAGGATTTTGTATGCTTCGAGCACCAGACGCATCGCGGACTCGCGAAGCGTTGCAGAACCATCACGCGAACGGCTCTCGCCGTTTTCACGAGCCAGATCTGGATGCAACACCTTGGCCTTTTTCCTGAAGGCACTCTTGATGTCGTTTGCACTTGAATCAGGGCTTACGCCCAGAATCTCATAATAATTTGCCATGCTCAACCTCGCTGCAATGGGGCTGCGAGAGCGAGCCTTTCGGCTTCTTCGGCAGTCCTCACCAGGCCGCTGTCAACGACCACCATACCCTCATGTTCGATGGCTGCCATCATTGACCGCAGAGCGCGGGAGGAACCAGGCCTGCCCGCACGCACCAGGGCCATACACCGCTTGCCTATTGTGTCACTGCTTTTCGTGATCGCTTCGATGAAGCTGCCGTCCAGCTTTCCAAGCAAGCTGGCTGGTTCGGTCACGAACACGAGGAACTGGTACGGCGAGAGACTGTAGCCTGCAAGACGATCGACACGAACATCATGGCCCACGCCCCCAAGCGCATGCGCCATGCGGCGAGCGATGTCTTCCACCGCTCTCGAACCACTCCAGAAAACCCCGATCACCATACCTTCATCCAAAACAACCGTAGAAGTGCAGCAGTTACGTCTGCAGTCCAAAGAAAAGGCACGGAAACGGAATTCCTGATTCCGCTCCCGTGCCAACGTGTTCCTGAAACAACAACGGATTACTTGATCCGCCCGTCACTTGCCCGCGGGAGCTTCCTGAGCCGGAACCGATTCCTGGGTCTGGGGCTGGTTCTGGCTGTTCCACCACTCGGTAGTGGCAGTCTGACCGGTCTGCTGTTCAACAACCTTTTCGACATTGCCAACCGGTGTCTTGTTGATGACAGCAAGCGCGAAGGCAGTCACAAAGAAGAGGGCACCCAGTATGTAGGTGATTCTGATCACGACATTCGATGCGCGTGATCCGAACGCGCTCTGGGATCCACCAGCAAAAATTCCGCCAAGCGAATCAGAATCCTCATCCTGAATGACAACAAGAAAGATCAGCAGGAGACTCACAATGACGAAAACTACAAGCAGCAGGATACCGAAAAATCCCATGTTTCAGACTCCACTCGTTGTTTTGCACCTTTATGCGCTCACATTGACAGAAAGCGCGGAGCAGCTGTGAATACTACCCGAAAGCGCTCCGGATGGCAATACCTTGACGATCATCGAAACCTTGCAATAGGCACAAAGCTTTCCGCTTTCAGGCTTGCACCACCCACCAGCGCACCATCGATATTGGGCTTGGCCATCAAAGCTGCGGCATTTTCGGGTTTCACCGAGCCTCCGTACTGGATGGTGATGGATGCCGCTGCTTCCTGACTGTACAGCTGAGCAATGACGCGCCTGCAGAATGCATGTACGGCATCAGCATCCTCTGGCGTTGCATTTCTTCCCGTTCCGATTGCCCATACCGGTTCATAGGCCAGAGTAACCCGGGATAGCTGCTCAATGCCAACACCTGCCAGGCCACCCTCAAGCTGCGTTCTGATGACTTCCTCCAGCCTGCCGGCTTCTCTCTCCTCCAGTGTTTCGCCAATGCAGAGTATGACTTCGAGGCCGTGCTGGAGCGCAAGGCGTACCTTCCGATTGATGAGCTGATCATTCTCACCATAGGTGTGTCTGCGTTCGGAATGTCCCAGAATCACCACGCTGACTCCCACATCCTTCAGCATGAGCACAGAGACCTCGCCTGTGTGAGCACCCAGCTCTTCAGGCCCCATGTTCTGTGCACCGAGGAGGATGTTGGATCCTGCGAGAACGTCTCCTACAGCCTTGAGAGCCGTAAATGGAGGCGCAATCATGAGCTTTTCCCCGCAACCAGCAAGTTTTTCCCTGAGATCCGCAGCGAGAGACACTGCCTCGCCGATGGTCTTGTACATCTTCCAGTTGCCGGCAATGAAATAACGTTTCATGAGAAGCTCCTATCCTGTACTATGCTGCTGAAGCACGCATGCATGGTAACGATGTGGAGGCCGAGGGTAAAGACCTTCAGATCTGAAGTCGGCCTTCTACGCAAGCGGCACGCAGGTCAGCCAGGGTCTGTTCCAGCATTGCCACTCTGTCCTGCAATTCATACAATCTCTGCCCAATGACGTCAGGGAGTTTTTCGTGATGCAGGTCGGGAGCATCATGCTCCCCATGCGGTATATGACGGCGTATCACGTGACCTGGAATACCTACCACAACGGAATTGGCCGGCACATCTCGCACCACGACGGCATTTGCACCAATCCGGCTGTCAGACCCGATGGTGATATTCCCAAGAATCTTTGCGCCTGCTCCAATGACTACGCGATCGCCCACAGTTGGATGACGTTTCCCCTTCTCCAGAGATGTTCCTCCCAGCGTGACTCCGTGATACATCGTGACATCGCGCCCGATTTCAGCTGTCTCCCCTATGACGACCCCCATGCCATGATCGATAAAGAGGCCAGGGCCGATTGTTGCCGCAGGGTGGATTTCTATGCCAGTGAGAGACCTGGCGAGGGTGGACAGCAGACGGGCCGGCAGTTTCATGCCTCTCCTCCACCAGCAGTGAGCGATGCGATACAGCCATATGGCATGCAGTCCAGGATAGACAAGCAGTATCTCAATGCCAGTTCTGGCTGCCGGATCGCGCTGGCGAACCGATGCAATGTCCTCCCGAATGAAGTCGCGCAGCCTTTTCGATAGTTGTGTCTTTCGTGCTCTGTTCGATCGAATGTACCTGGGAAACCTGATCATGGACAATCTCCTTGTATGGCATCCCTGACTGCTAGTCAGAAATATCTGAAAAAAGCGGAGTAGAAAGGTAACGTTCCCCGCTCGAAGCGACTATTGCAACGATAAGCTTATCTTTGCTTGAAGGCCTGCTGGCGATGTCCAGCGCAGCCTTGATGGTGGCACCGGAAGATATGCCTACCAGGATACCTTCTTCTCTTGCTGCGCGGCGAGCTGTTGTATAGGCTGCTTCATCTTCAATCCGGATGATCTCATCATAGACAGAGGTGTCCAGGATGGGCGGTATGAAGCCGGCACCAATTCCCTGAATGCCATGAGCCCCTCTGCTGCCACCGGAGAGCACAGGCGAGCCTGCAGGTTCAACAGCTACGACATATACCGATGATTTGAGCTGCTTCAGCATCTGCCCGGTCCCTGTGATGGTTCCACCTGTACCAACCCCCGCTACCAGCACATCGACTTTCCCGTCGGTATCCTCGAATATCTCCAGAGCAGTCGAGGTTCGGTGTGCAGCCGGATTTGCCGGGTTCTCAAACTGCATCGGCATGAAACAGGATGCTGGGTCGCTGGCTGCAATTTGACGCGCTGCCACAATGGCTCCAGCCATGCCATCCGCAGCCGGAGTCAGCACAAGCTCGGCACCATAGGCTTTGAGCAGCGCCCTGCGTTCCTGCGACATCGATTCCGGCATGGTCAGCACGCATCGATAGCCTCGTGCTGCTGCTATCATGGCGAGTGATATGCCAGTATTGCCGCTGGTTGGTTCAACGATCGTCATGCCAGGTTTGAGCAGACCTTTCTCTTCAGCATGACAGATCATCGAGAGCGCTGCCCTATCCTTAACAGAGTGTCCCGGGTTCCAGTATTCAAGTTTAACCACAACCTGTCCCGGCATGCCATGTGCCAGCCGGTTGAGCGCAACCAGAGGGGTTTTCCCGATGAGAGAAAGAATCGATTCATACACACGCATTCATCACTCCTCAAGCAATTGGAAAAGAAAAAAGGCCGCCCTTCCGGACGGCCTCTGCTACTGCATGCCGGAAGGGAGACCTATTTCTGCTCGAGACAGGAAATGCCAGGGAGGTCTTTTCCTTCAAGATACTCAAGCGATGCGCCACCTCCGGTTGAGACATGGCTCATCTGCGCGGCAAGCCCGAACTTGTTGACCGCTGCAACAGAATCACCTCCTCCAACAACCGTCAGTGCGCCTCGCCCGGTTGCCTCTGCAACCATCTTTGCTACGGCCTCGGTTCCATGGGCAAAAGCTTCAAACTCGAACACACCGACAGGACCATTCCAGAGGACGCTCTTCGCCGAAGCCAGAGCTTCGCGGTACAGCTTGAGGGTCTTCGGACCTACATCGAGGCCCATGAGGTCACCAGGCAATGCGACCGTATCGACTCGTACCGGCGTTGCATCCGGGGCGAAGCTCGCGGCGGCGACATGATCGACCGGCAGGATAACCTTCGTGCCCCGTTCGGCAGCTTTTGCCAGAAGCTGGCGAGCCACATCAAGGTAATCATCTTCGACCATACTCCTTCCAATCTCTATGCCCTGTGCCTTGAGGAAGGTGTAGGCCATGCCACCGCCAATTACCAGAACATCCGCGTTGCGCAGCAGGCTCTCCAGTACGGCGATCTTTGAGGAAACTTTGGCACCACCAATGATTGCGACCATGGGTCGGGGTGGATTCGTGAGCATGGGTTCAAGGTTTGCCACCTCTTTTTCCATAAGGAACCCACCGACTCTGACGGAGGCAAATCTGGCAATGGTAGCTGTGCTGGCATGTGCTCGATGTGCCGTACCGAAGGCATCATTCACATAGACATCGCCATAGCTCGCAAGCTCTCTGGCAAGCACTTCCTGGGCTGCTGGATCCTTGGCGGTTTCTTCCTTGTGAAAGCGTGTGTTCTCAAGCATGACGATCGAGCCTTCGGGAAGGCTTTCGATTGCCTGCTTCTGACCAAAGCAGGAAGGCAGGAACACGACTTCTTTGCCCAGCAATCTGGAAAGATAGTCAGCAACAGGCTTCATCCGGTGCTTGCCGGCAAGATAGGCTTCGAGATCGAAGGGCTTACCATCCTTCTCCGCTTTCTCTTTCGCCTTGGCAGCATCCTTTTCGGGGTCTCCAAGATGTGACATGAGCACAAGGCTTTTGGGTTTCTGTTCAAGGATGTACTGGATCGTAGGGAGCGCTGCAACGATGCGGGTATCGTCCTGAACCTTGCCATCCTTCATCGGAACATTGAAATCAACCCTCATGACTATGCGTCTGCCCGTCAGAGGGATGTCACGGACTGTCTTTATCATCTTGCAACCTCCAGATCGCGCTGGCGATCAGTCGCGTGATGCCATGTGGCGGAGAAGATCCACTACACGGTTGGAATAGCCCCACTCATTGTCGTACCAGGAGACAACCTTGAAGAAGCGCTTCTCACCGGGGAGATTGTTCTGCAGCGTTGCCAGGCTGTCGTAAATGGAAGAGCGGTTGTCATGGATGAAGTCGGTCGAGACAAGTTCCTCATCAGTGAAGCCGAGGATCCCCTTGAGATAGGTCTGAGAAGCCTTCTTCATGAGGCTGTCGATCTCCTCGATCGAAGTATCACGCTCGGAACGGAAGGTAAGATCGACTACGGAAACGGTTGGCGTGGGGATGCGGAAGGACATGCCTGTCAGCTTGCCTTTGGTCTCGGGAATCACCTCACCTACAGCCTTTGCAGCACCGGTGGTCGAAGGAATGATGTTGATCGCAGCCGCGCGTCCACCCCTCCAGTCTTTCTTGGAAACGCCGTCGACGGTTTTCTGGGTAGCGGTGTAGGAATGAATTGTCGTCATCAGACCGGTCTCGATGCCGATGCCCTCCTTCAGCAGGACGTGAACGAGAGGAGCAAGGCAGTTGGTGGTGCAGGAGGCATTCGAGACTACATGATGCTTCGCCGGATCATACTTCTCATGGTTTACGCCCATCACGAAGGTCGGTATTTTCTTATCCTCAGCCTTGCTCTTTGCCGGGGCAGTGATGATGACTTTCTTTGCACCTGCCTCAAGATGGCCCCATGCCTTTTCGTCGGTAAAGAGTCCGGTGGATTCAATGACATATTCGACCCCGAGTCTGGCCCAGGGAAGATTCTTGAGCTCTTTTTCTGCCATTACACAGGCGATTTCATGGCCATTGACGACGAGAATGTCGTTTTCAGCCTTGGAGGGATCACTCTTTCTTGTGCTGATATCGGCCTTCATCTTGCCCTGTACGGAATCATATTTCAGCTGGTAGGCAAAATAATCTGCATCGGTAGAGATATCAACGACTGCAACCACATCTATCTTGTCTTTGCCAAGCAGACCCTGATCAACGATCGACTGGAATACGAGTCGGCCGATTCTTCCAAATCCATTGATCGCAACTTTCATGATGTTCCTCCTCAGGAACTGGGATTCCTACGGAGTCGCGGAACATCCGCAGCTCCATCAATATGATAAAATTATATCGATTGACGATGCATGTCAACCGATTCAAGGAACCTTACAGAAAATCACTTAAATAATCCAGTCCCCTGCTCCGTCATGGAGAAACATTGACCAAGCAGCCCATTAGCTTATAAGGTAGGACACATGAGAAGGCCAAGAATACGCCTCATCAACATATATCTGGCTCTCTGCCTGGTCACGGTATCAGCAATGGGAGCAGCACTCGGACTCGGCATAGGTCACACCGTCAATATAATGAGAACCGAGAACTATACCGAATTCGATACGGCACTGCCCACAAAGGTCTATGACATCAAGGGCAGGCTCATCACCGAATTCTATGCGGAAGAGCAGCGTATTCCTGTTCCCTTGCGCGATCTGCCACCCCATCTGATTGAGGCATTTCTGACGAGAGAAGATCAGTCGTTCTTCAGGCATCATGGTTTCAGTATCCGCTCACTCACACGGGCACTTGTTGGACAGATCATTGGCAGGAATCTCGGTGGCGGTTCGACGATCACCCAGCAGCTAGCCGGCAATCTCTATGCTGACCGCAGGATCATCAGCCTGAGCCGCAAGCTCAAGGAGCTCTGGTGGGCACTCCAGATTGAACGCAGATTCACAAAGGAAGAGATCCTGGAGATGTACCTTAACCGTATGATCATGGGGCCGGCAGTATATGGCGTGGAGGCAGCCAGCAGGTATTTCTTCGGGCATCCGGCCAAGGATTGCACTCCTGCCGAGGCTGCAATACTTGCAATACAGCTCTCAAGCCCCTCACGATACAATCCCTTCCGCAACCCGATGCTGGCACAGGCCCGTTCAAGAGAAATACTGGATCAGATGGTACAGCGCAGGGTAATCACAAAGGAAGCAGCAGATACATCGTTTGAGGATTACTGGTCTTCTTTTGACTACACGAGGGTCGCAACTTCGGCATTCTACCATAGGATGGACAAGGCACCATGGTTCAGTGAATACGTCCGACGACAGCTCGATGACATGTTCTATGGCTCAGTCGATATCTACAGCGATGGGCTATCCGTCTACACGACACTTGATCTGGATCACCAGGCTGCTGCTGATCTCTACATGAAACGTGGTATTGAAACTGCAAATGCCGCATTCAGGGCAGCCTCTTCGCAGCGGCTCACAGTAGCAGAGAAAACCTTCATCCCGATTGTTGAGCTTCTTGGTCTCGCTTTCGATCTGAAACCCATCTATGCCCCGCAGGCCCGTGCGGAGAGTTCCTCGCTCGATTTCTATACTCGAAAAATCAACCCGAGTCTTGAGGCCATGGCCCTGCTGCTGAATGTGCAGCCCTTGAAGATGCTGGCAGGTCAGGGGAATGCGAAGCTCAAGACGGAGCTTGAAAAATCGACCGTAGAGGGTGCACTGATCACCATCGACAATGAGACTGGTTACATTACCGCAATGGTTGGTGGTTCCAGTTTCAGTCAGGCCAATCAGCTTATTCGCGCCACACAGTCTCGCGTCATGCCAGGTTCCACCTTCAAGCCTCTCTATTACTCTGCAGCAATCGATTCAAGGAAAATAACCGAAGGCACAATGATAATCGACGAGCCAACCACCTTCTACAACGAGGACGGCACCCCCTATAATCCTCAGAATTTCAAGGGTGAATGGAAAGGACCGGTACTGGTCTGGCAGGCATTGGCAAGCTCCATGAATGTGCCATCAGTGAAGGTACTGCAGACAATCGGCTTTGATGCAGCAATCCAGCGCGCAGCAGCTCTGCTTGGCATTACCGACCCGCTTGAGATCCGCAAAACCTTTCCGCGCTACTATCCTCTTGCCCTTGGCGTCATTGGCGTGACTCCCCTCCAGATGGCGAAAGCCTTTGCCGTTTTTGCCAACGGCGGCACTGCAGTAGAACCGCTGGCCATTCGGTACGTTGAAGACAGGAAGGGAAATGTCATCGCCGAACCTGAGAAGGATATGCTCAAAGCATTGAGCCGCAAACAGAGACGTATCATTTCTCCACAGAATTCTGCAATCATGATCGACATGCTGCGCCGGGTGGTGAGTGCTGGTACGCTGGCGGGTGCGACCCAGTCAGGCGCACTTTTCAGGCAGACAGGTCCTGATGGCAAAACATATACCATTCCGGTAGCAGGCAAGACTGGCACCACGCAAAACTGGGCGGATGCATGGACGGTAGGTTTCAGCCCCTATTACACAACTGCAATATGGCTCGGATTTGACAGAGCAGGCAATTCTCTGGGTGTCTCGCAGACAGGAGCGACTGTTGCCGCCCCCATATGGTCAAACTACATGCGCGACATCCATCTGGGGCTACCGATGAAACAGTTTCCCAGGCCGGAGGGCGGT
Organism: Spirochaetaceae bacterium; assembly: GCA_026418115.1. Lineage (GTDB taxonomy): Bacteria > Spirochaetota > Spirochaetia > Treponematales > Rectinemataceae > Rectinema. The sequence goes on along the minus strand of JAOABY010000006.1, from coordinate 56,526 downwards.
GTGGTTTCCGCAACGGTATGCGCCAAATCCGGGCAACTTCCCACAGCGCTCTGCAACGAAGGTACGGTCAACCTGCTCTATCTCGAAGGTACTCAGCCGACGGAGCCCTGTACCTATCATGCGCCTGCCATGGAGCAGCAGACCTCCTCCCAGGATACTCCATCAACTGGAGGAACGGTGCAGAATCCTCTGAGCAGTGGAGGTGATCAGAATCCCCCTGCCTCAAGATTCGTTCCTGGACAGGACAGATAAGGGGCTTGCTGCTCTCTTTCCGGAATCGTGCGATTTGCCTGCTGCAACCTTGCCTGGTGTTGCATGAATGATGAGACTGGCGAGTGCTGCAATGAATGCCATCATGGCAGCCATAGCCTTGATGAGAGCATCAGGCAATCCGGTTGAATCACCAGCAAGCACAGGTGTCTGCTGGTCCTCTCCCGATGCACTGCTGAAGGCTGCTTTCCATGCTTCCGGCAACACCAGTATCATTTCTCCTTCGCCTGCATAGCCGAGCGATCTCGATCGCATGGCCAGAATCTCCGGGTTCTTTCTTATCCGGTCAAGATACTCAGCCTTTTCTGTATTACGTGCCTGCAGATCATGTACTGCCATTTCGAGTCTGGATCTGGTTTCTGCCAGATCACGCATGGCGAGCAGCCCTGCCTTGCCCGCTATAAGGGAAATGAGACAATACGAAAACACGAATACATACATTGCATAGGCAAGAGGAAGCGGAATACATCCTCTTTGCCGCGTTGCAGAACGAACAGGCGACATCATCAATGTACTTTCGGCCATTCCTGGCCGAAGCTTTAGTTTTTCCGAACAAAACACTTCCCCGAAGTTCGAATGACGACTATGATAGATGCAGGATCCTGACGGCTGATGAGGGAACATGGGATGAACACGAATCACAAGGCCTCTGCGCACCATACCGAGGAGGAAAGTATTGAAGGATTCTTTCTGAGCCCGGCGGATGAAGAAAGATCTTTTCGGGATCTCGAACGCAGAGAACAGACGCTTCTCGATCCAGGGCTACAGTTGGAACCGGACCAGGCAGAGAGGATCGCTTCTGAACATCTGCATACTCTGCAGCCTTCCATGCTGGAATCATCGCAAACGGGATTTCAAAAGAAAGAACATCCTCGAGACCCCGAGGCACTCGCACTTCGCCTGGCTGACGAACTGCGCAGCATCAAGAGAGAGCTTCGCTCTGTGCAGCAGGAACTTGAGGCAGCCCGATCCTTCCAGCGAGAAGTAGAAGCGTTGCCAGAGGCAGGCACGCAGGTCGTTCCCGACAAGAACCTTTCTCCTGCGCACGATGCTCAAGGCGATCAGCAATCACGGAACATGCAGACAGCGGCGATTATGCTGTCTGATCAGCAGCTTGAGGATATAAAGTCTCTATTGCTCTATCTCGATCACCTGCTTGAATCTCTGCCGGATGAAAAGATTCAGGAATTTGCCTCTTCCGAATACTTTAATCTGTATAGAAAAGTATTCGAATCACTTGGCCTCATCTGAAGTCTGCAGTCCCGCCGCACCGGTACAGGCGATTACAGCGCGTGCAGCGAACCAGATTACTGGCATGGGCGAACTTTGTACCGTGCTCAGTACATACGGAACAGCCTTCCCGCTCTGAAGCCATAATTTGCCTGCAGATAGGCCTCCAGAATCGAAGCTTCCCGTGTGAGCGCATCAAGATACCTGAGCATGTACTCCTCAATCTGGGGACGGAGTTCCGGATGTTCAGCTGAAAGGCGTGTTCCGAGAGTTTTTTTGAAGTATTCAGGCAATGCGGCGATCGACTGTTGTACGAGGTAAGCCTGCATCTCATTTGCCATGAGAAATTCATTGGTGACGTCATAGCGCATCCACCCAAAGTAGCGTTTCAGAAACCACCGCTCCGCTTCTGTCATGGACTGCCACCGTGTAATCGCGAGATCTCTGTAATTCCTGTCGGTAAAGAAAAGAGCATGACTGAGCTCATGGACGAGAAACCTGTACTGGAGAGAGCTGTCGGACTCCTGTGTGATCGAGACCATGGCGCCAGTGCCAGCAGCGTATCCCTGTGCACCTTTCCTGATGATGCCCATGGCAAGAAGAAGACCTCTCAGCTCGATCTCCTGTGGATTGAGATCAAATCCCTGTCGCTCGGCTTCGGAAAAGAAGCGGGCGAGATCTTCGGCCCTGTAATCATGCGCATTCCATCCATGAAGATCCCGGATTTCATCGTCCCGCGCCAATCTTCCCACAAAACCGTATTTTTCCACAAAGAATGCAAGCCTCTTGAGGTACCTGTCCTGTACGGCATAATCCCTGAAGACCATTATCATGACCTCAGGCTTGACATCCCATCGAAACCAGGCATGGTCTTCCTGTACAAGGGGAGGCAGAAATCTTGCCAGCCCTGCATCGAGAGCAGGCTCCGCTGCAGCTTCCTTCAGTGCCTCGAAACGGAGAGCTGTGATACTCATGCCAGATGGCACCTCAATTTCCAGCATAGCCAGTTCTCTTGCGAATGCCCATGAAGGTATCCAATGCCTGCTGGTGCCCTGCTCTCTGACCAGGCGAAGCAATGTCGGGGCTCCCTTGATCCGAATGGTGCCCGGCGAACCTTCAGCCTGAAGATAAAGCCCTTTATTCATAGCTCCCGTCGCAATATTGAAATCGTCCAATATCCACCGAGTCCCCTGTGTGCCTTCAATCTTTCTGAACCCTGGTGAAATCTCGAGCCTGCCGTCGGCCGCATTAAAACCTCTCATTTCTGGAGCAATTCCAATACCCTCAACTTTTAGCACTGTCTGCTGTGGTGCAATTCCTTTCATTGATTTGACAGAGACTCCAATGCGGTCAAAAGCAGTACGCGAGACTGGCAGATGGATGACAACCTGTCCTGCGGAAGCGAAAGAGAAGGATGTCTGCTGCAGCACGGTCCGTCCGAGAGAACAGGAAATGCTGACATCAACATGATCCTTAAGAATGGAGAGGCTTACTGTCGGCTCATGGCCTTCGGGGATGGTCAGAGGCGTTCTGAGAATATATTCGTTGGAAGTTCTTTCCAATGAGAAGACACCCTCTTCCCCCTTGGGAAATCGCGCATGCTGGATGAAGGCAAGGCTGTGACGTTCGCTGTCGGTCCACCTGAACGAAGTTATGTCATCAGGACTGCATGCGGCAAGCATCAATCCAAGGAATATTATCAGCGCTCCTGCCCTTCCTAGGCGTGTGCTGAGGGAAGGTGTACTCATCTCGGACATCATGATACGACGACGGCTATGGATGCATGACTATGATTTCCCTGGCCAGCAGGCGGGCCAGTTCGAAACGTCTGAATTCGTTGGGCTCGCTGTTCTCATCGGTAATTGTGGTCCAGACACTTGCAAAATTGGCGGGAAGCTTTGGCAGCGAAAGCAACCTTCCGGCAAACTCGGCATGCGACGGTTCAAAGGCATGATTGACCATGAAGAGAGAAGCACCCGCGTATCTCAGGAAGCCTGCAAGCGACATGATATGAAAGAAACGGTTATCCATCACTGAAGCAGCCCCCAGATCCGAGAGATAGTGCTCCATTTTAAGGCTGAAACTTTCAAACAGCATCGTCCATGCCTCTTCCGGATAAGCCTCCAGAAAGCTTCTCATCTGATTGATCCAATCGCTCGCCTGATAGGCAATGGAGGTATTGAGCAGCCTGTAGAGGGGGTAGGTTCCAGAATTCTTCAGGAGCTTGATGTGATGGAGCGGTCTTGTCACGATCTGCTGAATGTCCGGAATGTGCTTGTATTCAACTCTGATGGGTATCTCTTCCAGAAAAAACCGGTCCTTGGTCCTTCCGCCTGCGGCAGCCTCAAAGGCTCCGGGAAATCCGAACATCTTTTCACGCTGTTCGGCAGGCGGAATGCCTCTTCTATAGTAGACATCCAGCACAAGTGCAAAGTGAGGATCGTATTCATCATCACAGGAGCGGCGATCGATGCAGATGCAGTCAACGCCTTTCCAGCCTGATATGATATCAGTAAGTCTCGTGGTGAGCTCATCAGTTTTCCGGGTCATGGATCTCTCCGTTTCCGTGGAGATTATAGCATGAGTAACCCCGAGCTACTATACTGTGCTGGGAGTATTCATGCTGGTATTGTCCCTGCTGCCCTATGGCAATGTAATAGCTGCAATACGTTCACTGCGCAGAACTGCACTCGACTGGGACCATGACCTGGAACTGGCTGCGTGGCCTGAGGGTCTGGTCCTGGGATGCTGGGCTGAGAACGAAGAGAGCATCAGCAATATCATTCTGGATGGCCTCGATGCACAGAAGCTCTTGCGCAGCCATGAAGCAATGATCAATGGCGCTCTGCCCCCAACCATCAGCCTTTCAATCAGGACACTGGACGGCATCGCCACGCTTGTTCCTGATACCGTGCTGTACACCCCTGCCATGATGAAGGCGCTTGCCGCTTTTGCTTTGGCTTTGAAGGTGAGAACAGTCCCCGTTCCTCCACCCTTTTCTTCAGGCATTCCTCTGGGTAGCAGACCTCTCCATGAAGTATCAGACAGCTCAATGAAGCGCATTGCCTTCTCCAAATTCAGGCTTGTGCTGTATAATGCCCTTCTGCCATCCTCTTCGGATGGTGTTTTCCTGTTTAGAGCACTGGCTGCAGTGCATCGAAGGACATTGCCGGAGGAGCCATGAGACGAGCTATTGCAGTACTGGGACTGGCCGTGATGGTGAGTATGGCAGCATCTGCACAGGCACAGAATGATGCCTACCGAGGCTGGCGCGCCAGAGGAGTACAATCAATCGAGATATCCCCGGGAGCATTTCTTCCTCTCTTCATTCTCGATACCGATTTTTCACTGGCCGAAACCACCAATCTCTCGCCAGGGGCAACCTTCTCCGTGCGTTATGAGTATCTTCTGAGTCGATCACTGGGAGTCGGTGCCGCCATGGCAGGCGCTTTTGCTTCTACGATCGGAGGCCGAACCTTGTTCATGGCACCTGTGACGGGTACAGTCTACTGGCATGGCGGGAGTGATGCACTGGAATTTCTGGCCGGAGGCGAGGTTGGATTCAATGTCATGAGGCTTTCCGGAAAAGGTTTGCTTTCTCCCATTGTGAAGCTTGGAGGAGGCATTGCACGAACCATAAGCGAGAGCTGGAGCATCGGTGGCCGCATTCTGTACTGGTTTGCACCGGAACTTCACACCGGAACCTACGCCGGGCTGACCATGTATGGGAATTTCCTGGAAATTTCATTTGGAGCCCGCTACCACTTCTGAAGGAGCAACGCCATGCAAGCATCATTGACTTTGAAAAGAGAAGGCACACTGCGTAGAAACACCGGTTTTTCAGCCCTCCTGCTCCTGCTCCTTGTGGCTGCCCTTGCCGCTGGCTGTGATATGAGCTTTGGCATCTACAGGAGTATAGTTGAGGAAAAGCCGCAGGTCGGGGCCGATCTCTTCAAGAACGTTACAGTGGAAGGATTTGCCGAAGACGTTACGTATTATTACGCATCCCTTGCCAAAGTGTTCCGCAGAGCGAAGACAGGGGGAACGTGGGAGCAGTTCTCCATAGACAATGATCAGAATTATGAACGAGCCATGATTGCCTCGGATGGATCGAGACTGCATGCAGCCCTGTCCTATTCCGATGGCTCCTTCAGGATCCTCTACACCGATGACAGTGGCGCGCATTGGACTGATCTTGAGGCAACATCTCACGGGCTTCCATCATCCGGTTCGTTGCAGTGGATGGACGTTGCCAATGGTACGCTCTTTGTCGCCCTTCGTCAGGGGACGGATTGGACGCTCTACTTCTGGGATGGTGCTGCTTTCCAGATCAGCATCAATCCTGGCCAGAAGCCCCTGCTCGGCATAGTCTGGAGTGGAAGTGAATATATGGCTCTGACTGCTGGAAGCGTCTATCGTGGTTCGGCAGACGCAATGGTTGAGGACACTGCTACAGGAGCGCCTGCCGGAGATGGCACAGTGGTGCTCAGGAACATCTTCGCACATGGTGGCAAGACCTATGTCAGCACCAGCGATGGCCATGTATTCATCAATGACGGGAGCATCTGGTCGTCCTTCGAGTTCAGAGCATCGACCGATCTGGGGCCTCTCTGCTATCTGAGCCTTCCCTCAGCAACACCACGGCTCCTTGTTGCAAAAAGGTCCGCCACACCTTTTGGATATATGGAATATGATCTGGATCACGCAGTCAGAAAGGAAAACGGATCCGACTATATTTCCACCAGTTCGAGCGTGTACCTGAGCACCGTTTCTGGCAAGATCGTCCGCAAGTTCTGGATCAGTGCAGATGGCAAGGTGATGTTCATCCTTCTTGCGGCAGGTGGCACTGATTCCTATGCTCTCTACCGCAATACCTATAACGAAACCAGCTCGACATGGTCGGGCTGGTCGGCAGAATGATTGCAGCAATGCCAGAAGGAAGCGATCATCCCCTTTTCTCGGCTCAAACCCCTTCAAGAGAAGGGGGTGAGCCGCTTGCCTCTCGCATGCGTCCCAGAACACTCGATGAATTCATCGGGCAGGAACATATCGTCGGACCAGGCAAGCTGCTGCGGCGAGCTATTCAGAAGGATCAGCTCACCTCTCTCATTTTCGCTGGCCCACCAGGCACAGGAAAGACAACACTTGCCCGCATTATCGCGAACACCACTCGCAGCCATTTCATTACTCTGAACGCTGTGCTCTCCGGCGTGGCGGATCTGAGAGAGGCAATCAACCAGGCAAAGACCTACCGGGAACTGTACGGACGCAGAACCATTCTCTTTGTTGACGAAGTGCATCGCTGGAACAAGAGCCAGCAGGATGCCCTGCTGCCCTGGATAGAAAATGGAACTGCCATTCTCATTGGCGCCACGACTGAAAATCCTTTCTTTGAAGTCAACAAGGCCCTGCTTTCACGCTCCCGCGTCTTCGTGCTCAAGCCTCTTGAACAAAGGCACCTTGAGATGATTGCACGCCAGGCACTTACCGACAGAGACCGGGGATATGGCAAGTACCATGTCATCTTCGAAGCGGGGGCATTGGAACATCTCATCGACGTTGCAGATGGAGATGCCAGAAGCCTTCTGAATGCGCTTGAGCTGGCTGTGGAGACAACAACGCCTGAATGGCCGCCTGCGGAAGGGTCAACGATCAGAGTTACCATGGAGGTTGCCGAAGAAAGCATTCAGAGACGAGCGGTGCTCTACGACAAGGATGGGGATTATCACTTCGATACGATAAGTGCATTCATCAAGAGCATTCGAGGATCGGATCCTGATGCAGCGCTGTATTGGCTCGCAAGAATGGTATATGCAGGAGAGGATCCAGATTTCATTCTGCGGAGATTGCTGATATTGGCTGCCGAGGATATCGGGTTGGCCGATCCGCAGGCCATGACAGTGGTTGCTGTATGTGCCCAGGCTTTCGATCGCGTAGGACTGCCGGAAGGACAGTTCCATCTCTCGCTTGCCTCGCTGTACTGTTCGCTCGCCCCCAAATCGAATTCCACCATGGGGTATTTTGACGCCCTCTCCTCCGTGCAACAGCAAGGCGCAGACGTTCCTGACCATCTGAGAGACGCAAACCGGGACAAGACGGAACTGGGCCACGGAGAAGGCTATCAATATCCTCATGCCTACAGAGATCACTGGGTCGCACAGCAGTATCTACCCTCCTCCCTCACAGGGAGGATTTTCTATTTTCCCGGCCCTCTGGGGTTTGAAGGCACGCTGATGCATCAGGTTCTCACTCGGCGTGAAGCTCAGCTATCTATTCTGCCCGAGGATGCTGTACTGCTTTCGGAAAAGGGAGGGGTCTGGTCTGAGGAAGGCTTTGCAAAGGCACAGTGGAAGGTACGCAGTGAAGCAGGTGTGACGGAACGACTGCTGGCTGCCCGAAAAGCCGTCTTCGATGAACTCCACCTCTCGCCACTTGAAAATGCCCTGATTGTAGATCCGCGATCCGGCTTCTATGCTCTCGAGGCCATGCGCAGGGCACGGGAAGCGGCCATCTGCGCGGTACTGCCCGATACTGCAGCTGCTCTGCAATTTGAGAACCTCGGAAAATCAGTGAGCGATGTGCTCAAACCGAAGATACTTACCTTTCAGGATATCGAAAAGAGGAAAGACAAGCCTACATCCCTACATGAACAGCCTCCGCAAGACGATAATCTGGCAGAATTTCTTGTTGACTACAGACCTTCGCTCGCTGTCTTCTGTGAAACTGATCGCTTGCCTCCTGCGATACTCGAGGCGTGTCTGAATACCCTGCTGCATGCCGGCAGGCAGGACGCCACCGTGGCAATGTTTCGTATTGATGCACGTACTTCCTCTTTTCTGCATCTTTCCCTTGCTGCAATGGAGCATCTGTCGGAAGAGGACCGAAGCCTTCTCAGAAAACTTGAATCAATAGAGCGTTGCTATGGCTCAGGCCCTTCCTATCGAGGGCCGGCAACTGGGTATGCCGCCTGGCCATCGATTCCGGGAGGGTCTTCTCAGCCTGAAGTTGAAGAAAAAGAACTTCTGGCCTCCTACACGATGCCGGTTGCGTTGGACGATTTTACCACCTGGTCTGATCGCAGCACACCTTTTGGAAAACTCTTTACAGAGACATTCACTGCTTCCGACATGGCGCGATTGCAGGCTTTGCTGGAGCGTTTCAACCGAAATCCGAGAAGACTTCTGGTGCTCAGGCTGCGCCTGCTTTCATGGCCGTTGACCTGAGATGCTTTCAGTTACAGCTGCTGCCATGGTGCGCACATTGAATTCACCACAGACGAGATCATAGAAGCGTTCACCATGAGTTGGTATCTTCCATGCCTCTCCGCGAAGATAGAGAGGAAACCAGTCTTCTGCAAAGTGGCGCCAGCTCTCTTCCTCTTCCCCCGGTACTATTGGATAGAATCGCAGACCGGCATATTGTGCGGCATTGAACATCGATGCCGTACTGCCCACCACAACAAAGGCGGTACGATCCTGCCCTCCAGCTAACAGGGCCCGCAGAAATTCCTGGCGATCACCGCGCTCCTTCCCTGCAAGCCTCGTGTATAGTCTACCCATGCCGGCCGATTCCCACATAGAGGCTGCTCCCGTCTCGGCAAGACTGCTGCATGCAAGCACATTCGCTTTGCCGGAAATGTAGGGCAGACTTCTCAGAAATTCTTCTGCGGTTGAGAAATGAGGAACTCGTCCAGCCTCCTCTATCAATGATTCGGACATCGAGAGCCAGTCGATCACTGCCATCTCTGCAGGATTCTTGTCTCCGAGTTCGAGCAGGGATCTGCTTGCACCAGATTCGGTTTTCGTTTTCTCAAGCATATGCAGAACGGCGGCTCGATGTGCTGATGGAATCAGTGTATTGAGGACCTTGAGTGCTGCATGAAGGATACTGAGGGGATCCTCCCCCCGCAGAGGTGATGCAAGCGCAACATTCTTCCATATCTCTCCACATAGAGCCGGGTCTGCGCCTATGCCGAAACATGCTGTAAAGGCTGGGAGGTACGCTCGCTCATGCCAGAATTTCAATACATCAAAGATGGAACCTTCCGATTCGACTATGAGTATGGTGCGTTTGTCGTGCAGATGCAGAGGCTTGCTCTCGGGTGATATGTCGGGCTGGACCTGGACTTTGCGTTCTTCTGTCACTGGAACATGTGGTCTCCGGCGTCCCGCAGCTTTCATCCCGCCCCTCATACGCAAGAAGTTCATCATAACCAATGCATGCACCTCGCTCTTGGTATCGGCAGTCTGAGGAGCATCCTTGAGAGCAGCCGGCATGGCTTGACCACAATGCAGGAAGGTTGCACACTCGGTATGATGGAATCGCACGTATTCTCTTCGATCAATCAGGTATATGAGTTTGTGCTTGGCTTCGTAAATGTCGAGAAAGGACAGTCGACCGATTTCAAGCTTGATCGTATGCGCGAGCTTGCCAGGAGACTCGGCAATCCTCATCTGGGAAGGCTCACGGTCCATGTAGCAGGCTCAAAAGGCAAGGGTTCGGTTGCAACTCTCATTGCTGGCGCGCTCGAAGCCTCGGGTATTCCTACCGGGCTCTACACCTCGCCTCACCACCTGTCATGGGAGGAAAGAATTACCCGCGCAGGCAGAGCATTGCCGGATAGAGTCATACTGCAGGCAGCAGAAGAAGTATACCGACTGGTAGCAGGCAAGCCACCTTCAGATTTTCCTGGCAATGAACTTCCTACCTATTTTGAACTCACCACACTGATAGGCTTCTGCGCATTCAGACTCGCTGGCATGCAAGCCCAGGTAATAGAAGTAGGTATGGGCGGCCGACTGGATTCCACCAATATTGTGGAACCTGACGTTTGTGCGATCACCCCTGTTGAACTGGAACATACACAGTATCTCGGCAACACGATACCATTGATTGCGGCAGAAAAAGCCGGCATCATCAAAGAGGGCATCCCCGTATGCGCACTCCAGCGGCACGATGATGCTCTCGAAGTCATAGAGAAGACGGCAGCAGAAAAGCAAGCACCCCTGCTGGTTGCCGGAAGACATATCGAGATACGGGATGTGCGCGTGACGCTGGAAGGCACAAGCTGTATGCTCATGCCTACCGAAGTATCACCGCCAGCGCTGCAGGCTTTTCTATCAGAGGAAGGCATGCCGGTACGGACAGGCTTTATCGGGTCAGTCTATGCATATAACATGGCTCTCGCTGTCCTGGTGCTTGCGAGCCTCGATAGGCCAATAGACAGAGAAGCGATACTGAAGGGCTTCATGGTGGCACGCCTTCCGGCAAGATTCGAGGTGGTATCCCGGAAACCTCTCGTCGTACTTGATGGCGCCCATACTCCCGATTCCATTGCCTCTGTCATCCGGGATTTCACTGCTCTTTCTGGATACGGCAAAAAAGTGTTGCTCTTTGGCTGCGCCATTGACAAGCACCATGAGGAGATGGCTGCCATGCTCGCCCCTCATTTTGATGATATCATCGTCACCAGACCAGGGTCATTCAAACAGAGCGATCCCGAAGCTGTATTTCAGAGCTTCCGCAAACACGCACCCCAGACCCGATTTGTTCCCGATACTGAAGATGCAATTGCACTTGCACGATCAATCCTGTCATCACTGTCAGCCTGCAGACACGAAACAGATGCTCAGCCTTCAGGAAGCTCAATGCTGGTGACAGGGTCCTTCTATCTGTGCGCAGAATACGAGAAAACGATCAGAGCAGAGTAATCAGACTCTGTATGCCACCGATCATGAAGCCCAGCAGCCCACCCAGCCAGGTAATCCACGCAAGTTCTCTTTTGACTACCGACAGCACTATCCTTTCGAGTTCACGCATGTCCAGGCTCTCTATTCGCTCAGCAACCATCGAGGCAACATCGAGCGAGCGTACTATGTCCGGCATGCGTTCAGCTATCGCGTTGAGAATGGCAAGAGTGGCTGCATCAGCGAGTCGGTTCACCTGTTCTTCTTCAACTCCGAGTACCTGGCCAATCGTGCGCCCCTGTACCGCTTCCCTCAAAGCTTCTTTCATGACCAGCAGAAAATTCGAAGACGAGGATGCTCCCCTGCTCAGAGATTCCGCAATCCTTATTGAACCGGCTGCCAGTCTGGAAGGATCGGCCATGCTGGCAAGCACATCGCCAAGACGCATGTGCTCCAGCATCCCATAGACATACTCTGCTCTTCGGGTGAGCTCATCACGGGCATCATGCAATGCTTCAGCCATGACCTGCATTGCCTGCTGCAGCGTATCTGGTTTCGTTTCCTGCCCGGCACTGTATGCATGCAGGGCAACCGGTTCAGCGCTGCGCAGACCTGCCAGACCAGCACACAATGCTTCCGAAAGCCTGCCGGGAATTCCTTCGTCAGAGCCGAGCTTGCCTATTGCTTCCAGAAGATCGTCAATGATGCCAGGCATGTTCTGTTCGATCTGCCGGTCATAGCCAGCCAGAGAAATGAAAAGGCGCTGAAAAAAACCAAGTCTGTCAAGTGTCTTGCGAACGAATCGCAAGGCTTCCCTCTCAAGATTTGCCCGCATTTCCGGTGTCCGAAGATAGGCCATGAACTCGGGGAATGCATGGCGATAGAGAATGGGGACCAGAGCATCGGAGAGTGCCCGCACCACCGAGTCAGGAACAAGTTCCCATGCTGCCCGCGCCAGTCGAGCCTGCACCAGCTTTGATGCATGCTGATCATCACTCTCTTTCTGTTCTGCGAGACGCGCTATCGCATTGATGAATGCCTCTTTTGAAATGATGCTGCCGAGTGGCTGCTGCCGCAGCCTGTCCAGAACTGCATCAAAAAACCTTTCGAGAGTCTGGCTGAACTCGTGCGAAAGGAGGATTCCTCTGAACATGGATGATATTGCAGACATTTCGGAAGCCGTATCATGTTCCTCGCCAGTATTGTCTGCTGCATGCTCAGGAGAAGGGGACAGCAGGGTTCCTGCATCCATTGCGAGCACTTTGTTCAGTTCTTTCGACAGAGCATGCGAAAGCCTTTCCCTGATTGCAGGAGAGGTGAGCCTTGCCTTGATAACCTCTGGAGTCAGCAACTCTCCTGCAACCGTATCCCCCAGGCTCTCTGCGAGTCTGTCTCTCTCGCGAGGCAGGATGCCGGGTGTAAATGGCACACGCAGGCCAGCTATTCTTTTTTCGCGGTAAGGTCTGAAGAGCATCTTGATGGCAAGCCAGTTGGTGAAGTAGCCAATTATGCCGCCAATCAGTGGAGGCAGTATCCATTGCTTCAAGAATTCCATGTCAATCATTCCAATCCTGCTGCTGCCTTTCTTGCCTGCCATTCACTTGAAAAAGCCTGAACCTCAGAGCTGCTTACCCATCCTGTAATGCCCTGTGAATCGACTCGATACCAGGCCAACCCCATGTTGGTGCTGCCACCTTGTATCTTCGTCTCTCTGATTGGGAGGACTGTGCCTCGTCGAAGCAGGGTTTTGACCTGGGCATGGTCTTCTGGATTGTCACGCAATGCTGCAAAAGGAACGGTAACTGCCAGCCAGGTCTTCGAATCAAAGATTCCTTCGCGAGGGAGCACGATCCGAGGCTTGCATGCAGACAGCACGCCAATGCCCATAATCAGCAGAAGCATTGATGCGACAAGCCTTGAGGGACTGGCAGGTATCCGGCACTCTCTTTCATGCCTCATTGTCTCGATCCTTCTTCCATTTCAGGTGTACAGGAGCCTTATTTGCAGTATACTCAACAATACCTATGAGAGCATCTTTGGGCAAGGGAAGAAATGGCATACTCTTTGCTGGATTTCCCTCTGTGTGCATCATGGCATACCTGCTGCTTCTGCCTTCTGCAGCGTACGGTCTGGGATCAATACAATTGTCGGCCTCGACTGTAACAGCAGCAACCAGTATCTCAGGCGGAGAAGAGGGACTTCACTCGGGGTTCGAGGCACATGCCGGGTTTCTGCTGACGGTGGTGAACATCAGGAATGCTGCAGTACAGGCAGGTGTACTTGGAGGAATGTTGATGCAGGGGCCCAGCAACTGGCTCTCGAATGCCACAAGATATCGAGGCTGGACTGCCTTTTCCCTTGGCCCTGTTCTGAGGCTTGTTGCCGGCAACCTGGCAGTTCAGCTGTCGCCTGCACTCAATCTTTCCAGATATCAGGGAACGTGGCTCTATACCGCATACTGGTCGTGCGGGATTCGATCCATGCTGTATGAACACATCGGAAACAATATGCTCATTGGAGTCGCCGTACCACTCGAGTTCGCCTGGAGAGATGGAGGCATGAGTGCTGTTATAGGCATTGGAGCGGAGGTGCGTTTTGATTTCTGATCGCCTTTCTTTCGTGAGTGGCTCACTGATTGTGCTTGCCTTGCTGCTCGTTTCATGTACGATGGATCCTGCACCTTCTGCCACACCGGATTTTGCTGGATTGAAAATGCACGCCATTGTCGTCGGCATCAATGACTACATTGACAACCGCTATCTGAGTGACCTCAGAGGACCGGTACCCGATGCGGACAGCATGGCGAACCTGCTTGAGCGGAGCGGCTGGATCACGCACAGGCTTATTGCCCGCGAAGTGGAGGAATCCAGAAGGATAGCTACGAAAGAAGCCATCAGACAGGCATTGCTCAGCATCCCCGCTGACGCTGATCTGGTGCTGTTCTATTTCTCAGGTCATGGCACTGCGAACCATGCAGGTGAAGCATTCATCATTCCCAGTGACTATGTGAACAGTTATGGCACCATGATCTCTGCTGCCGAGCTCGCTGCATGGCTTGAGACGATGCCGGCCCGTTATGCACGTCGACAGGTAATTCTCGATTCCTGCAATTCTGGCGGCTTTGTCTATCCCTATGAAGCGCTCGATGCAATCCCGGATGACTACACGATGGACAACAGGATGACTCTTGTTGACCTCTTTCTCAGGTTTGGAGAATTGATGCAGAAGTATTCGGACGCATCCGGCTCCAATGCCCCGCTTGTACTGTCTGCGGCAGGCAGCAGAGAACTTGCATGGGAACAGTATTTTCCGGAGATGAATGCAGACCACGGGATATTTACCTTCATGCTGCTTGAAAGCGCTCAGATCGATACCGATGGCTTCATGCACGGCGATGCCGATCACGATGGCATTCTGAGCATGATTGAAGCCTACAGCTATGTCGCCTATGCCATGGATCATGGGCTCAACCGCTGGAATCAGGGTATTTCGCGTGATTATTTCCCACACATCTCAGGCGGTCTCATGGATAGCGTGCTGTTCATCAATCGATGAAATCGGCGTTTTCCTTTGAGAATTCCGGAAAGAAGTATACAAGTACCCCTGTGCTCCGTATGCGAACCTGGGCAATGCCTTTTGTTGCAAGCGCATCGAGCTGACGCTGTGCCTCTTCCAGCGGAATATCTGCCTCTATGGCAACTTCACCGGCAGTCACCATGCCACCATTTGCCTTTGCCAGGCGAAGAATAGCCCGTTCCGGTGTTTCCTTTTTTGCTGCAGTCACGATGCGGTAGCGGATGCCTTCCGGTTCTTCATATCCAAGAGCCTCGCGCGCCGCATAGGCGATGTTTGCCTCGCGCACCTGGGACGGGAGTGTGAACAGGTCATAGATCCCTCCTATTCCGCCCAGGCCACCAGTCATCATCCAGAGCAGACCAGTACCGAACTTGCCGAGATAGAATCTATGCAGACCAAGAGCACCAAAGCCGGAAAAAAGCCACAAGATATAGGCAACTGAAAGATTGTAGCGCACAAGAGTTCTCCCAGTGGCGTTGCTGTACAGGGCAAGCCGGTATTTGACCTTGCCATGCCCATCATGATACAAAGAAGTATACTTTCTTTCGAGTTTGCCGGAAAGGCATACCCTCAGTATGTACGGAGCGTATTCATGGACCTTCCTCTCACCATACGACAGATTCTTGCTCTCGAGCCCACCGGCCAGAAGGTGGAGATTCGAGGCTGGCTCAGAACCAAACGTGAAACCAAGAACGCTATCTTTCTTGAGGTGAATGACGGGTCATGCTTAAGGAATATACAGTGTGTCCTTGGTACTGAGAGTCCCCAGCGGGCATCCTGGGAAAACCTCCTGCCACGGCTCACTACAGGCGCCAGCATCATAGCGCAGGGTAATCTCGTTCCATCGCCTGCAAAAGGCCAGGCTGCGGAAGTAGCTGTTGAATCGTTGCGTATTATTGGAGACGCCCCTGCAGATACCTATCCCCTCCAGAAGAAAGCGCACAGCATGGAATTCCTGAGAGAAATAGCACATCTCCGTGTACGCACCAATACCTTCGGTGCCATTGCCCGAGTCCGGAACCGCATGGCCTTTGCCATTCATCAGTTTTTCCAGGAACGCGGCTTCTACTATGTGCATACGCCCATTATCACTGCCAGCGACTGTGAAGGCGCTGGAGCGATGTTCCAGGTTACTACCCTTGATCTCGATGCTCTCGCACAAGCCGGCAAACCAGTCGACTATGACAAGGACTTCTTCGGGAAGAAAGCCTATCTTACGGTGTCGGGGCAGCTGAACGTAGAGACCTACTGTCAGGCGCTTTCGAGGGTGTATACTTTCGGCCCTACTTTCAGAGCTGAAAATTCGAATACTACCCGCCATCTGGCCGAATTCTGGATGATCGAGCCGGAAATGGCCTTTGCCGACATCAGAGACAACATTGCCCTCGCTACCGATTTCATCCAGTATCTGGTGGCTGTTGCGTTGCGGGATTGCGCCTCCGATCTCGAGTTTTTCGACCAGCGCATCCAGCCGGGCCTGCTTGCAAGCCTTGAAAAAGTAGTCTCTTCTCCTTTCACACACATGACCTATACAGAGGCTGTACGCGAACTCGAAAAGGCTGCCGGTTCTTTCGAGTTCAAACCATTCTGGGGCTGCGACCTGCAGAGCGAGCACGAGAAATACCTTACGGAAAAGGTTGCGGGCGGCCCGGTAGTAGTGACTGATTACCCAAAGGAAATCAAGGCTTTCTACATGAAGCAGAACGAAGATGGACGCACTGTTGCCGCAATGGATGTACTGGTGCCCCGATTTGGAGAAATCATCGGTGGCTCGGAGCGCGAATGGCGGCTCGATCTGCTTGAGAAACGCATTGATGAACTGGGACTTTCGAAAGATGCGTACCGATGGTATCTTGATCTGAGGCGATTTGGCTCCACTCCCCATGCCGGATTCGGTCTTGGTTTCGAAAGGCTCCTTCTGTACATTACGGGAATGACCAATATCCGTGATGTAATCCCATTCCCCAGAGCCCCGAGGCTCGCCGATTTCTGACGCGATGGCAGACCGATGTACCACCTCAAGAACTACCGTTCTGTCCTGCTGCTCTTTCTTGCGCTGGCCTGCATAGGTGCAGGCGCACAGACAAGAGATGGCACATTCCAGAAGACGCTGGATATTTTTTCTGCGGCTGGTGCCGCTATTCCCGCTCCGCCGCAGGTCAATGCCCGTGCTGCGATACTCATTGACGCCTCGACGGGAACCGTGCTCTACGAAAAAAATGCCGATCTGGCACTGCCACCGGCGAGTCTGGCAAAACTGGTTCTGCTGCACATAGCCCAGAACGAAATAGCAGCCGGCCGGTTATCTCCTGATGAAATCGTGGAAATAGATGCCAGAGATTGTTCCCCTTCCATTCCCTATGGCTCCTCTCTGATGTATCTTCGGCCCGGCATGAAGGTCAGCATCAGAGACTTGATGCTGGGTGCGGCTGTCGTATCCGGGAACGATGCAGCCTATGCGCTCGCACGCAGAATGGCCGGATCCAATGATGCATTTGCTGCCCTCATGAACGAGGCGATGCTGGACATGGGGCTTGATCGCTGCACCTTTGTGGAGCCAAGCGGACTTTCTGAGAAGAATCTCGTTACAGCCCGCCAGTTTGCCCGATTCTGCAGTGAATATATCAGGCAGCATCCGGAGGCACTTGATTCGCTGCACTCGGTAAAATCCATCAGATTCCCGAGACCTGAGCATGCCGTACCGGGCTATGTGCCGGCTGGTGATATCGTTCAGTACAACCGCAATCCTCTCATTTTCAGCTATGAAGGGGCAGACGGACTCAAGACTGGCTATATTATTGAAGTTGGCTTCAATATTGCAGCAACAGCGATGAGAAACGGGTCCCGCTTCCTCGTTGTGCTTCTTGGCGGCACAGGCCCAAGCTATGCTGGCGGTAATGCTATCCGCACGAGAGATACCAAGGCTCTGCTGGATTGGGCTTTTGGCAATTTTGTCACAGTTTATACCGAGCACCTGCAACCCAAACCGGTACGCGTGTGGGGAGGCAAGATCACAAGAGTCCAGGCTGTTCCTCGTGGTCAGCTGGCCGCAACAGTCCCCATAGCCTTGCGCGATGCAGTGACGGCCCGCACTGTCATGGTAAAGAGCCTCAAGGCACCGGTACAGGAAGGCCAACCTATTGGCAAGGTAGTATATGAAGTAGCCGGGAAAGAAATCGCCTCAGTAGATCTGTATGCCCAGACTACCATACCCCGTGGCGGCTTTTTCAGGCGCCTGATCGATGGCATACTGAGGTTTTTTGCGTACATTCTTGGCCAGGCGTAGCACTGCGCCACATGATACCTGATGCGCAGACAATGCGCTTCAAGGCATTCCCTTGATATGAAACAGGGCTGCCCTGCTCCTTGCGCCAGGCAGCCCTGTTTGTTATATAGCCGTATGTTGATTGAACCAATCGCCTCTGCTCGCATCACTTCACGAAACCAAGGAGCCTCGGAAGGAAAAGAGAAATCTCCGGTACATAGGCCACAATGAACAATGTAATGACTTCCATGATGATGAAGGGGAAAATGGCCTTGGAAAGCTTGGCGAGACTGATCTTGGAAATTGAACATGCCACAAAAAGACAGGCTCCGACAGGCGGCGTCATGAGTGCGATATTCAGAGACAGCACCATGATAATGCCGAAATGGATAGGCTGGTATCCCAGACTCACCGCAATCGGGTGAAGAATCGGGCCCAGGATGATGAGTGCTGCTGCAATGTCCATGAACATGCCAACGATGAGCATCAGAATGAGAATAAGCAGCAGTACCATCTTGGGGCTGTGTGTGGTCGCAAGCAGGAAGCTCGCAATCGCCTGGGGAACCTGGTTGATAGCCAGCACCCAGCTCAGGATGCTCGCGGTGCCTATGATCAGGAACACCGTACCGGTGACTCTTGCCGTCTTGGAGAGCATAGGTATGAGATCCTTCAGGTTGAGCGACTTGAGCACAAAGAATCCGATGATCAGCGCATAGAAAACAGCTACGGATGCTGCCTCGGTTGGAGTGAACAGTCCCGAAAGAATGCCTCCAAGAATGATGATGGGCATGAGGAGAGGAATGATCGCATCACGTGTGGCAGCAATTTTCTGTCTGAAGGTATGCTTCGGCCCTTTGGGATAGCCTCTCTTGAAGGAGAGATATGCCGACATGACCATGAGCAATGCCGCCAGCAGGAAGCCCGGCATGAATCCTGCAGCAAACAAACCCGCGATGGAGACATTCATCAGCGAACCATAGATGACCATCATGTTCGATGGTGGAATAGTCGGTCCGATAATTGAGGATGCAGCAGTGACGGCTGCAGAGAAATCCACATCATAGCCATCATCCACCATGGCAGGTATCAGCATGGTACCGATGGCTGCGGTATCGGACACAGCCGCACCCGTCATGCCCGCAAAGAATACCGAAGCCAGGATGTTGGCATGTGCAAGGCCGCCTCTCCAGTGACCTACGAGCACATTCGCAAAATGCACGAGCCTCTTGGTAATGCCGGCCTTGTTCATGAGTTCGCCAGCCAGAATGAAGAAAGGCATGGCCATCAGCGTGAACATGTCCAGCCCGGTGAAATACTGCAGAGGCGCCATGGAAAGAAGCCCAACGCCGCTACCCATCAGAAGCAGACCGACGACTCCTGCAATGCCCAGAGTGAAGCCAATGGGAACACCAATCGCAAGCATGGCAAAGAAGACTACAAGTACTGAAACAATCATCAGATGCTCCTTCTCAGATGTCGATGTAGCCGGAAGACTGGATGATCTTTCCGTCCGGGCTTTTGACGATGATCAGAGTCGTCAGAACAGTCTGTATGGCTGCAAGCAGCATCGCCAGCGGAACCGCCAGTTTCGGGAGGAACATGCTGATGCCCAGTGCCTGCGACATCAGTGTTCTTGCTTCCAGTGCTGCCAGCGTCGAATACACCAGCATGAACACGATGAATGCAAACACAAAAAGGTTGATGGTGACAGAAAGCGCCTTTTTCGCCTTAATGCTCTTCAGTGAATCGAGGATTACGGTGAGCCCGACATGCTCACCCGCACTGATACCCAGACTGATAGCCAGACTTGCGCCCCAGACCATCAGATACCGTGCAAGTTCCTCGGTGAAGTTGAGAGGGGAATTGAGAATGTATCTGAAAAACACACCCAGTAGAACATCGACTGTCATCGCACCGAAGAGAAGTGCGCAGATGATGCTTACTACCTTGTCAATCGCTGCCGAGAGCCGCCGTATCGCTGCCATCGAAGCATCCTTGCTGCTCATGAAGTCTCCTGGAACAGATTGATTGAGTGGAAATGAAGCGCCGTCCGGTGCCTGATACTGCTCCCGGACGGCGACTGGATGCCTGAAGGTTCAGTAGCCGAGTTCCTTCTCAGCCTTCTCGATCGCGCTGAAGAACATTTCCACCCATTTCTTGCCTTCATCCTTGTACTGAGTGGTCATGAATTCGAGCGCTGCCGGAACTGCTGCATCGCGGAACTGCTTCAGCTCGGCCTTGGTTGGGACATAGACCTGCATCTTCTCAGCCAGAGTCGGCAGTCCCTTGTCGGTTGCGTCAATGATCCTTGAGAGACCGCGGCCAGCCACGATTGCGGTGCGGGCAGCATCGTCAATGACATTCTGCAGCTCAGGCGAAAGATCGCTGTAGAACTTGGGGTTCATTACCCAGACATAGGGCGCATAGAGATGGTTGGTGAGGGTAATGTACTTCTGCACTTCCTGGAACTTCGCCATGGCGATGATGGAAATCGGGTTCATCTGGCCATCGACGACACCAGTCTGCAGGCTGGTATACACTTCTGCCCATGCGATGGTGGTGGGTGACGCACCCAGCGCCTTGACGATTGCCTGATGCAGAGGAAGCGCCATGGTGCGGAGTTTGATGCCTTTCATGTCAGCAGGCGTCTTGATCGGCTTCTTGGAGTTGGTAATTGCAAAGAAGCCTCCAGATTCGCCGAATCCTAGAACCTTGAAGCCGGCTTTCTTCTCGATGTCGGCAGCGAGAGCCTTACCAAACTCGCCATCATAGACTTTGTAACCAACATTGTAGCTGGAGAAGGCGAATGGCATGTTGGTGACATCGATGAGAGGATAGTACTGAGCCATACCACCGGAGCTCGAGATGAAGGACTGGACAACACCAGCCTTGACCTGCGTGAGCGTCTCCGCTTCCTTGCCAAGCACGCCGTTGGGGTAGATTTCTACCTTGAGCTGGCCATTAGAATTCGCTTCTACTTCACTCTTGAATACCGCTGCCATAGCCGCCGAAGCGACATCATAGGGGGTCTGCGGATTCAGGTGTGCCAGTTTGATGACCTTCTGGGCAAATACGGCTGATGGAGCCAGAAGGAGCATCAGTGCCAGAAGCGCAAGAGCAATTCGTTTCATGTTTGCCTCCCTGAAGTATATTTACAGCCATCTATCATAAAGGCTGTCATAGCACTCGTCAAGCCGTGAATATTTTTGCTATATATATTTTTAAATATACACATAGTACCGCATTCGGTCCTCAGCACCGGCTTTTATCTGTTTTCAGACTCCATACAGGTGTACTCCGCCCGCTGTCTGGATCGCATACAAGAAAACCTTCCTGGGCAAGGCCGGCTAGTGCGCCGCGAACCTTCCCGTGGTCGAGGCCGGTTCTGAGTATGATTTCGTCCTCACTGAGAGGCGAGTGTTCCAGCAGTATTCTGAGCACGGAGCCCCTTGCCTGTCGCAGGGAGCCATGAAAGGGAGACTGGACACGGTACCTCTGAGCGCGTCGTGCATAATTCTCTTCTGAATGCTTGAGATGGGCTCCATAATCCATGAGAGCCCAGTACCAGATCCGGGGATGCTCACGATCAAGCAGCAGGCCTGCCAACTCGGCCAGCTCGCGTTCCGCAACCTCCTGGCGATCCTCAAAGAAATGCCTGATCAGCACCGCCCGAATATTAGTCTCGAGAAATACTTCTGCCTTATCGAATGCAAATGCGAGAATTGCCCTTGCTGTGTAGGATCCGATAGCCGGAAGAGACTCCAGCGCAGCCAGCTCATTCGGTACCCTTCCACCATGGTCCTCTGCAATCGCACGGGCACATTCATGAAGCCGAATTGCACGTCTATTGTACCCGAGGCCAGACCAGGATCGGAGTACCTCTTCTCTGCTGCTAGAGGCAAGAGCTTCCGGCGATGGGAATTTCGTCATCCATCTTTCATAGGCAGGGATAACTCTTGCTACCTGCGTCTGCTGCAACATGACTTCCGATATCAGCACTCCCCATGGATCGAGATTGCGGCGCCATGGCAGGTCCCGATAATGCCTTTGCCCTTCCTCCAGAAGAAAGCGGCGTGCTTCGAGGGTGTCTTCAACCGTAGATATGGACAAATTCATGCAGCAGCTCTTCTGCCTTCGATCTGCAGCCACCACATACCGTGCCTATCTTTGTAGCCTCCTGAAGACTGTGCCAGTCGCGAGCGCCCTGCTTCACTGCCTCCTCAATATCCTTGTCTGTGATATTCAGGCATGTGCAGATTACGATGGCCTCTTCGCCCTTGAACTCGCCTGCTCTCCCATTGCGCTCGAGATAGGCATCGATTGCAGCCCGAAGTGCCTTGTCACCCAGCACGGAGCAATGGATCTTGTTATCAGGCAGGCCCCCAAGCCGCGTAGCGATATCCTGTGGCTTGATATGGTAGGCATCACGAATATGCATGCCTTTTATGACTTCCGAAAGCATCGAGGTACTGGCGATGGCTGAGGCACACCCATAGGTTTTCCACCGGACGTCTGTAATGATGTCGTTGCTGATCTTGAGCATGAACATCATCTGGTCACCGCACTTGATGTTGCCAACCATGCCTTCGGCATCGGGAGCAAAATCGCGATCCCTGTCGGGATCGTAAACATTCCGGGGATTGGTAAAATGATCCTTCACAATGTCAGAGTACAGCCACTGAAATGCATCCATGATCTACTCCTCTCAGCATGTTTCCTTTGCAAGACTTGCATCAGGACTGGCCAGTAAGGGATGGCGATACGGTGGACATGCGCCGCAGTCGCGCAATGATGGGCGGCAGCTTGTCTGCCACATAGTCTACTTCCTCCACCGTGGTGTATTTCCCCAGGCTGAAGCGAATTGAACCATGCGCCAGTTCCGGCCCGAGGCCTATTGCCATCAGCACATGTGAAGGATCGAGGCTCCCTGAAGCACAGGCAGACCCTGTTGATACTTCTATGCCTTCGAGATCCAGCGAGAGCAGTATTGCCTCTCCTTCGGCTCCCGGAAAGGATACATTCAGGGTATTGGGCAGCACCTCCACCGGATGGCCATTGATTTTCACGTTCGGTATTCTTGCTATGATCAGATCGCGAAGACGCTGGCGCAATGCTCCCACTTCCCTCATGTAGTCCCCGACTTCCGCCAGAGCAAGTTCAGCAGCGACACCGAATCCAAGGATGCCGAGGTTATTGTAGGTTCCTGCCCTTATACCCTGTTCCTGATGACCTCCCCTGATCAGAGGCTCGATTGGCGCTCCCTTGCGAATGTACAGCGCGCCGATCCCTTTGGGACCATATATTTTGTGGCAGGAAAGCGTCGCATAATCGACACCCCACTTCTCGACGGAGACCGGAACCTTGCCTGCGGCCTGGGTCGCATCGGTATGTACGAGTGCGCCATGCTCATGTGCGAGCGCTGCAATGGTTGCAATATCCTCGATGGTACCTATTTCATTATTGGCGGCCATCACCGAGACAAGCAGTACATCCGGTCCAAGTTCCGCCCTGTAGGCATCCATGTCGAGCCTGCCTTGCGCATCCACCGGCAGGAAAACCACAGGGAATCCCTCTTCTTTCAGATGCGCAGCGGCATTGAGCACACAGGGATGTTCAATGGCAGTTGTGAGTATCTTTCTGCGCTGGCTGTTTCTACCTCTTAGAAACATGGTATTGAACACAGTGTTGTTCGATTCTGATCCACCTGAGGTAAAGATCACCGTTGAAGGATCGTGCGTTCCAATAAGGGCGGCAACAGCTGCACGCGCACGTTCTATTTCGGCGCGTGCCCTCCTGCCCATCTCATGCATGCTCGATGCATTGGCATACAGATCCATTGCCTCGACCATGCGATTGCGCACCTCTGGTCTCAGCGGTGTGGTTGCATTGTAATCCATGTATACAGAGCGGACTGCCATATTCTGCCTACTCCTTGATCTGTGTCTGAGAGGCCGGTCTGTCGGCAACAGACGGAATTCCCTCGCTGGAATCTACTTCAGCAATGTCACCAAGACTTACCGATGTCAGATAGGTATCAACCGTCTGCTTCAGCCCCAGCCAGAATTTTCGAGGCAGGCAGCCACTCGCAGCAAAACACGCACCACCCTCGCCTACGCATTCGACCAGACGGACCTCGCCTTCCATCGCCTTTACCACATCAAGCATTGGAATGGTAAAGGGATTCCTGGTAAGTCTGTAGCCGCCCATGCGCCCCCTGTCGGACACAACAAGCCCTGCTGCCTTGAGCTGCGCAAGAATGCCTTCAAGATATTTGGGTGAGATGTGCTCCGCCTCGGCAATCGCACCTGCACTTGCAGCACTATGGCGTACAAGGTGTACGAGCGCTCTGATGGCGTACTGTGTTTTTGTCGGTACCTGGAACATCCTAAATTCCTATCGGTTTAGTATGATTTTAAACCGAAGATCGCAGACCGTCAAGATCCTCGATAAGGATGACTGCAATCTCGCTGCTTTCAGGATGCATGGCCTGCAGAAATGGAAAATGCCGGGGCATCTCACCTCCGAGAGTGGATGAAGCCCCGGCAATTCGCTTATTTCAGCAATTCTGCATGTTCAAAGCTTCGTGTAATGGAGAGTTCGTCGAACAGGAAGCCGAATTCGGTAGAGCCAGCCGGCTTGTCGAAATTACCACCGGCATAGATGGTCTGGGTGAGTATTCTGCCCAGACCAGGCCCCATCATGAAGCCCTGTCCGCACATGCCTACTACCTGGAGGAAGTTTCGTGCAGCCTCAGGATACCCGATGATCGGCAACCCATCAGGTGTCATGGGATACATGCCTCTCCAGGTTCGTCTCACCCTGATATTCCTCAACCTGGGATACAGCTCCATCATACGCCGTACGCATAGAGGCAGGAAGGTTGAAGTCGAATCCTTGTCCCTCCCCCAGATCTGCGGTCGCGGAGTGATGCAGAATACAATCTGACCCGTATTCGCCTGGTAGAAATAATAGTTGCCGGAATCTGCATCAGGCAGGATATCTACGATCAGAGGCTCCATGAACCGCTGGACGGGCTCGGTGACACCAGCCTCATGGCAATCAGGGAAGACAGGCAGTTCAAACCCTGCCAGGTGAGCAAGATCCGCAGCCTCGGCGCCTGCAGCGTTGACGAAAAGATCAGCAGTGTACTCTTCGTCGCCAGCAGTAATCGATACTATGTTGGTACCTTCCTTCTTGATGGAATCTACTCGCACGCCAAACCGGAATTCCACTCCGGCATCCATCGCCAGTTTGTGGAACGCCGTAGCCGCCATGAGCGGTGAAGCGTAACCATCGCCGGGGCTGTACGTCCCTCCGACAAGCTTGTCCGCTCTGATGCCGGGAGCAAGTTCGACCACTCTTTCCGGTTCGATCCAGTCAATGTTAAGGCCGGCCTTTTTCTGGATTTCGAGCAGGGAGAGAAACTGCTGCTTCATTTTCTCGTCATATGCCACATACATGTAGCCGCCCTGCCGCCATTCGATATCGAATCCATATTTGGATTCCAGAGATTTGAAAATCTCGATCGACTCCAGACAGATACGGATCTTGGCGGGATCCGAATGTGTTGCACGGATGCCGCCAATTGCAGCTCTGTTCTGTCCACGCCCCCACGAGGCTTCCTGTTCGAGAATCACTACCCTGGATCCCTGTTCAGCAAGTTGCCATGCCAGTGGCACACCAACGGAACCCGCGCCTATAATCACAACATCATAATGCTTCATGGTGCCCCCCTTGATCCGGCTTCCTTGCCGCCAAGCTTGTGCATACCCTCATTGACTATGGCGGACATGGGCATTTCCATGAAGAGAGGCCGCTGCGTGGCCGGCTCTACTTCCGAAGGATCTACGCCAGCGAGTTTGAATGCCTTCATGATGAGCTGTGTACAGGTCTTGCCACCGCAGGCTCCCATACCGACACGCAGTGTCTTGAGCTGGTTGATATCCCGTATTTTGTTTGCCTTGATGAACTCGACGATTTCGCCAAGGGTGATGCGTTCGCATCGGCACAGGGGCGTATCAAGATCGATACAGGCTGTATCTTCCTGTTCGAGCCATCGAGTAGCATCCTCGGCCTGCACTCTGACTCCGGCAATCCTTGAGGCGATATCGACAGGTACCCTGAAGGTGAGCAACCATGTTGATCTCGACGCTACTCTTCTCTTTGCATGCACCGTTGCTGATACAAGGTACTTTCCGCTCTGATCGACAAGCTCGAATACCCGATCCGGTTCGAAATCGGCTGAGAATTCCCAGGGCAGCACAACTTCTGCCTGGTCATCGGTAACTCTTCTGACAAGGGTAATGGCGAGGCCCGGACAGATTGCCACACAGGAACCGCAACCGGTACAGCGGGAGCCATCGAAGTAGGGAAGATCCATGATGTTCCCACGGAGAGGTCTCAGATGGATAGCCCCTGCCGGACAGGCAGTGGCACAGGGATTACATGGTATCTCTTCAGAGCAGAAGAATACCGGACGCCATTCCTTGGATGGGACTATCGGCGAGCGCTCATAGCTGTCGCCTGGTCTTGATGCGAGCACCTGGCGTGTTTCTTCCCACTCGGGATTGACACTGGTGCGCTTGCCCAGCATTTCAGCAAGCCGGTGGGCCGCGATGCGACCTCCGAACATAGCGCTTGATGCTTCGGCGATCTCTCCTGCATCACCGGCTGCAACGGCCATGATGCCGTAGGAGCGTGCCTGCTGGAGGAATTCATTGCAGGATGCAAGACCGGTAGCGATGAGTACGGCATCTACCTCATAGGTCCTGTAGGTTCCTGCCATGGGCTGGTAGCGCTCGTCCACCGAGGCAACGATGGCGCGTTCCACCCTGTCGGTCCCTTCTGCACGCACTATGGTAGTGTTGAGGTAGATAGGCACGCCCATGCGTCTGATCTTGTCGGCATGTACCTGATAACCATTGATTCTGCCTGCCACTTCCACGATGCCGGCTACCTCTATCCCGGCTTGGAGCGCATGGTACGCTGCAATGAGACCTACATTGCCAGAGCCCACTATCAGAATTCTTTTGAAGGCCCTGACCATGTCGCGGTTGACGAGGGTCTGGAACGCCCCTGCACCGATTACGCCAGGAAGGTCGCATCCCTGGAAATGGAGCGCCTTTTCGCGTGCACCTGCTGCAACGAGTAGTGCAGTGAAATCCACAAGAAGGTATGACTCATAATTGAGGAAAATACCTGCCTTGCGATCCTTGAAAATGGCCACCACTGGCGCATTCGGAAGGATTTTTACTGAAGGGTAACGTTTGGCATTGTTTTCGAGTATTCCTGCAATATCGATACCCCTCACGCCCGCATAGCAGTCCTTTTCAGAGCCGAAGAATTTGTGGGTCTGAAGGACCAGCTTCCCGCCAGGCTTCGATTTGTCATCGGCAACCAGCACCTGGAAACCGAGTTTGCCAAGCTCTGCCGCGGCTGCAAGACCTGCCGGACCTCCTCCAATCACCAGAATGTCTGTTCGGATCGAGCGGCGCTCAGCCTGGACAAGCGGTTCATCCTGTGCCGGTAATGCAGGAAGACCTTTGAGAGTTCTGACATCCATGCCTTCTTCCAGCGGCGTCATGCACGATTTGCGAGGTATGCCATCGATAAGCATGGTGCACTGCGAGCACTGGCCATTGGCACAGAAGAGACCTTGCGGGGCGCCATCCTTGTGATGGAAAGAGAAGGTATGAATTCCGAGTGCCACGAGAGAGGACGCAACCGGTTCACCTTCATAGCCCTGCACTGTCATTCCGTCGAACGAGAATGATACGAGTTTCCTGTGCGGTGGTTCCGCCAGGATGGGATGATGTTGTACGCGATTCATGGCAGGGATAGGTTACGAGCGCTTTCCGTATCTGTCAAGAAAAAAAGATCGATAATCATCATGGATTTGATTGTATAGTATATAAAAAACGGCATGTTTCCAACCTCGGTTTCTGGAGATTCTCTACATCTGGACAACCTTCTCAAGAATAAGGCATCATATGCAAACCTATGCGTTTGAACCTGGATGCTTTGCGCGGTGCGCGTGTAACGGTGATGGGGTTGGGGCTTCATGGCGGTGGCATAGCAAGTGCCAGATTTCTTGCCAGGGCTGGAGCACAGGTGACCGTGACAGACCTCAGGGGACCTGAAGTGCTCACTCCTTCCCTGCAGGCACTCGAGAATCTGCCCATACGATTCGTGTTGGGAAAACACGAAATGGACGATTTTGTGCATGCCGATTTCGTGGTAAAGAATCCCGCAGTAAAGCGTGATTCACCGTATCTTAAGGCTGCACGACATATCGAAACGGATATTTCACTGTTCCTGAAATTTACGGATGCTCCGCTCATTGCTGTAACAGGATCAAAAGGCAAATCAACTACCTCAAGCGCAATATACCACTGCCTCCGTAAGGCAGGTCTACCGGCTTTTCTCGGGGGCAACATCACAGTCTCGCCCTTGGAATTCCTGCATGACACTACGCCCGATACGCCAGTTGTCCTGGAACTCTCGAGCTGGCAGCTCGGCGACCTGCGTGGAACAGGTCTTCTGAAGCCCAAGGTAGCAGTGCTGACAACAATCGTGCCGGATCATCTGAATTATTATGGCTCGATGGAATCCTATGTGAACGACAAGCGGGAGATCTATCGTGGTCAGAATCAGGATGACTGGACGGTCTGCAATGCCGATCAGGACTGGGGCAGAAGCTTCGCTTCAGAAACAGGAGCCAGGGTGCTCTGGTATGCTTCGCGACCTTTTGAAGGGCTGCTTCCAGATGGAGCGCGTGGCGGATGGCTGGAATCAGATCCATCATCACACTCTGCGTCGGTCCTGGGGTTCGGCAACTTTGATGCAGAAAGAGAGCTTCTGGTTCCCGCCAAGGTCAGAACACCAGGCATGCATCAGAAAAAAAACCTGCTCGCAGCTGCTGTCGCACTCAGAGCATTCGGTATCGAAGCATCTGTCATCGCAGATGCCATGGCCGATTTCCCGGGAGTACCTCACAGGCTCGAGCACATTGCCACCATTGATGATGTGCAATGGTACAATGACAGCGCCGCAACCGTGCCTGATGCAACAATTGCAGCGCTTGAGAGTTTTTCTCAGCCGGTGGTGCTGATTGCTGGAGGCAGCGACAAGAATAGCGATTTTGAAGATCTGGCCAGACACATGACAAAGGCAAAACGTATCATTCTGCTGAAAGGCAGCGGTACGGACAGACTTCGTCCTCTCCTCGATCAGCACGGTATCCATACAGAGGATCCATGCGGATCGATGCATGAAGCTGTTCTGCAGGCTGCAGAAACAGCAACTGCAGGTGATGTGGTGGTGCTCTCGCCTGGTTGTGCCAGTTTTGGACTCTTTCTCCACGAATTTGACAGGGGTGACCAGTTCAGAAAAGAAGTCATGCTTCTGGCCCGGGAACGAGGATGCTGAATCAAAGGAGACCGCCTAACAATTGCCTGCTGTAAAGGCAATGGCAGCATACCCTACAAACGATAGATCGTGCATGACCTCGCTGCTGAGCTTGTGCCGCATGAGGATTCCCTGTACTGCGCCTCGCTCCTGTGCAAAGGCGATCGCGGCAGCCACAGCGCCTGCCGAGCATGCAGCCTGCACTTCACGTCCCTGCTTGAGCACCAGTTCCGTATCCATCGCAAGTGCTGCGTCGATGAGCGCTCTGTCATTCTTTTCTCTCACCCATGTTTCTGCCTGAGGTCCCACTCCCCGCGGCATATAGTGATAATTGGGACCATAGTGAGTGAGATCCGTAGAGGCGATGAAGCCAACTTTCCTGCCTGTCTCGAGTGCCGCGGCTGCCAGTGCCAGACCGGCCTCTCGGGCCTTGTAGTCAGGTGGCATTCTCATACAGAGCATTCTCGCGTCAGGGAATCGCAGCGCCGCGAGCGGGAGGAGCACCTCAACCGAATTGTCAGGATATATGTCGTCCTCAATTTCCTCGATTCCCATCTCCTGGAGGGTACGCAGAAATGCCTGGAGAAGTGCGGTATCACTGTCGGCAATTCGTACCGTGCAGTCAAAGGCGTCTTCTTTGGCAATACACAGTGGATCACCCGCTCGCAGATGCCCTCCACATACGATAACGGTGTCGCATGCTCCGAGAGCATGGATTGCCAATGCCGCCAGGTCTCCCGAAAAATACCAGCCCGCATGTGGCGCGACGACAGCCACGGCGTCATGAGCAGGCACGTGCGAGGTCCATTCCGCATAGAGCCTCCTGATGGCAGTACTGTCAGAAGGATACCATCCTTCCGGCAACGTCCTTGATCGAATCGTCCGAGCCTGCATGATACATGCTCCTTGTCCTGCGTACGGCGATTATGCTGTCGAATACGCAATAACCTTCCGATATATAAGTATACGTCATGGGAGCCCTGCAATGAAACACACAATTCGCATCGCATCCTTCATTCTTACCATGATTCTCATACTCGCGGTTGCTGACTATCTGACCCTGCAGATCGGCAGCCTCCGCGATGCCGGCGAAAGAACTGCAGCCGCAGAATACACCATAGTGCGAAATTCACTTACCTCTATTGGACATCCTCAGGACCTTTCAGATCCCTATGTAAGAGAAAAACTGAGAAGCCTCTTTCAGGCCAGCAGACATCTTCTGGCCATGCAGATACTCGATCGAGATGGACTGGTGCTCTGGAAAATTCCTGATGAATCACCATACTTCGCCTTGCCTGCCTCAAAATCACCCACTGTATTCAGAGCTCCTGGCATGTCTACCATCATCTACATGACCCCTCTGCAGGAAGGCATGAAAGTGATGGCACTGTATGCCGTGCTTTCGCAGAAGGATGTCGCTCAGACACTCCTGTGGCCCGGTGTCGGGCTGGCGCTCTGGCTTGCGGTGCTAGTAATCCTGCAGTTTGCACTCGGAAAAGATGAACCAGGGCAGATGCCGATGGAGAACGAAGAAGGTCCGGCAGAAAGCCGTGGAGAAGAAGGCAACTGGCAGCCAACTATGGGGGAGCAGGTATCTGAACCGCAAACCGAATCGTCGTCTGGCAGAGCATCACATTCAGCCAGCGAAGAAGATCATGAAGATCAGGAAGTGCCAGAGAGAGAACAGCCTTACCAGCAATTTCCCCACGACATGAACCGTACCGCATCAGAGCCTGCATCCGAGGAGCGCCTCACAGCACAGGATCATGCTGCCCCGATTGAACCCTCTGCCATATCAGAGGTACAAGCGGAGAAACCATTTTCCTTCCAGGAGCAGACAGCTGGTACCGAGACGGAAGGCGACCAGGACTATACAGCCGAATCTTCTGGAGACCAGGAATTCATTGCTCCAGAAATCAGAACTGCATCACCACAGGGTATCTACCGAACAGGTTTTTCTCCTGTCCTTGATGCACCTGCCCTGGAGGAACTGCTCAGCCATCAGCTTGCTCGCAGTCAGGACAGAGAATGCAGCCTTCTTCTCATTCAGTACACGCCTGATGCAGGCAAGGATCCGAGTGAGACAGCGCTTGCGGCAACCATTCGTGATTATATAGGAACCCGTGATCTGGTGGTCCAGATAGCTGCAGGCTGCCATGCCGTGGTGCTCCCCGGCGTAGATGCAGGCTCCTGTCTTAAGCTCGGTGTGGATCTTGATGACACCCTCACAACTACCTTGAGCCTCTACAAAGACCTTGCAGGAGAACCACCACTCCATTATGGCATCAGCGCACGATATGGCAGACAGGTAAGTCCTTCCCGCCTCTATCGTGAGGCATATGCTGCCTTGGAGAGAACGAAGGAGCAGAGCAGCTCCAGAATTCTGGCTTTCAAGCCTTCGACCATCTGATCCGCCTTGCGGAAGCGTGTGATCAATCTACGAATTCCAGAGGCAGGTGCATGCGATCCCGAGCGAGTACTGTATTGGGAAATATCAGCTGCGCTTCATCAAGCAGTGCCTTCAGTTCCCGGTCGGCATAGCGCGGGCTGAAGTGAATAAGCCCGAGTTTTCGTACACCACCAGCATCCCGTGCAATCTGCGCTGCCTGCACTGCTGTCATATGTCGCTTTTCCACAGCAGTCTCGACGAGGGCATGTTCGAACATCCCTTCGCAGATGAGCAGGTCTGAGCCTTCCACCTCTGATGCAATTTCCGGAAAATACAGGCTGTCGGTCACATAGCTGAATTTGCGCCCGGATCGTGGCGGACCGAGAACCTCTGAAGGCTGTATTACACGCCCATCCTCGAGCCTCACTTCCTGCCCTGACTGCAACTGGGACCACAGTGGACCCCGGGGAATGCCAAGCGCAAGCGCCTTGTCCGGATGGAAGACACCAGGCCTCTGACCTTCTTCCAGGGTATATCCAAAGCACATTTTTGTATGCCGAAGAGGGAATGCACGGATTGTGTAGCCGTCTCCCTCCCAGAGCACTCCCCTCTCGGTTATCTCTCTGACTACGATTTCATAATTTATGTACATATCGAGAAGACGCCTGTTCTGCTCTACATATTCGGCAATCCTGGGAGGACCATAGATATAGAGCGGTTCTTCCCTGTCGACCTGGCTTGAGAGCATGAGAATGCCGGGAAGACCCGTAACATGATCCGCGTGCATGTGCGAGATGAAAATGGCAGTGATCTTTTTCCACTTGAGATTGAGTCGCCGGATCGACACCTGTGTACCCTCACCAGCGTCGAACAGGAAGAGCTCCCCTTCCCTGCGCACGAGCATGCTTGTCAGCTGTCGGTGTGGCAAGGGCATCATGCCGCCCGATCCCAGTACGAATGCTTCAAGATTCATGGCGCACAGACTATATCGAAAAGCGCAGGTCGTGTCGACACTTATTGAAAAAAGAACCCATTTCCTGTAGCGTGTCTGCATATGGAAAGATTCGAGAAGCTGGGACTCGAGAGGAGTCTGACTGAAGCATTTGCCAGACTTGGATATACTGAACCAACTCTCATACAGAAAAGGGCCATTCCGTTTCTTCTGGAAGCCAGAGACCTCATCATGGAATCGGAGACCGGAACAGGCAAGACGTTTGCGTACCTCGCTCCAGTTTTCCACATGATTGCAAGAAACGAGCCACGCATGAGGCAGAGACTATGGCCATCAGCAATCGTAATCTGTCCCACACAGGAACTCGCCGTGCAGGTAGCCCGTCAGGCAAAACGCTTGGCGGATGCAGCAGGCATGCCACTTTCGATCGCAACTATGCTCGGCGGCACGCATTACTCACGTCAGAAAGAAGAACTCAAGGCTCACCCTCACCTGGTTACTGGAACACCTGGAAGACTGGCCGACCTTGTCCGGCTTGGATTTCTGCCTGTGAATTCTCTCATCTTCCTGGTGCTCGATGAAGCTGACAGGCTTTTTTCCAACGAATATGAGGAAGCAGTACAGTTTCTTCTCTCGAAGATTCCTTCGGAATGTGTCCGGGTCCTCGCATCGGCAACAATTCCCGGAAAGACAAGACAGCGTGCGCTGCCATTCCTCCGTAATCCTGTTACACTCGACATGGTTGCTGAAGGAGTGCTCTCAAGCGCAATCGAACACTGGGTTCTGTATGCCGATCATAGAAGAAAGATCGATCAACTCATTAAACTGGATTCTGCTGTACATCCCGGCCGCTGCCTTGTCTTTGCATCTGACACCTACAGGGTGGAAAAAGCTGCATCGAGGCTCGCTGCTGCAGGCATTCCTGCAGGATACATTCTTTCCCGCATGCCCAAGGAAGACCGCCATACCGCACTCGAACGTTTCGCCAGAGGCTCCCTTCGCTATCTGGTGACGACGGATCTGGCAGCACGAGGTCTCGACATCCCGGACATCACGCATATAGTAAGCCTGGATATGCCGGACGAACCTGCTGCGTACATACACCGAGCTGGACGGACGGGCCGGGCCGGCAGAAAAGGCATAAGCATACTGCTTGCAGATGGCGTCGAGCTCCGCAGGGCTTCCAGAACGGCGGTAGGATATGGATTTGTCTTCAGAACCAAATGGCTGTCGGAAGGCATGGTACTTGAACCCGATGTCGAAACCTTCTTTTCCCGTGTGGAAGAGATGGAACGTGAGCGCCATGAAAAGCGCAATCGTCCGCAACGTCCATGAAACGAACATCATCTCCCAGGCTGCAATCCCATAAAGGTTTTCTCCGCCAGGAAGGAGAGGTGTTCATTCCGCCAGTCTGCTCTGATCTCGGCAATCCACGGTGGGAGGACGCAGCTGCTTCATTCCTGATTGTGCGCCTCTCACCCTGGCGGGATGTCGCACTTTCTTTTGCACATCTCGTGCTCTTCGACGAAATACGACAAGCATTGAGCGAAGCTTTTGTGGATTTCGCCTTTCTTCCTCCCGTACAGGATCGCCAGGCGATGTCAGAAGCGGGCATTCCGTGGTTTTCCGGAAGAATATCAGGCAGACAGCCACATGAGTTTGATTGCGTGCTCATTTCCTGCGCGTACACCCCTGAGCTGATCAATCTCCCCTGGCTGCTGGCACAATCAGGCATGCCTGTTTCCTTTGACGAGCGCATGACCAGAGAGGAGATACCCTTGCTGGTACTGGGTGGTTCGAGCGCCGTGACTGCAGGAGCCGTGCTTGATGAATCACAAGGTGTCCTGCAGGACAGCCTTGTCGATGCCGTCTTCTTTGGCGAAGGAGAAGGTCATGTACGCGAACTGGCGGAACTTCTCGCAACAGGCAAGGTAAAAGGGCTCAGAAAACAGGATATTCTGCATCTCATCAACGAACGGGTACCTGGTTTCTGGCCTTGCTGCCCTTCACCACATGCGCATCTCACTTCCCGCGCTCTTGCAGAGTATCGCCCGGCGATTCTGGCTTCTCCCCTCGTGCTCAACGGCGATGCGGCCGCTACCGCGAAACTTGCCATTACCGCAGGAT
Organism: Spirochaetaceae bacterium; assembly: GCA_026418115.1. Taxonomy (GTDB): domain Bacteria; phylum Spirochaetota; class Spirochaetia; order Treponematales; family Rectinemataceae; genus Rectinema. Next base: position 21,625 of record JAOABY010000006.1, on the reverse strand, counting down.
GCACTGGTCACTGTTCCTTCTGTCTCGAGGGCTGGGATAGAAGACCGTTTGCTCCCGCCGACACTCAGAAAGTGCTTGATGCTGCACTCAGGCTGAAAAAGGCAACTGGCGCCGAAGACCTTGAACTCTTCAGCTACAACTTCAATATGCATCCTTTTCTAGACAACATGCTGCCACAGCTTGCCCGCCTCTTCTCGAATGTCTCACTCATGAGCCAGAGAATTGACGTGCTGGCTTATGCAAGAGGGCTTTTTGACGCCGAACTGGCCGTTGGGAAGCGGTCCTTCACCCTTGGGGTGGAAGGAATCTCGTATCGAATGCTCCGGTTCTATCACAAGGGCATCGAGCTTCGCCATATTGAGGAAGCGATCAGGCTCATACTGAGCGGCAACGCCAGAGAACTCAAACTGTTTTTCATCATATCCGGCTATGAAGATGAGCATGATTTTTCCGAATTTGAGACCCTCTGTTCAGGAATTGACGAGATGCGCCGGGATCTCCACGCGGCCACCCGCATACTGGTTTCTGCAGGCTATCTCGTTCGACTGCCTTTTACACCACTTCAGTACGATGCACTGCAACCGGACCGGCAGAAACTGGCTCGAATTTCGGACAGATTGGCAGATATCTGCATGCGATATGCATGCGAATACAGACTTGCCGCCAGTTTTGAAGAGTACTGGCTGGATCAGCTGCTTTCCCTGGGAGGATCTTTTTCGCATGGCTGGCTTGTTTCGATACCAGGACAAGGTTTTGTATTTGATATGCATGTTTCTCGCGCCGCGATGGAATCGCTCGACAGCTGGCTGCGCTCGACACCAGGCTGGAATGTGCTTGTCTCGGAAAAGCCTGAGCATTTTCTTCCATCTTTTTCATGGATTGAACCTGAAAACCATTGGATGCTGGTGAGAAAACACTATGAGCGTGCGCGACAGACGCTCTCGGCGACCTCGTCAGTTCATGTGCTGCACGCCCGCAGGTCTTCTCTGCCGTCAAGAGCAGGAAGAACCTTACGTGCCTGGGATGCTTCCTCCCTTGCGGCTCTTCAGGCAGTGCAACAGGCAAAGAAGCGATTCGAATGGTGCACACTCGAAATTGAGGAATCGCCTGATCTCGCCGGAGCGACTGCCATGTATCGACGCTCCCGCCTGCTGCGATTTCTTTTCGATCTGGTACCGAATGCGGAAAAGGCCGTTTTTATGGCAAGAGAACTCTACCCTTCTGAAGAGTGGGCAGAAAGGTTCAATGCGGCAGCCAGAGTCTGGAATATATGCGGAAGAAAACGATACGGCATTGCAGGTCCAAAAGCGGCTGTTCTCGAAACCGTCGTCCGGAAAGCGGCAGCTGCCGAGAGCAACCTGATACCAGCCGGAAACCTGCAAAGCCGGAGGGGACACCATTTTCACCGCGATATACACTTGCTCGATGCAACAGAGAGAACAAACATTACCCGAGCCTGCCGACTGGAGATCAGTCTGGAGGGCATCGACATGCCAGCAGCCCTGGCCCAGCTTGATGCATGGCTTCGCGAGCAGTCAGTACGCTATATGCTCAGACATCGCGACAATGACATGCTCATGGTGCCGGCGGCGTCCCGTTCCCCAAGATCAGTATTGGCTGGCGGGGTGCTGCGACAGGAGGGGAATGACTGCCTGAAAGTGGAATTGACGATCGGTAGCAGGGCTGACCTCGAGTCTTTGGGAAAAAGATTTGCCGATCTCCTGCATGCCAGGCCAGTGCTGAAGATTCTCGCATGGGAGTCGGAGGAATTGCCTCCTCAGGGCTGAACGACTCTGCTCCGAATGGTACTCATGCAGCTCCTGCAGCGGCTTTCGGTGTTACTTCTATTCTTCATATCTTGCCATTGAGGTATCCGTTTCAAATACCTCAACCGCGTGAAGAGGCAGTGAGGGATCCAGCCTCCTGATTTCGTCAAAGATGTATCTGGCTATTCTTTCGGCGCTGGGATCATCCTGAAAAGCCGCGATCTCATTCAGGTCGCGATGGTCCAGGCTTTCATTGACAATTTTCCTGAGCGCAGATTTGAGGATTCCGAAATCAATAAGCATGCCACCTTCGCCAAGCTGTTCGCCCCGTGCCCATACCCTCACTTTGTAATTATGACCATGAGGGCGTTCGCATTTCCCATGGTAGTGACTCAGATGATGGCCAGCCGAGAAATCGGTTTCAACTCGCACCAGGTACATGGATGTTCTCCCTCCTCCATCTGTGTGAGTAGAAGAGTATATCGCAGCTGCTCCCGTCAGATAAGATGACCCCATCCGAAATCGGTGCGTACCTCCCGCGCCACCTGCGTGCCTCGTTGTACGAGCATGTCTGCTGTGCTAGTATGCTGCTGCAATGTTCAGACTTTCAGAACTCCTTGCAGCCATTCAGCCTGTCTCGGTTACAGGTGAAGTGAACCTTGCCATACATGGCCTGGCCTATGATTCCAGGGCATGTCAGCCAGGCTGGCTCTTCTTTGCTCTTCCCGGCATACATACCGATGGCATGCGTTTTGTTGCAGATGCCCGTGCACGTGGTGCCGTTGCATTCGTCCATCAGAACTCCTCACCAGCCGTGCCACCAGGCATGACCGCCATACAGGTCACGGATTGCAGATATGCCATGTCGGCCATTGCGAGTGCCTTCTATGGCGCTCCCTCGAAAGATCTCTGCGTAATTGGCGTAACGGGTACAGAGGGCAAGAGCACCACCGTATCCCTCATCTACCAATTGCTCAACGCTGTAGGCATACGTACAGGTTTCTTTTCCACGGTGATGTCCGATACGGGTGATGGTGAACAGCCCAACCCGGAACATCAGACCACACCGGAATCAACGGCAGTACATGCCATGCTTGCCCGCATGCGTGACCAAGGCCTGACTCATGCTGTGGTAGAGTCATCAAGTCATGGCCTCTCTGATCGCACTGCCCGCCTTGCACATGTGTGCTTCGACATCGGCGTATTCACCAATGTCACCCATGAACATCTAGAATTTCATGGTACATGGGAACAATACCGCAGTGACAAGGCCAACCTCTTCAGGAGACTGGGAGCATGCGGGCAGAAGACCATTGGCGACAGGAAGATTGCGCCTGCCGGAGTGGTGTGCGCAGACGATCCCAGCGCATCCTATTTCCTACAGGCATCGAATGCTCCTTGCATGACCTATGCATCCAGAGGCAATGCCGCCGATCTCATCGCGCTTGATGTATCTTCAGACAGTTCTGGTGCAAGTTTTACTCTCGAAGGTCCTGATGGCAAGGGTGGCCGGATTCGACTGCCGGCTCGCATCAACCTGCCGGGGAGATTCAATATTCCCAATACGATGGCTGCCATGCTGGCTGCCTCATCGGCAAGCGGTATCCCCTGGCAATCCTTCCTGCCTCATTTGCCGACCCTCCGCCCTGTCCGGGGTCGCATGCAGCGTATCGATCAGGGACAACCTTTCGAGGTTATCATTGATTATGCACACACTCCATCATCTTTCCTGGAAATTCTTCCGCCGCTCCGCGCCTCTCGAAAGGGGAGAATGCTCTGCGTGTTCGGCTCTGGTGGAGAAAGAGACAGAGAGAAACGACCTCGTCAGGGACGTATCGCAGCGGACTACTGCGATGTGGTGATTCTCGCGGACGAAGACCCAAGAGGGGAAGATCGCATGGCGCTGCTTGAGGAAATCGCAGCAGGCTGTCCGGAACTTCCCAGGGGCCAAAGACTCTTCCTGATTCCAGACCGCCGGGAAGCCATTCAGAAAGCCTTTTCGCTGGCCAATGCCGGTGATCTGGTGCTTCTGCTCGGCAAGGGGCACGAGAATTCCATCATATTTGCAGACCATGTAATGCCGTACGATGAAGAGGGGACGGCACGTTCTCTTCTGGCGGACATGGGCTATCGTACCGGTTTCCCGGAATCTACCACGAGGAGCCTTGCATGATTCGTATCGCAGTGCTATATGGCGGAGTATCAAGCGAGCATGAAGTTTCACTCATCTCTGCAGCCTCCATTCTCTCTCATCTCGATCGAGACAGGTACAGCATTCATCCAATAGGAATTGCGCGTTCCGGATTCTGGTATCTTCAGGCGCTTCCTGACTGGGTTTTCCTGCCGGCACAGCAGGAGGCCATGCGCCCTCTTCCTTCCATTGAAGCATCTCGCCGTGTACTCGCCATGCCTGGCGATGGGCTTTGGGTAGAAGGCCCCAGAGGCTTTGAGAAACTTGCTGTCGATATCGTGTTTCCCGTGCTCCATGGGACCTTTGGCGAGGATGGAACCATCCAGGGCCTGCTGGAGATCTGCGGCCTCCCCTACGTTGGTGCAGGCGTGCTCGGATCTGCGATAGGCATGGATAAGGATGTTTCCAAACGTCTCTGGCTCGAGGCAGGGCTTCCTGTCGTGAACTATCTGCGGGCAAGTCAGCTTGATGTTGAAACACGAATGGCGAACCTGGCTGCAGAAGTGTCGTCCAGGTTAGGATACCCTTGCTTTGTCAAACCATCGTGCTCGGGATCCTCGGTTGGAACGGCCAAGGTAACGGATCCCGCAATGCTCGAAGGAGCCCTCAGGGAGGCTCTTCGATGGTCACGCACTGCCTTGATCGAAGAGTTCATCAATGCAAGAGAAATCGAATGTTCTGTGCTCGGCAATGAGCATCCAGTGGCATTTGATCCGGGTGAGGTGGTGCCTCATCATGAATTCTATGATTATGCAGCAAAGTATCTTGACCCGGATGGCGCCGGACTGCTGATTCCCGCTCCCCTTGCTCCCGAGACGGCCGAAAAAATCAAGAGACTCGCAATAAAGGCATATCAGGCAGCAGGCCTGGAAGGGATGGCCCGAGTCGATTTCTTCATAGATAAGACCAACGGAACCATATATCTGAACGAGGTCAATACCATCCCCGGCTTTACCGCAATTTCCATGTACCCGCGCATGTGCATGGCTGCAGGTCTGTCCTATGAAGCGTTGCTCGATCGCCTTGTCGAACTCGGTCTTGAGCGGAAACGGTATTCGGACAGACTGCATAAATATTTACTTAATATGTAATTGCAGAAAAGCCCTTTCGCAATTCCAGAAACCCGTGTATAATGGTGCGGGGTTTTATTGTTGAAGCCCCACAGCCAAAGGAGGTTTTCTCATGAATTCCCAAGATTACATCGCTCTGGATGAAAAGTACGGTGCGCACAATTACCATCCGCTGCCCGTAGTCATTTCCAAGGCCAGAGGATGCAAGGTATGGGATCCGGAAGGAAGAGAATATTTTGATTTCCTTTCTGCCTATTCCGCCGTGAACCAGGGACATCTCCATCCCCATATTGTCGCAGCGGCAAAAGCTCAGCTCGATACGGTTACTCTCACGTCGCGCGCCTTCCACAATGACAGGATGGGCCCCTTCCTCAAGAAACTCTGTGAATATACAGGTTTTGAGAAGGCCTTGCCCATGAATACCGGCGCCGAAGCGGTTGAAACTGCGCTCAAGGCAGCACGCCGGTGGGGTGCCGAGGTCAAGGGTGTGCCGAATGGCAGACAGAAGATCATCTGCGCGCTGGGCAATTTCCACGGCAGGACCATTGCAGTCATCTCAATGTCGAATGACCCTGATTCCTACATCAATTATGGCCCCTATGTGCCCGGTTTCGTGAAAGTACCCTATGGCGATGCTGCAGCAATCGAACAGGCAATTGATGATGATACTGTAGCCGTGATTCTGGAGCCTATTCAGGGTGAAGCAGGAGTAGTGGTACCACCAGAAGGCTATCTCGCAAGGGTTCGTGAAATCTGCTCAAGCAACAACGTGCTCATGATACTGGATGAGATCCAGACCGGCTTCTGCCGGACCGGAAAGCGCTTTGCGTGGCAGTATGAAAATGCCCGTCCCGACATCATGTGCCTGGGCAAGGCTCTCGGAGGCGGCATCATGCCTATCTCCGCAATCGTGGCCGACCACTCCGTCATGGATGTCTTTACGCCTGGCACACATGGTTCAACCTTTGGCGGCAACCCCCTTGCCGGTGCCGTAGGCATGGCTGCAATTGAAGTGCTCGAGCAGGAACGTCTGGAAGAGAATGCCTACAGGCTGGGAATAAGATTCCGTGAAAGGATTGCGGCACTGCATGCACCCAGAGTACGGCTGGTCCGGGGCAAGGGCCTTTTGAATGCAATAGTATTCGATGAAGGCTACGAAGCCTATCCTGTCTGCGTAGCGCTCAAGGAAAAGGGTGTGCTCGCCAAGCAGACTCATGGCAATATCATCCGATTTGCTCCGCCTCTTGTCATAACGGAAGCGGAACTCGACGAAGCAGTCGCCCGCATTTCGGAGGTACTTCTGTCCCTCTGATCTTCTTGCATAGTATCATACGTCATGATGCAGGAAGAACAAACCCGGAAAAGAACAACGGCTGTCACGGTGCTCTATGGCATCGCAACAGCCGTTGTCATATTTCTTGCACTCTGGTTTGCTGCCATCAAACGGCAGGAGCAACTCTCTGCTTCCATCCCCGTGGAACAGCGTACAGCAACACTGGCTTCCTCAACCGTAACCGGGCAGGGGCAGACAGCCACAGATCCCCGCATTCGAGCAAGAATCAACCCTGCTGCTGATGAGATATTTCTCAGAGCCATTGATCTGAATATCGACGCTGATGAAGACCTTGAGCAGATCATTGTCGCACGCAGGGTCGGTGCAGGGCGGGATAGCGGAAAAGTTTATCTGATTCTCGCCGACCTGCAGCCAGTAACGGCCGTTTTCGCGCGCGTGCAGGAGCTCGCTCTGGACATCACCAGACCTGAAGGGCTGTTCATCGATGCCTTCGATATTGACAGCGACAGCAAGCCCGAACTCATTGTACAGGGTCTCGCGGATCAGGACAGGCAATCATGTGCCATTTTCAGAAACAGCGAGCGCCAGCGCCTGGAGTTGGCATTCGCAGTACAGGGCCTCTCGGTGACCTTCCTGGCTCCTGATACCTCCGAACCTGCGCGCATCATTGTCGATACACAGGTGAATGGCGTAAAAGATATCCCCGGGATGCGAACAGAGTATCGATGGGTTGCGGCACGACACACGTTCATGCTGGCAGGCACCACGCGATTGTCCATCGATCTCAGCGAAATACGGGCAGCGATTGGAACAACGCGTGAGGAATATCTTACCTGGCTGGCAGGGGAATTATGGACGATGGATGCCGCTGGTTCCTCAAGAAATGTTTTCATGGATCCGGCACGGAACGAAATCATTCTCTCGGATGGGCTCAACATGCAACGCTGGGTCATGGTATCCAAATATCGCAGCGGTACGCGACTCAATACAGCCTGTGTCCTGTCAGGCTCCGGTGCGCTGGAAAGAATGATTTCGATCGATTTCGTGAACAGAGACAGCATGCGCTTGAGCGTGAGTGACGAGCAGATATCGAGGTTCCATCGGGATGAAGGCTGGTCAGGTCTTTATCGCCGCAAGGAAGCTGTGGCGGCAAGCCAGCCCCTGTCCCAGGCACCCACGGTGTCTCCAAAGCCGCCTCTCCCCTCCCTGGATGGCAGGTATCGTTCGAGTGACGGACTTGTGCTCGAAATTCAGGGAACCAGAGCACGGTTCGCAGGCAAAGGAGTGTATCTGACTGGCATGGTTGCCTTGTACATGGCCGGAACAGACATGGTTTTTGATTTTTTGCAGACTGATGAAAAAGGTTTGACGACTGAGCGCCGCATGTATCGATTGAGCATCGAGATGAGGGAGAATGGGGAGATAGTCACCATCATGCTTGATCCTTCGCGCTATGACAGCAATGGATTTCAGCCTGGCTACAGGACACCACTGATATTCAGAAAGACCAGCTGAAGGATCCGGTTTCTGCAATCGAACCCCGAAATTTTCATGGCGAAGCGAGATAGGATTCTATTCCCAGGTCTTTGAGTTTCTGCTGTGTTGCCTGCCAGTCGGACGCGGTACCGACAAGCACCGCCCATCGCGGCTCGCCGCTGCGATTGACGCTGGTCTCCACCCTGATCACGAAGCCTTTCGACTTCAGCATTGAGGCAAGGCGCTCTGCATTCTCCCTGGAAGCAAAGTAGCCGGCCTGCAGCCACTGCTGGGCATTCTCTTTGCGATCCGCCTTTTCGACCGGCTTGAGCACCTCACTTCCCGAAGACAGGACAGCGGATCTCGTGCTCGGAAGCAAGGGCATGCCAAGCACCAGCATCAAGGGAGATGCAAGCGAAGCCTTGCCGGTAGCCACAGCGGCCTCAGGACTTGCTGCATATTCTTTCACCAGCGTGTCACGCGTAGAGACTGCCCCTTCCCCATGCTCCTCGGCAATCATCAGCAGGAACAGCAGCTCTCTGCGAATTGAAGCATCAGCTGTTCTCTTGCGCAGCTCTCGAATGATGTCGGCAGCCTCCCTGGGCTCTCTGGTCAGAATTGCCATCCAGGCAGAGGCAATCGTGAAGGCTGCTGCATCTCTCGCCGACAAGGCTTCCATCATAGGTCTGGCATCTGCTTCCCCACGTGAAGCGAGCGTCGTTCTGAAAGCCAGCGATGTCCACGCAGGATCAAATGTGGCTGCTCTGGCATAATACAGTGCGGCATCAGCCCTGCGCCCAAGGAGGAGCAGGATGGTGCCCAGCAGGCCGTTGCATTCAGCCCTGAGCGCGGTGTTCGAGAGCCTGGGTTCGAACTCTTTCAGAAGCTCCAGTGCGTCCGGCGCCTGGAGCTGCAGCATTGCTGTCTTGAGCACAGCCATCAGAGCGTCCGGTGTCTTTGCAGCAGACGCTGCCCTCCTAGCCTGAGCAAGATTCTGGAATCTTGTGTCTGTCTGGCTGCTCGCCGAGCCCTGCTGCTGGTTGACTGTCTGAGAAGGAACAGTCTTGCCGGAGGCTGCGTTCTGTGCCGACATGTTTGAGGCGCAGAGCAGACCTGCCAGCATCATTGTGCAGAGAAGCGTTTGTTTCTTCACACCTCTTCGCCTCTGAATGTATTGCCGCTGATTCCGGTCAGCCTCACTCTCGCAAACTGACCAATACGTGAGGCATCTGCAGGAAATACAACCATCTCGTCCCGCTGGGTGCGCGCGAGCACCTCTTTTCTGGATCGCCTGGACATGCCTTCAATGAGCACCTCATCAGTCTGCCCGATTCGCGTTCGCATATGCGCTCTGGTGAGTTCCTTTTGAAGCTCGATGACACGGGCGAGTCTCTGTTTCTTGATTTTTTCCGGAACCTTGTCCGGCATGGAGGCAGCCGGCGTACCCTGTCTCACATTAAAATGGTACATGAATGAATAGATAAAGCCAACCCGACGCATGAGATCCAGAGTCTGCTCGAGATCTTCCTCGGTTTCGCCGGGGAATCCGACCAGAATATCGCTGCTCAGGGTCAGATCCGGCAGTGCCAGTCGCAGCTTGTCCACAAGAGACAGATAGTATTCACGAGTGTATTTTCTGTTCATCCGGCGCAAGACTTCATTGGACCCTGACTGTGCGCACAGATGAAGGTGCCTGCAGAAGAGCGGCTCTTCAGACAGCACTTTGATGAGCTCATCTGAAAGGTCCTTGGGATGACTGGTGAGAAAACGTATCCAACCGATGCCTTCTCTGAGATCATTGCCCTTTGCATCTGCATGGTATTCAGGCCGTGAGCGAGTACCGTGCCTTTCGCGGAGATGCGTGGCAATCAGCCTGAGCAGACCGGGGAAATCAAGCTCGCCTTCTTTGCCCTTCCAATGATAGGAATTCACGTTCTGCCCGAGAAGAGTGACCTCCCTTACGCCGACATCCTCGAGCCTGTCGATTTCAGCCAGAATATCGACGGGATTGCGAGATACTTCCCTTCCCCGCACATATGGCACGATGCAATATGAGCAGAAGTTATTGCATCCATGCATGATAGGCACAAAGGATCTGAAACTGCCCGGTTCATGATGTGTTGTCCCAAAAACGTAAACAGGCGTTTCCTCGAAAACATCGTAATGCTTGCCCTGGGCAAGTGCGTCGAGCATCAGGCCAAATGATTGCTTCTGGAAGGTGCCGAGCACATAGTCTACTCCCGGAGCTTTCTTCCTTATAGCATCCTTGTGCTGTTCAGCCATGCATCCCACCACGGCGAGCGCAAAATGGCGTTGCTGCTTTCTGGCGGAGAGCTGGCTGATGCGGTTCCATGCCCGATTCTCAGCCGTGGTCCGTACCGTACAGGTGTTGAGAATTATCAGGTCGGCGCTGTCTTCTTCTCCTCTGGTCCACCCGTGTTCCCTGAGCACCTGCTCCATGGCGGCAGATTCCGCCTTGTTCATTTCACAGCCATATGTTTCCAGATGATAGATCACGACTGGTGTTTCCTCAATCCAATAAGAAATGTCGCAAGATTGTAGATGCCAAAACCAAGAAGCCCGATACCGCCAAGTGAAAGAAGGCCTCTTGCAAGCCCTGGGAGTACGAGAGTCGAAAGACCGGCAATACCTGCCGCTGTCAGTACGCCTCCCGACACCTTGTCTGTCTTGGACTTTCCAAACAGACCAAGCGCACCAAGACCGGTAAGACCGAGCGAAATAAGAGTCCCCAGTACTGGCACCCCCAGGAGCGCGTTTACTGCGAGCAGCGATGCTCCCGCGATCGTGCTCATGACTCCCCTTGTGCCTTTTTCCGAAAGCGTGGATGGATCAACCGGAAGATTATCTGACATGGCAATCCTCACCTTTGTCGAATGTGCCCCATACCATGGTAGCATATTGCAGCGTACTGCATCAAAGCTCAACAGGTTTCGCCTGATCCAGATCCTGTCCTGTCACGGCGGGCAGTGCAGCTCGATCAGACTTCTCTACATATGCATACGCAGAATGATTGTGGATGCTCTCGAAGTTCTCCGCTTCTACGCTGAACCAGGGGAAAATCCCGAGTGCATCAACCTTCTGATACACCTCGCGCACGACATCCTCTACAAAACGGGGATGGGCATATGCTCTTTCGGTCACGAACTTTTCGTCTTCTCTCTTGAGCAGAGTAAAGATTTCGCTGGAACCTGATTCTTCCACTATTCTGATAAGATCCTCAAACCAGAAAAACGGCCCCAGCGACACCCTGAGCGTGACCAGCCCCCGCTGGTTATGAGCTCCTCCATCAGAGATGGCTTTGGAACAGGGGCAGACTGTCTGTACCGGTACCGTCACACCAGCAACAAATCTGTGGCCCTTGGTTGAGCAGCTTGCCTCATAGACACAATCATAGCTCATCACTGACACCTGACCGGTGACCGGGGCCGATTTTTTGACAAAATAGGGGAAATGCATATCTGCATAGGCGGTGTCGGCTTCAAGCTCGGCACGGATTTTGCGCAGCATCCTGAGTACGTTCGGCATGGAAACGTCATGACGGAATTCCTCGAATACCTCGATGAATCTGCTCATGTGCGTACCCTTGAAATGGTGCGGCAAGTCTGCATACAGATTCACCACCGCCGTCGTGTGCTGAAGCTTCTCCGTCTTGTCCAGAAGAGTGATCGGATATCGTACACCCTTGACCCCTACTTTCTGGATGGGAATCTTGCGTTCGTCGAGCTGGGACTGGACATCGATCATGATACCCTGCTCCCGGCGAGTCTGCGGCATGCCTCTATGGTGTTGGCAAGGAGCATGGTGATGGTCATGGGCCCTACCCCTCCCGGTACAGGAGTGATCCAGCCGGCCACCTGTGCTGCAGCCTCGAAATCAACATCACCACAAAGCCTGTATCCTTGCTTTTTTGAAGGATCAGGTACCCTGTTTACTCCAACATCTATCACACAGGCACCTGGTTTGATCATGTCTGCCGTAACAAGTCCTGGGCGGCCGGCACACGCAACCACGATGTCAGCGCTCCTCACATGAGAAGCCAGATCTCTCGTGCCGGTGTGGCAGACTGTCAGCGTGGCATTGATCGATTTGCGAATCAGAAGATTGGCCAGAGGTTTGCCGACGATATTGGATCGTCCTACCACGACCGCATGAGCGCCGGATGTAGGGACGCCACTGCGCACCAGCAATTCAATGATGCCATGAGGCGTGCATGGCAGGAAACAAGGCTCTTCCAGCAGCATTCTACCCAGATTGACAGGGGTAAAGCCATCGACATCCTTGTCAGGATGGATAGTTCGTATCACTGCTCTTTCATCGATATGGCGAGGCAATGGCAGCTGGACCAGAATGCCATGTACATCAGGATCCATATTGGCAGCATTGATCACATCCAGAAGCTTCTGTTGAGGAACGTCCTGCGGCAACCTGGTTTCAAAACTGGCAATGCCAATCTCGGCACATGCTTTCTCCTTGGCAGTCACATAGGATACCGATGCCGGATCTTCACCCACCAGAATCACCGCCAATCCCGGCCTCAGCCCTTTCTGCGCAAGCTCAGCCACCTGCTCAGCCAGCTCGCTTCTGATGGCCGAGGCAATGGCCTTGCCATCGATGATCGTTGCGGCCATGTTCGTAACCTCCATAAGATTCTGATTCGTACAATATCGATTTTGAGGTTGCTCGACTATACATCCATCAGCATACGCTGAAAGCAGGATACATATCTGCTGGCGTATGCTCGTGCGGCTGCAGGTTCCAGAATCAGACTCAGCGCAAAATGGGCACCTCGCTCCATATCGAAGAAGAATCCCGGCTGGATCGAAAGTGATGCATCCTCGAGCAGCCTGAGTGCGATGGATTCTTCATCTGCAATGGCAGGACTCTCCACGAGCGCCGTCCATCCTCCCTCGCAGGCCAGCAGACGGTGCGGACTTTCTGCGCCTTCGAGGACCTCATGATAGATGGCATAATTTTGACGCATTCTGGTGCGAACCATTTCGATGAAAGCCTGCTCATGCTGCAGAAGTCCTGGCAGAGCACGCATTATGGGAGTTCCTGTAGAAAGAAAGGTATCTGCTACCAGTTCCAGCCGTGCCATCGTCTTCATGCAGACATCATCAGGGCCTGCAACAGCAATCCATCCAAGCTTCATCTGTGGCATCCCCAGACGTTTGGATAACCCATCGAGTACCAGAGTAAGCACTTCAGAAGTACCCATGAAGCTTTTCTGCTGAGGATGCCTCTCGAGAGAAAAATCGAAGAATACTTCATCAACCACAAGCACGAGGTTATGGCGCGCACAGAGATCGATGACAGACGATCTTTCTCTTTCGTGAATGTACGAGCCGGTGGGGTTGTTGGGGTTGATCAGTATGAGTGCCTTGCATCGGGTTCCCAGCTGTCTGATCGAATCCTCGAGATGTTCAATGTCTATCCTCCATCCCTTGGGATGCACATATTCGAGACGATAGGGTACTGTCTGAACAGACTCAAGACATGCCAGATGTTCAAAAAGCGGGTACCCTGGCTTGGGAACCATCACTGCATCGCCGGGATCGCAGTAAATCTTGAACAACCAGGAATACGCCTCTGATGTCGATGCACAGAGGACAAGTCTACCCGGATCTACATTTCGGTGGAGAGTTGCATAGTGTGCACTCAATGCCTCTCGCGCGGACAACAGGCCGAGCGGATCCGGATCATAGCGGGCATTACCTGGATCATCCAGCACAAAAAGCTCCGGAGGTCTGACAAAACCAGCACGTGTGGGATTGCTCAAAGAAAATTCATCAATTGTTATCCCCTCAGCAAGGAGACGTGCGCGAGCTGCCGCTAGTCTATTGGGAGGCAAATCACCTGCATCGGATCTGCTGGAAAAGGAAAGCTTCATGCAGTTGTTGTACAGCAAGGCAATAGCATGGTGCAACAGCACCCTGGGTATTGAAATCAATATCCTCTTGACAATATATCATTTTTTATATATATTGTTGTTACCATTCAGGAGGAAAGAATGAAGCTTGTCATTATCGGTGGTGTTGCTGCCGGTGCAACAGCCGCCGCGCGAGCTCGAAGACTGGACGAGCATGCGGAAATTATCATATTGGAAAAAGGTCCCTATGTATCGTTTGCGAATTGCGGACTGCCCTATCGGATCTCTGGTGATATCCAGAAACGGGGGCACCTCATTCTTCAGACGGCCGAGGGATTCTTCGCACGCTATCGTGTCCAGGTCAAACTCAACACCGAAGCGGTTGGCATCGATCGGCAGGGACACAAGGTGCTGACGAGAGCAAAAGACGGCAGCATTCAGGAAGAACCTTATGATGCGCTGATACTCGCTCTTGGCGGAAGTCCTGTCCGCCCTCCGATTGCAGGTATTGAGAGCCCCAATGTATTTACCTTGTGGACAATCCCCGATACCGACAGGATCGAAGCCTTCATCAAAGAACAGAATCCTTCAACTGCACTTGTCATCGGCGGTGGTTTCATCGGTCTTGAAGCAGCGGAAGCACTTGCCAAGCGAGGCATGCGTACCACACTCGTGGAGTTGATGCCTCATGTCATGCCTCCCGCAGACCCTGAATTTGGCTCCCAGATCGCCCATGCGCTTGAGGAACACGGTGTGAAGGTGATCACCAATGCCTCGGTGACCTCTATCGACTGGAACCTGAGAACTGCCAACCTGAGCAATGGCAGCAGCGTAGAGGCGGATCTCGTAATCCTCGCGGTAGGAGTGCGCCCGAACGTGCAGCTCGCGAAGGATGCCGGACTCGAGCTTGGCCAGAGCGGTGGCATCCTTGTCGATGAATTCCTCCGAACCAGCGATCCTTCCATTTATGCAGCTGGCGACATGGTGGAAGTCGTCCGCCGTGTAGACGGAGCCCGCGTACGGATTCCTCTTGCAGGGCCGGCAAACCGGCAGGGGCGCATCGCTGCAACGAACGCTCTTGGCGGTTCGATGCGCTACACGGGTGCATTGGGAACTTCTGTCGTGAAGGTTATGGATGCTACCTTCTCCATGACCGGGTTGTCAGAGAAAGCCGCCGAGGCTGCAGGTATCCCATGCAAGGCAGTTACCATCCATAAGGCCCATCATGCAACCTACTATCCCGGCGCTCAGGACCTCAGCCTGAAAATCGTATACGACACGCGCAACGGTCGTGTACTGGGTGCTCAGGCATTTGGCACAGAAGGCGTGGAAAAACGGATCGACGTTCTGGCAACTGCAGTTTATGCAGGTCTCACACTGGAACAGCTGAGCGAACTGGATCTGGCCTATGCCCCACCCTACTCAAGCGCCAATGATCCCTTGCAGATGGCAGCCTTTGCCGCGATCAACGACCTGCAGGGATACTCCAGGTTTGTCACGGCAAAGGAAGCCTCAGGTATCATCGCGCGCAAGGAAGCAGCCATCGTGGATGTTCGAACATATAACGAATATCTCAAAGGCCACCTCGCAGGAAGCATCCATCTTCCAGTCGATGAACTGCGCGACCGCATGGATGAGCTGCCCGAAGGACGTCTGCTGATAGTGAGCAAGGCTGGCTTCGAAGGTCACCTGGCCTACCGTCAGCTTGTCCAGAATGGCAGGAATGATGTTGCGTATGTAAGCGGCGGCTACACAAGCCTGTCGCTGCTGCCGGCACTTCTCGAGTATATCGAACGGTGATCGCCGTTTCTGAAACACTGCATCAAACACGAAGAGGGAGGAAACACCATGTTTGCAAGAACACACACGTCCATTGAGGATCTCATCAACCAGGGAGCGGCAGTCATCGATGTCCGCACGGAAGAGGAATTCGAGGATGAGCACTATCCAAATGCGCGCTGCATTCCTGTTGATCAGATTGCAGAACGGGCAGACGAGATCGGCCCGAAGGACAAGCCGGTTGTGCTGTACTGTGCATCAGGCGCGCGCTCTGCCTATGCGGCAAGAATACTCAAGATGATGGGTTTCGCCCAGGTCTACAATGCGGGCGGCCTGTATGACATGCCCAATTATTAATCAGTAGAGATGGTGCACATGGGCATGACAGGACCCGAAGCCTGTCATGCCCGCTGCACGCTTACTTGCCTACCCTGATTACCTGCCATGCTGCGTTGTATTTTTCAAGGTCTGCTCCAACATCCTTCTTGAGTTCACATGCCGTAAGATCCTCAGGCCTGTACCACATTTCGCCTTTCTTGAGGGCTCGTGCCGGTACATTGACTGTTGAGGGGAATCCGAAGTAATCACAGAATTCCGCATAGATTTCCGGACGGTGAATGAAGTCGATGAACAGATACGCAAGGTCTTTATGCTTTGCATTCTTCAGAATGACCATCGAATCGAGATAGCTCGGCCCTCCTTCCTTCGGGATGAAGAAATCGACTTCTCCCCATCTGGACTTGTCCACCTCTGCGAAAATGGATTCTGCATAGCCCTGCGCCACCCAGACTTCTCCCGCCGCAAAACTCTTTGCAAAAGCCTCCGCATCAAATTTGAGCAGATTGGGTTTCCACACATTATTGATGAGATCGCGCGCCTGGTCTATCTGCGCCTGGTCGGTTGTGTTCACCGAATAGCCAAGATATTTGAGTGCATCGCCCATCACTTCACGCATGTCATCCAGCATGATCATTCGATTCGCCAGATCCTTGCGTTCGAAGATTGACCATGATTTCTCATAATTCTGGACTTTGGTTGTATTTACCGCGACCCCCGCGGCCCCCAGGTAATAGGGCACTGAATATTCATTGCCCGGGTCGAAATCACACAGCTTGAGTACTTCGGGATCGATGTTGGCAAAATTCTTCAGTTTGGACCGGTCGATCTTCTCGAGCATGTTCTCTTTCTTCATGATCGAGACATAATCGCCCGAAGGGAAGGTGATATCGTACGAAGAGCCGCCCGCCTTGAGTTTGGCGAACATTTCCTCATTCGATGCAAAAGTGTCGTATACGACCTTGACTCCGTATTCTTTCTCGAACTTCTGAATAACCGAATCTGGTGTATAGTAAGTCCAATTGAAGATATAGAGCGTCTTATCGGTACTTCTGGCACAGCCCCCCGTCAGGATCAGGGCAGCCAGCATGCCAAATCCCGCGATATTGAGAACAAGCCTTCGCAACCATCGATTCATACACAACCTCCTTCCACCAGCGCAGCCTGCGCTGCAATCAAAGCCGATATCCTACCGTGCAGCAAAAACCTTGAGAAAATTTCGAGCCGGATAGACAAGCAGCACAGTCCCTGCCACCATGACAGCGGAAAGTGCATTAATCACAGGTGAAACGCCAAAACGAATCATTGAATAGATATAGAGCGGAAGTGTAGTACCTCCTGGCCCCGTCACGAAAAAGGTGATGACAAAATCCTCAAGCGAGAGTGTGACTGCCGTAAGGAACGCGGACAGAATCCCCGGGAGGGCCATTGGCAGTATGATTCTGAAAAGAATCTGCATTTCATTCGCCCCCAGATCCTTTGCGGCCTCGATGATGCTCGGGTCGGATTCTTCCAGACGGGCAGACACGAGCAGGTATACATAGGGGATATTGAAGGTTGTATGGGCGATCCATACCGTAAAGAGACCGAGTTTCAGGCTGATTCCTGCAAAAAACACTAGCAGCGAGACTCCAACCACGATTTCAGGGAGTATCATCGGAATGAAGCTCAACGTTGCTACCGTGCTTCGCAATCTAAATGAATACCGGGTAGTGCCGATTGCTGCCAAAGTGCCGATTGCCGTAGCCATCAGAGCTGAGCCTCCAGCAATCATGATTGAATTGGTGAACGCCCTCCACAGCTCGGGAGAATCCATCACCAGGCGCTGGTACCAGACCAGCGAAAAACCCTGCCATTGCGCCTGTCTTCCTGCATTGAACGAATAGAACACCAGTACAAAGAGCGGCAGAAAGAGAAAGCCGATCACAGCCCAGTAGATGAGATTCGAAGCCGGTGAACGGACCGGCATGAACTTGCGGGCAGCCTTTCCTCCCTTTCTCAGAATGCGTCGAATTCTCCATAGCATGGCCAGTCTTCTCATGCGGCCATGATGAGTGGTGCTTACCATGATTCACCTCCCCCCGGCAGCGCTCATGGCTGCAGATGGATCCGCATCGAAGACCCACTTCTGCTCTTTTGGCTTGCGCAAGGCAACCAGGAAAACCAGAATGGTCGTTGAGAGTGTCACTGTCATGGAGATTGCAGAGGCGAGGGGCCAGTTTCTTGTCTTGGTAAGCTGGTCGGCTATGATATTCCCCAGCATGTAGGAATCTTTTCCTCCAATGAGCAGCGGCACCGCGTATGCTCCGAAAATCGGCACAAAGGTGAAAAGCCCGGCTGTGACGAGCCCCGATCTTATGTTCGGGAGAAGCACCCTGGTATAGGACTGGAATCGCGTAGCTCCCAGATCTCGGGCAGCGTCCAGCAGCGTGAAATCGAACTTGTCTATCGTTGAGAACAGCGGCAGAATTGCATAGGGAAGGTACATGTAGACAAGTACCAGCACCACGGCCCACTGATTGTACAGAAACTGGATGCCTGCTGACCCGGGCGCAACCCATCTGATGATATCATTGATGAAACCCTCATTGCCCAGAATGGCAATCCATGCATAGATACGCACCAGAAAATTCGTCCAGAAAGGTACAATTACCAAAAAGAGCCGGATAGCCTGGTTTGAAGATCGTGCAATGCTGTAACCGCAGGGAAGCGCTATCAAAATGGTCAGAATGGTTGCAATCACCGAAATTCTGAGCGTTCTCCAGGCTACCATCAGAATCGACGGGTTCGCCATCGCCTGATATGCCTCAAGACTGAACTGGGGTTCTACTCCGCCATAAAGTCCTTTCTTGAGAAAAGAATAGGCGATGATGATGCAGAGAGGCGCAAGAAAAAACACGAGCAGCCAGAGAATCTGCGGCAGTGTATACAGGAATCCAGCTCGCTGCTTCATGTCGCCCGCCTCTCTACAATGACCATATCGGCAGCGCTGAATGACAGGTATACCTCATCTTTCCAGTCGATATCGGGAATGCCTTCTGACCAGTTCGCATGCTGGCGAAACACCGTAACCGTCATGCCGCTATCCAGCCGCACGATATATTTGGTCTGGAAGCCGCTGTAGATGGGTTCCGCTACTACGCCATGCATGATGTTGATACGGCCGCCATTGGTCTGTGGCTTCTCTCTCGATATGCGGATTTTTTCCGGTCGGATGGTAGCCAGAGCCTCATCTCCCACCTGCGCGTCGGTCTCGTCGTCAACCAGCAGAGGTCCGATACCTGCTACCTTACCGCTGATATGCACCCCCTCCTTGCCGGTGATCTTCATGGCAAAGATATTCGTCTCTCCTATGAATCGTGCGACGAACTCGGTCGAGGGGTTTTCATAGATCTGCCTTGGAGAGCCGACCTGCAGGACTTCTCCCGCATTCATCACTGCGATGCGATCGGAAACCGACAGCGCTTCCTGCTGATCATGCGTGACATAGATGAAGGTGATGCCTACCTTGTCATGGATGCTGTCAAGTTCCATCAGCATGTGCTGTCTGAGCTTGGCATCGAGCGCGGACAGTGGTTCGTCCAGCAGCAGGATTGATGGCTCGTTGATCAGGGCACGTGCGATTGCAACGCGCTGTTTCTGGCCGCCCGATAGCTGTGACGGTTTTTTGCCTGCATGCATCTCAAGCTGTACCAGCGAGAGATAGTGCATGACCCGGTCGTCAATGATCTTTCGGGGTGTTTTCCTTATGCGAAGCGGAAAGGCCACATTTTCAAAAACTGTCAGGTGAGGGAACAGAGCATAGCTCTGAAAGACAGTATTGCAGTGACGCTTGTCGGGAGGAAGCCCGAGCACACTTCTGCCATCGATTTCGATGGTGCCGGCATCGGGATCCTCAAATCCCCCGATGAGTCTCAGAAGGGTTGTCTTGCCGCAACCCGACGGCCCGAGCAGCGAGAAAAATTCGCCCTTTTGAATAGAGAGAGTGACGTCCTTGAGTGCCTTGAATGCACCAAAGGACTTGGAAACGCCCGAAACGGTAACATCGGAGCCTTTCACAGCGGCGCCCCCATGCAGCATTGATTTCAGCGCAAGGTATAGTACGCATCGCCGCCCGGGTCAAGAGTAGAATTGCATGAAAATGCAGAAACGGGCGGCGAAGCTACCTGTCATGCCGGGTCGTTCAGGCCAGGGCCTCTTTCATGAATGCTTCCAGTTCCTCGAGTATGTTCTGCCCTTCCTGAGCGAGACTTTCTGCCTCTTTTTTAAGACTTGAGACAAAATCACCGTCCTGCAGGGACATGAGGTTGATCTTCACATTCATGAGCGCGCCCTTGAGTCCGGCATATGCAGTATGGCAGCCTGTTGCGGCGTCTGTGACCGAGTTGGCATTGCCAAGTCTGGCAGCTTCTGCGGCAAGTTTCATTGTCTGCAGGCAATGCCGCGCGGTCGTCAGCGGGACGAGGGCAGCCTGTTTCTGTGCGGCATCGAGGGCGGCATCACGGGCTGCTTTCTGCGCATCCGTTGCCTTTGGCAGACGCATAGCCTCCATTACAGCATTGAAGGCTGCAGTATCCTCATCGATGGCATCGACAAGAGCCTTCTTGAGCGTTTGAGCCTGTACGGCCAGTTCCGACAGCCGTGGATAGTGTGCTTCATAGCCTTTCTTGCCCAGGGTGAGGTTGGCATCCATGGCAGCAAGCGCCGCTCCAAGCGCACCTGCAAGTGCTGCAACCGAACCACCACCAGGTGCAGGGCTGTCGGAAGATACAAGATCAACAAACTCATCCACCTTCATGGAAACAAGCGGACCGGGAGATGCCATTGCCCATTCCACTATCTTTTTTGAGGGATCGAAGGGCTGCACCGAGCGAAGTCCCAGGGTCTGCACGGCAAGATCAACGAGTTCTCGATCCGAAAGCCCCGGAGACTTACCTGCCTTTGCAAGGTAGTATTGTCCACATTCCTTCAGGGCATTGAGAGGCACAAGCCCCACAAGCTCGGAACCTGTCACGTAGAGACCACGCTTCTCGGCTTCTTCCTTGACGGCATCGTAGACGGCATGCAAAGGCGTAGTTCTGTAATCAAGCAGATTGATGGATACCTGCGCGCACCCATACTGCTCGATGTACCATCCGATAGCCCTCACCGCCTTGAGCCGTCCAGGCACCTTGACCGAGGTTCCATCAGGATTCTTGATTGTTCTTCCAGCCTCGCGCACCGCGAACGCTATGTCGTTTGCGAGTTTCTTGTCCCTGGTATTGAGATTTACATTATATGCAATCAGGAATTCTCTCGCTCCCGTGACAGTGGCTCCCCAGCGTGGGTCAAAACGGGCAGGCCCAAAGTCGGGAATCCATGCAGGATCCGCCAGCTTGGCTGGAAGCCCCTCGTATTCCCCCGCACGGATGTCTGCAAGACTCTGACGCTCAGGCCGAGTTGCCGCCTTTTCATACAGATAGACTGGAATATCAAACATTGCAGC
The DNA here is from genome assembly GCA_026418115.1 of Spirochaetaceae bacterium. GTDB lineage: Bacteria > Spirochaetota > Spirochaetia > Treponematales > Rectinemataceae > Rectinema. Next base: position 338 of record JAOABY010000006.1, on the reverse strand, counting down.
GAGCTTCTGTCCGAAATCACGCGCGAGTTCGGCGCATTCCTCCATGCTGATCCCCGCTACCGGCACAAAGGGGCAGACGTCGAGCGCACCCATGCGAGGGTGAGCACCCTGATGCGCCCGCATGTCGATCAACTCATGGGCTACCGATGCGGCCTGCAAGGCTGCATCGCGCACAGCCTCGGGCGCTCCCACGAAGGTGTAGACAGTGCGATTGGTATCGGCACCCGGGTCGACATCGAGCAGCGCCACACCTGGTACCGAGCGTATCGCACGGGCGATCGCATCGATCTTTGCCTGATCCCTGCCCTCTGAAAAATTGGGCACGCATTCCACTATTG
>JAOABY010000069.1 GCA_026418115.1 Spirochaetaceae bacterium | reverse complement strand
GCTCTGCAATGCGCTCTCGTATACGCTCCTTTGACCACTTGAGGTTCTCAAGACCGAAGGCAATATTCTGGGCAACCGTCATGTGAGGCCAGAGCGCGTAATTCTGGAACAGAAACCCGATATCACGCCGGTCAGGCGGCAGATCGATACCCTTCTCGGACGAATAGACTACTCTGTCGCCGATTGTGATTTCACCAGAGGTGGGCGACTCCAGGCCTGCAATCATCCGGAGTGTCGTGGTCTTGCCACATCCCGAGGGCCCCAGCAATGTCACGAACTCGCCATCATGAATGACGAGGTCCAGACTGTCCACGGCACGTGTCTTTCCAAAATCCTTGATAATCTTGCTCAGCTTGATTTCTGGCATGTCAGCTCCCGATTCCCTTGTCGATGGATGCCCCGGTGAGGCGGTTGATGACAGTATTGAAGAGCAGCACCACGATGATGATCAGCAGATTGATGGCATTGGCCCACTGATTCCAGCCTTTCTCATTGTACTGCAGCAGCAGCGTCGTAATTACGCGGTTGGCAGGCGTTACCAGCAGCACAAAAAGCGCCAGCTCCCGCATGCAGGAAATGAAAGGAAGAAAGTATCCCGACAGAAAACTCGACTTCTGAATGGGTATCAGGATCCTGGTCATGCGCTTGCGCCACGGAACACCCATGATGATCGCAGCTTCCTCGAGTTCAGCCGAAAGCTGGAGCATGGCATTGATGCCGGCCCGTGATGCGAACGGCAGATACTTGACTGCACCTATCAGTACCAGCAAGGCAAAGGTGCCATACAGCGAGGGTATCAGAAGGAAGGGTTTGGCAAACATCGACAGGTAGATTGCGCCAAACGCCATGGACGGCAACAGATAGGGAAAGAAAGAAAGGTTGTTCACTATTAAAGACAGCTTTGTCCCTCTGGTGCGTACGATGGCATAACCAGCCAGTGCACCTATGGTACCTGCTACCAGTGCCACGGCAACCGACAGCCGGATGCTGTTCCAGAAAGCCTGATACACCGAGCGATTGAGCAGAATGCCCGGTTCTCCGCCGCCGATGTCTTCGCGCCCCTCGCCTGCCCAGAACAGGGTTGTAAAATTGGAAGGCCGATAATCACCCGGAGCCATGATGAACGATTCCACCAGGAAGGTAAGCAGAGGAACTATCGCGATGAGCACCACCAGCAGCACCAGCATGACCGTCAGGGGAGTGCGCAGCCGCTTGAGCTTCAGGTAGGAAATATTCGAGCTCTTCCCTGTCACCGTGATGAACGACTTTCGCTTGCCCACATACCACTGATTGATCGCCAGAATGCCCAGTCCCACCACGATCATCACCAGTGCCATGATATAGCCATACCCTGGATTGAGGCCGTTGAGTGTTCTGAAAAGCTGGGTGGTAAGCACCTGGTACCGAACCGGCGTGCCCAGAAAGGCTGGCACGGCAAAGGCACTCATTGAACTGGAGAACACCAGCAGAAAGGTAGAGAGAATGGCTGGCATCACAATAGGCAGATTGATGCGCAGCAGAATTCTGGCCCTTGATGCCTTGAGTATGAGCGCAGCCTCCTCAAGATTGGCATCCATGTTCTTGAGAATGCCACCGATGAGAATGTAGGCAAAAGGTGAATAGTGCAGCCCCAGCACCACACTTATGGGAAAGGCGCCAAAGGAAAACCAGGTAGGCGGTACCCAGCCAGTGAGTGCAGTCACGAGTCCCGGCGCGCCTCCTGTCAGGCCATTACGGAAAAAGTTCAGCCAGGCCATCGCCAGCGTCCAGGAAGGCATGATATAGGGAAAAATGAAGACAGTGGAAATAAAGCCCTTTGCCTTGATATCGGTGCGGGTCACCAGCCAGGCAACTGCACCTCCCAGCAGAATCGCGATCAGACTGCTGGCCAGCGAAACAATCACCGTATTGAGGAAAGGCTGGTAGAACAGCCGGTAGCTGCGTTCGCCATCAAGGAACACCTTGCGCCAGTGAAAGAGCGTGAAGTCGCCGGGCTTGCTCCCCCGCACACTCATGATTTCCGAAGGATGCACGATGAAGGTATCCCGCACCAGCGACAAGAGCGGCACGACAGTCAGAAAGGTAAGCACTAGTACTAGCACTATCAGGATGATATGCTGCGGCTTTCTGATCCAGAAGCGCAGCCTGTTCCAGAAGGTCATGGCGTTTCCTGTTGCATGATCGTAGTGGCGCCGGAACATGGAGCAGGACAGGGCGTATGGCCGCTTTCCTGCTCCATCCAGGCCTCAGGTAATTACTTCGCAGAAATGGTGTTCACGAACTCTTCCACATCAGCTCTGTTCTCGAAGAGATAGGCAGGGTCCTCAAACACGAGCCTCGGCTCCCAGTACGAAACCGGGAAATCATCCTTGTCGATGGGCACGTTCGGATTGGACGAGTAGGAACCCACATCCTTGGACCAGGGCGAGAAGCCTTCCGGTGTCAGCAGATATTCGATGAAAAGCTTGGCTGCGTTCTTGTTTTTGGCATTTTTGGTCATCATGATGAAGGCAGGGTACATGAAGCCTGCAAAGGGCTTTACATCGGGCATGGGTGCCAGCGCAAGATTCTTGGTCGCTTCATAGCGGGTCTTTGAATACACAAACAGGCCCAAGGTCGTCTTCGGCTGCCCCTTGATGCCTACATTTTCGGAAATGGTGGTGTCACTGTTGCCGAGAATGAGACCATTCTGGAAGAAGCGCTTGATCCATTCATAACCTGCATTCTTGGTGGTGAGCACCAGTTTCTTGCCATAGTATTCCTCGTAGGCCTTCTCAAGCTTCGCACTCCACTCGGGCGAGGTGAGCATGGTGAGGAAATTCGCATTCACGCCTTCCTGCTTGGGATCCTTGAACTGCACCAGACCCTTCCACTTGGGTTCCGTGAGCTCCCATACATTGCGGATCACAGGCGTCTGCACCTTTTCGTTGTTGTAGATGAAAACCTTGTTGATGAACTGGAAAATCAGAGGATTCTGGTACTGTGCCGGGATAACCTGCTTCATGGAATCGGGCACATAGTTGACCAGATAGCCGGGAGCAAAAAGCTGGCCGAACACACGGCCGGAATCCTGGCAGATGACAAAATCGGCTCCAGCGATATTGCCTGCCACTTCGCGCGACACCTTCTCGATGAGTTCGCCATCCTTCAGATTGTATGCCTCGACCTTGATGCCGTATTTTGATTCGAAAGCCTTGGCAGCATTGGCGATCCGGGAAGTAATGGAATAAACCACCACTTTGCCCTCTTTTTTTGCAGCATCGATGAGCGCCTGGTCGGCAGCCCCAGCCGGCAGGATTGCCAGCACCGCGGCCAGCAGAGCAAACAGGGCGACTTTGCGCATGGCTTGCCTCCATTTGTTAAGATTGCGTAAATAGCACTTTCAGCATAGCGCAGGTTTCTTCCCCTGTCAAATGAAAAAGATTCTCCTGCACTGATGCCAGATCGTTTCAATTATTGAGACCAGCGTTTCAGACCTTGCCGGTTCGCAGAAGCTGCGGTACAATACAGCAAATTCATTTCCCGGAGCACATCCATGAAACTTGCCGAGTGGAATGGCGAATTTGCCGGTATTGATTTCGTGTCTCTGATTGTCATCGATATTGATGGGCGCATGCGCGCCGTAAGCCTTCCTTCATCCTATGCCTCACGCACAGTGCTAGAAAAAGGCATCGGATTTGACGCATCAAACTTTGGCTATGCCAAGGTTCATGCTTCAGACATGGTGGCTGTGCCCGATCTCGATACAGCATTTGTAGAGGAAAAGGACGGATTTACGATCCTCCACGCATTCTGCGACGTGCGCACCACCGATGGCGCTCCCTTTGCCCAGTATCCACGCTCGGTGGTACGGGCAGCCCTCGAGGCGCTCCGTGCCTCCGGCATTGGAGACGACATGAAAGTGCTCGTGGAACTGGAATTCTATGTTTTTGAGGATGTCCGCTACTCCACTACCATGCACCACTCCTACTACTTTGTCGAAAGCTCCGAAGGTGTCGGCGATGAGTACCGCGATACTCCCCGCATTTTCCCAGCTCAGGGCTACCACCGCATGGCTCCCGAGGACCGCTACCAGCTTCTGCGCAACCGCGCGGTCAAAACCATGGTCGATGCCGGTATCCCCGTGAAGTACCACCACCACGAGGTGGGTGCAGCGCAGCTTGAGATTGAGCTGGATTTCGTGTCCATCGAGCGCGCCGGTGATACTGTCTCGCTCGCCAAGTGGATCCTGCGCAATGAAGCCGAAGATCTCGGGCTCAAGGTCACCTTCATGCCCAAACCCATGTATGGAGTGGCCGGCAGCGGCATGCATGTGCATCAGTTCATCACCAGAGATGGCTCATCAATCTTCCCAGGCTCCATGACCTACAATCTGTCCAGGGAAGGGCTGGCCTATGCAGCAGGGCTCCTCGACCATGCCCTCACGGGTTCGCTCCTCGCGTTCTCCAATCCATCGACCAATTCGTACCGCCGTCTGGTCCCTGGATACGAAGCCCCGGTGAGCGCTACCCTCGCACAGGGTTCACGCGCTGCAGCGATCCGTGTCCCCGGCTATCTTGGCAAAGGCGAGACACGCATCGAATTCCGCACTGGCGATGCAACAGCCAACATTTACTATTTCCTTGCGGCCATGCTGCTTGCCGGCCTGGATGGCATCAGGCGGGGACTCGATCCCGTCTCGCTCGGTTTTACTGCCGACAACCCGGCAGAGGAAAAAACATTCCCGATGGGCCTCTTCCATGTTCTTGATGGCTTGAGGAACGACAATACCTACCTTGCACCTGCCTTCCCCCGCGAATTGCTGGATGTATGGGCGGCCCGCAAGAGCAAGGAGGCTTCCTACGTCTACAACGCTCCTGTACCCCAGGAGTATGAGCTCTATTTTGATTGAGCACGCACCATCACTCGGCGCGGGCCACTCCCGCGCCATTTTCATGATAAGGAGACAGCAGATGGCACAGATGGTTCTGTCGGGTGACGAAGCAGTTGCCCAGGCAGCGCTCGATGCAGGGCTGATGGGTGGTTTTGCCTATCCTGGAACACCTTCCACCGAAATAATGGAATACCTGCAGGAGCATATCGGCAAGGCTCCGGCTGCGCCCCGGGGCATCAGGGTCGCGCAGTGGTGCGCCAACGAGAAGACTGCGTACGAGTCAGCGCTCGGTGTCTCATTCGTCGGCGGGCGGGCAATGGTGTCCATGAAGCACGTCGGACTCAATGTAGCCATGGATCCCTTTGTCAATTCGGCACTCGTGCGCATCAATGGCGGTCTGGTCGTCGTCGTGGCTGACGATCCGAGCATGCACTCCAGCCAGAACGAGCAGGATTCCCGCCTTCTCGCGGATTTTGCGCGCATTCCCTGCTACGAGCCCTCGGACCAGCAGGAAGCCTACGACATGACCAGACAGGCTTTCGAGTACAGCGAACGTCATGAGGTGCCGGTTCTGCTCAGGCTTACCACCCGGCTTGCCCACGCCCGCGCCCAGGTCAGCACGAGCGATCCCATTGTTCCGACGCTCAAGGGAAAGTGCACCGATCCCTACTCCTGGATTCTGATGCCCGCCATGGCACGCCGCCGCTGGCAGGCGCTGCTGGAAAAGCAGGCAATTTTCCGCACCGACCACGAAGTGGCTGCCTCACTCGCGCTGCGCTCCACGAAGCTTGGTGTAATCACTACCGGACTTGGGCTGCGCTACTACCTTGAAAATGAGGAAGACTGGGCTGCTGCGCATGGAGGCGAGCGACCTTCTCACCTGCACATCGGACGCTATCCCATTGGAACCGGCAAGATCCGCCAGCTTCTGGACCATGTCGACAGGGTGCTGGTGATCGAGGAAGGCTATCCTTACATCGAGCGCGATCTTGTGGGCATGTTTGGTGCGCCACGTCCCGTTGATGGCAAGCTCTCCGGAGCGCTGCCCCTGATGGGCGAACTCAGCGCCGATTCGGTGAGAACAGCGCTCGGACTTCCACAGCACGAAGCTGCGCTTGCAGCTCGTATGCAACTTCCCGGAAGGCCGCCACAGTTCTGCCAGGGTTGTCCGCATGCAGACAGCATCACTGCGCTCAAGGCTGCGCTGGAAGGAGAGGCTGAGTTCTTCACCGCTTCGGACATCGGATGCTATACGCTCTCTGCCTTGCCCCCCTGGAATGCAGTCGACTCTTGCGTCGACATGGGTGCTTCCGCCGGTATGTCGCGTGGCGCCGGCGCGATCGGTCAGAAGAAATCCATAGGCATGATTGGCGATTCAACCTTCTATCACTCGGGCATGACCAACCTGGTCGACGCGGTAAAGCATAAGACTCCGATGACGCTCATCATTCTGGACAATGGTGCAACCGGCATGACCGGCGCACAGCCGACCATCAGCGGCACCAGCCAGCTGCCCTCGCTGCTTGAAGGCCTTGGTGTTGAGAAGGAGCACATACGGGTGCTGGAGGCACATCGCAGAAATCATGAGGCAAATGTCCAGGCTATCCGCGAGGAGCTCGCGTATGAGGGCGTATCCGTGATCGTACTGGTCAGGGAATGTCTCGAGTGGCTCAAGAAAGTGAGGGCATCATGACCTTTGATATCGTACTGTGCGGCGTAGGAGGCCAGGGCGGTCTCTCGGTGTCTGTCGTCATCGCCCGGGCAGCGATGGCGGTCGGTCTGCAGGTAAAACAGTCGGAAGTGCACGGCATGTCACAGCGTGGCGGCGAGGTGCTCGCCCACCTGAGAATTGCCGACAGGGAAATACAGAGCCCAACCATCCCCAAAGGGCATGCGGACCTCATTCTTGCCTTTGAACCGCTGGAAGCGCTGCGCTACCTTCCCTGGCTTTCGGCAGAGAGGGGTACGGTCGTCTCCGCCATTACTCCTATCCGCAACATTCAGCAGTATCCTGATATTGAAGCCATCCTCGGCGAGCTCAGGTCGCTCCCCAGAGTGAGGCTTGTAGATGCCGACACGCTTGCCCGGCAGGCAGGAAACGTGCGTTCCGCCAATCTGGTACTGGTTGGTGCGGCAGCTGACCTTCTGCCCGTTTCACCCGAATCAATAGAAAAGGAAATCAAGGCGCTCTTCCAGAGGAAGGGAGAAGCAGTCGTCCAGGCGAACCTCAAGGCATTTGAATATGGCAGACACAGCATACATTCCTGAACCCGCAAGACTTTCGACCGAAGGCCGTGCACTGCGCGACAGAGCCCGTGAAATCTGTGCCCGCGCGCTGCAGGAAGGACGCAGGTCCCTCACTGAACTTGAAGGCATGACCCTGCTGGCCGCAATGGGCATACGTACGCCCCGATTCTGGCTCGTGCAGAGTGCTGACGAATTCCTCGAAAAGCTCGCACGTGAGGTGCCTGCAGCAGGATCCGAATCGCGCACCGGTCCTTTCCCGGGCGCGAAAGCCGTAGTGAAGGTCATCAGCCCCGACATTCTCCATAAAACCGAAGCCAAAGGCGTCGAGATCGTCGAGAACAGCGCAGAAGCTATTGCTGCCGCCCTCCGACGGATGGAGACCCGGTTTGCAACCACACGCCGTGACGGTTTTACCGTCAACGAGTTTGTCGCGTTCGAGGCAAAACTGGGCCATGAAATGATCTTCGGCTACCGCTTTGCGCCCGATTTCGGGCCGGTGGTGAGTTTTGGACCGGGCGGCATCTATACAGAGTACCTCGCCACCAAGTTTGCATTCGGTGCTGCCAACCTCGTCTGCTCCCCCCGGGTGACCGATGGCAGGACCCTGCGTACCTTGCTGCAAGGCAATGTCGTGCATGGTCTTCTGTGCGCCGGTCTGCGGGGCACCACACCGGTGCTCGAATCCGAGGCACTCGCCTCAGCCATAGAGCGGTTCCTTGCAGCCAGCGATGCGCTTGCTGCAGCCGGCATTGGAGAATTCGAGGTCAACCCCATGGTGCTTGCTCGCGGTAGCGAGGGGTATGAACTGGTGGCGCTTGACTGTCTTGTTACGCTCAGCGATTTTGCCGCCTCGGGTCTTGCTCCCGACAGCGATGGACGCCCTGTAAACAGAGCCCAGGCTGAGCGCCCCGTGGCGAACATCGCGCGCATTCTCGAACCCAGAAGCGCAGCGGTCATCGGCGTGTCTGAAAAAGGCATTAACAACGGCCGCATCATCCTGCGCAACCTCATCGAGAATGGCTTTGACACCAGCAGACTCTATGTGATCAAGCCCGGGCTTGATGCGATCGATGGCTGTCGCTGCGTCCCCGATGTCGCCAGCCTGCCCGAGAAAGTAGACCTTTTCGTACTGGTCGTACCCGCTGCCTCCACTCCTGCTACCCTCGAACAGATCGCCGTGCACGACAAGGCCTGGTCCGTCATCGTGATCCCTGGCGGCCTCGAGGAGAAAACCGGCTCCCAGTCCATCGTCAGCCATATGCGCAAGGCGCTGGAAGAAGCGCGCAGCCAGGGCAAGGGCCCGCTCATCAACGGCGGCAATTGCCTCGGCATACGGTCCGTGCCGGGCAAGTACAATACGCTCTTCATCCCCGAGCACAAGCTGCC
>JAOABY010000068.1 GCA_026418115.1 Spirochaetaceae bacterium | reverse complement strand
GCGCAAATGAACTTGTCCAGATTGAAAAAGCCCGCCGTCTCTTCGAGGGAGAGGTATCCGAGGATAAGGAAATCCGCGAGATTGCAGAGTTTCTCGAAATGGATCCTTCACACGTCAAGGATATCATATCAGTATCACGCGATCTCATTTCTCTTGACGCGCCCGCATTCGATGACAAGAATACGGTCAGCATCGGCGACACCATCGAAGGCGGGAGTGTGGAAAGCCCCGAGATGGCTGCTATTTCCACCGGTCTGAAAGAAGACATCAATCGTGTGCTGTCTACCCTCACCGAAAAGGAGCGTGAGATCGTCGAATACCGGTTCGGACTCAATGGCAAGCGCCCCATGAGCCTGAAGGAAATCGGGGATCGCATGCACCTCACCAAGGAACGCATCCGGCAGATCGAAAAAGCAGCGCTCAAGAAAGTCGCAGTACCCGAAACCATGCAGATTCTTGAATCCTATCTCGTCTGAAAAAAGCTGGTGTAAACATGGAAAGCCTCGGCAAGGCCGAGGCTTTTTGTTCTGCGGGTCGTAGATTATACTCGTACCATGAGCCAAGCTTTTCTGGAGTATGTTACACGCTGGCGCCCCGTCATTGCAGCAGCAATACAATCCTTCATCGATCAACATGCCCATCTGCTTCGAAGCGTTGCCCCTCATCCGGATCATCTGATTCCGTTGCTTGCAGACTATGCAAGCAGAGGAAAAATGCTGCGAGGCGTGCTCGCCATTCTTGGAACAAATCTCTTTTCCGACAGGATTCCCGAGTCATCAAAAAGCCTTGCACTCTCGCTCGAACTGCTCCAGTCAGGGCTCCTGGTGCATGATGACATCATGGATCACGATAGCCTACGGCGAGGCATGCCCACCTTTCATATCCAGCTTGAGAATATGCTGAGCGCTGACGGAACTCCAACATCCTTTCTGCACAGAAATGTACGGGCCAGCCTTGCCGAAGCGCAAGGTATTTGTGCTGGCGACGCATATTTTTTTCTTTCCTGGAAAGCGCTTTCTTCGACACCGCCTGACGTGGCTGCTCTCGTTGCTGAGGAACATCTCCGTGTTGCCGCTGCACAGATGAACGATGTTGAGCTGGGATCAATTGCTGCAATTCCAAACCTGGACCAGGTTCTCTCAATGTACCGCTATAAAACAGCCAGGTACTCCGTAGCCCTTCCTCTTGTAGCCGGGAGCATGCTCTCGCACATAGCTCCGCGCGAGGCGATTCCATTCCTGGAGACTTTTGGGGAAGCATTGGGTGTAATATTCCAGATTCAGGACGATTGGATTGGTCTTTTTGGCAATGAGAAGGAATCAGGCAAGCCAACTGGATCTGATCTCAAGGAAGGCAAGAAGACACCCTACATTATCAAACTCTGGTCAAAGCTATCGCCTTCAGATCGCGAACGGTTGGGATCAATTCTGGGGAATCGTTCACTCGCCATCGAGGATATAGAATGGGTGCGGTCCTCCATCCTTTCATATGGAATAGAACAAAGCATCAGTTCCATAACACAGGAGCTTCTTGCCCAGGCCTCCGAGGCGCTGGATAAGATAGACTCATTCAGCCCGAATGCAGAAGCTGCGGCAGCGCTCAAGAGTTTTATGATTTATTCAACATCAAGAAAAGGCTGACTTTGCCCCTCCCTTGCAACCCGGGGATAATGCACCTGAGGACATCTCATCAGACAAGGACGTGCGTACAGGAGATTGCAGATGTTTCACGTGAAACATCTGGCCCTGTTTCCTTACGAGTTCCCAAATGTTTCACGTGAAACAATCGGTGATACATGAGAGAAGCCCGAGGCCTCTATCCCTCGGGCTTCTCTCTTCACTCCAAACGTTCGCTGCCTGCTTATTGCTCGTTCGATACGCCGTTGCCATCCTGAGCAATGATACGATCCATTCCTATGACATAGTCAGGCGGTTCAATATTGACAATTCGGACACCTCGTGCCGTCTTTCCCATCTGTCGTACATCGCCGACTTCGAGTTTGATGGTTTTTCCAGTTGAGGTAATAACCATCACCTCCTCATCATCCTTCACGGAAACTGCCTGTATGACTTCTCCCGATTTTTCATCAGGATCATAGATAATCTGCCCTCGTGTTCCTCGCGAATGAGGTGTAAAGTGCTCGTAGCGAACCCTTTTCCCATAGCCGTTCTCGGTAATGATGAGCATTGACTCCTCATTGTTCACTCGAAGCATGGCTGCCAGTTCATCATTCTCCTGCAACATCATGCCGCGTACGCCACGAGCCGTTCTTCCCATCTGCCGGACTTCCACTTCGTTCATTCGAAGCGCCAGCCCCTTTCGCGAGATCAGCATTACTTCATCATTGCCATTGGTCAGGATCGCAGATACAAGAGTATCGCCCTCATCCAGAGAAATGGCGATAATGCCACGTGTCTTTGCGTTTGCAAATTCACTGGTAGCAACTTTCTTGACCACGCCCTTCACCGTGCCCATCAGAATGAACTGCTCGTCTGAAAAATCATGGAAGTCGACGACGGCCGTTATTTCTTCATCTTCAGAAATTGCGAGCAGGCTCCTGATATGGGTTCCTCTCGACTGGCGTGAGGATTCCGGGATTTCCAGGACCTTCATCCAATACGCCTTCCCCGAGCTCGAAATAAAGAGCAGATAATCATGAGTATTGGCGATGAAAAGCTCCTGGATGAAATCCTCTTCGACCAGATTGGCGGAATTCGAACCCTTGCCACCCCGTCCCTGTGAACGATACTGATGCACGGAAATGCGCTTGATAAATCCCTTGTTGGAAATCAGGATGGCCATTTCTTCCGGCTTGATGAGGTCCTCAAGATTGATCTGCTCTACATTGCTCGGCACGATCTCAGTACGGCGGTCATCACCATATTTCTCTGCCAGCTCGAGCGTTTCCTGCCTGATGACCTCATGAATGGCTGCGGGATCTGCAAGCAGCGCTTCCAGGTATGCAATTCTTGCTTCAATTTCGCGCAGTTCAGCCTGCAGCTTTTCGGTTTCGAGGCTGGTAAGGCGCCCAAGCCGCATATCGACAATGGCCTGTGCCTGAGCATCAGACAAATCGAATCGCTCACGCAATCTTGTCTTTGCCGTATCAATATTTCTGCTGCCCTTGATGATCGCGACCACTTCATCGATGTTGGCCAGAGCTATAACGAGCCCCTGCAGTATATGAGCTCTTTCTCTGGCTTTCCGCAGCTCGAACTCCGAGCGTCTGGTAACCACCGAGAAGCGATGCCGTATGAAATGTTGTATTAATTCTTTAATTGATAAACACTTAGGAACACCTTCAACAAGAGCCAGATTGATGACTCCAAATGTGCTTTGCAGCGGAGTGTGTGCAAAGAGCTGATTGAGCACAATTTTCGCAATGGCACCTTTTTTCAGCTCAAGCACAATTCTGATACCATCTCTGTCGCTCTCATCCCGCAGGTCCGAGATCCCGTCAATTATTTTGTCACGCACGAGCTCAGCGATTCTTGTAACGAGAGTTGTCTTGTTCAGCGCGTACGGGATTTCGGTGAAGACGATCTGCTCTTTGCCGTTCTTCAGCACTTCGATGGTGAATTTGCCCCTGACAACAATCTTGCCTCTGCCCTTCTCGTAGGCATCTCTTATCCCCTGCAGACCATAGATGATGCCGCCAGTCGGAAAATCCGGACCTTTGACATAAGTCATTATCCCTTCAACATCTATGTCGGGATTATCAATACAGGCGGCAATTGCCTGGGCTATCTCTCGCAGATTGTGAGGCGGCATGTTGGTGGCCATGCCTACTGCGATGCCACTTGATCCATTGATCAGCAGATTGGGAATTGCCGACGGCAGAACACTTGGCTCTTTGAGGCTCTCGTCATAATTGGGAACGAAATCGACTGTTTCCTTGTCCAGATCGGCGAGCATCTCCTCGCCTATTTTGGAAAGCTTAGCCTCTGTGTAGCGGCTTGCTGCCGGGGGGTCACCATCTATTGAGCCAAAATTGCCCTGTCCCTGGACGAGAGGATACCTGAGTGAGAAATCCTGCGCCATTCTAACGAGGGCATCGTACAGCGACAGGTCACCATGGGGATGATACTTGCCCATCGCATCGCCGGTGATGCGTGCGCTTTTCTTGGTTGCCGCGTTGTTGCGCAGGCCAAGCTCATCCATGGCATACAGGAGCCTCCGATGCACCGGCTTGAGCCCATCCCTTACATCGGGCAACGCCCTTGAGACGATAACGGACATCGCATAGTTCAGATAGGAAGTCTTGACCTCTTCCTCTATCGGAATCAGTATGACACTGCTGCTCTCGGACATCGCTGATCCGCCTTAGATATCAAGATTTGAAACGGCTAGCGCGTTCTCTTCGATGAACTGCCTTCTGGGCTCAACCTGCTCACCCATGAGCGTCACAAAAATCTCTTCGGCCAGCACGGCGTCTTCCATGGTGATTTTCTTGATCATGCGGCGCTCGGGATCCATGGTCGTTTCCCAGAGTTGCTCCGGATTCATCTCACCGAGACCCTTGTAGCGCTGCACTGCAATTTTAGAGGGATCCCTGCCAATCTGTGACAGTATGAGATCTTTCTCCTCGTCGGAGTAAGCGTAACGCACCTCTTTATCAAAGGCGATTCTGTACAGAGGCGGCATCGCAAGGTATACATGCCCTTCCTCTATGAGTGGTGTCATGTATCTGTAGAAGAAGGTCAGCAGAAGAGTCCTGATGTGAGAACCATCGACATCGGCATCTGCCATTATGATAACTTTGTGATACCGTAATTTTGACAGATCGAAATCTTCGCCGATGCCCGTGCCGAGACTGGCGATGATTGGCTGCAGTTTGTCGTTGCCTATCACCTTGTCGAGCCTGGTCTTCTCAACATTCAGCATCTTGCCCCAGAGGGGAAGAATAGCCTGGAACACACGATTGCGCCCCATTTTTGCCGAGCCGCCGGCAGAATCACCCTCTACGATGAAAAGTTCGCATTTGGAAGGATCCTTTTCCTGGCAGTCTGCAAGCTTGCCGGGAAGGCTGGACGCTTCGAGGAGGCTTTTCCTGCGTGTAAGCTCCCTCGCCTGTCGTGCAGCGATTCTCGCCCGCGCTGCAGTAGTGCACTTTTCCAGTATTATGTTGATTACATTGGGATTGGTCTGGAAGTACACATCAAGCTGGTCGGACAGGAATGATTCGACAATTCCCTTGACCTCGCTGTTGCCCAGCTTGCCCTTGGTCTGACCTTCGAACTGCGGTTCGGGAACTTTGACGGAGAGTACTGCAGTAAGTCCCTCTCTTACGTCGTCGCCCGAGAGGTTTTCTTCTATTTTCTTGCTGTACTTTGATTTTTTAAAATAATCATTGATGATTCTGGTGAGCGCATTTCTGAACCCGATGAGATGAGTGCCACCCTCTCGAGTATTGATGCCATTCACGTAGGAGAACATGGTCTCGTTATAGCCGTCGTTGTACTGCATGCCCACTTCGATTTCGACATCATCTCTCGTTCCGAAGAAATAGATTACCTCATGATGAATGACAGTCTTGTTCTTATTGAGATACTCGACGAATTGTCGAAGGCCCCCATCGAAAAAGAATTCAGCGGTCCTGGTCTGGCTCAGTCTCTCGTCATGGAGAATGATTCGTATTCCTTTATTGAGAAAAGCCAGCTCGCGCAATCTGTTGCTGAGTGTATCGTAGGAATAGACGGTATCCTCGAATATTTCAGGATCCGCCTGGAATCGAACGACCGTGCCCCTCTTTTCGGTTTCACCGATTACCTTGACAGGGGCATCAGGAATACCCCTGTGATAGGACTGGAAATATACTTTTCCACCCTTATGGACATAGACCTCGAGCCAGGTTGACAAGGCATTGACTACGGAAACGCCAACACCGTGCAGACCGCCTGACACCTTGTAGTTCTTTTTGTCAAATTTGCCACCTGCATGCAGCCTTGTCATTACAAGCTCAAGAGCCGAAATACCTTCCGTTGGGTGGATATCTACAGGAATGCCACGGCCATTATCCTCAACCCTCACAATATCCTGAGGTTCCAGCGCTACAACAATGTCAGAACAATAGCCCGCAAGTGCCTCATCGATGGAATTGTCTACGACCTCATAGACAAGATGATGGAGGCCATCGATGCCTGTCGAGCCAATATACATACCTGGCCGCTTGCGTACGGCTTCAAGGCCTTTGAGCACCTGAATAGTGCTGGCGGAATATGAACTTTCTGCAGGTTCCATAAGTGTCCTGATCGGGAATCTAGATCGACGTGTCTGGTGTGAACGTTCTATCCTTGCTCATCCTATCAAATTCTGAAACAGTAGTAAAGCGAACCGATCTGCCTGTCCTGAGGAGCGCATCCTGTGGAAAACTTGTGGATATCGTGTTCTCAACCTGCGCAGAGTTTCTCTGCCTGAACGGCAATTTCCTTGATTGATATGGAATTGATGAACCGATTTTCCACATGGTACCGGTTTCCTATCCGGTCTGGAATCAGTTATGTGTCATGTTCTCAGTCATGTTTACTATACGCATAATTCAAAAATTATTTACAAAACAGGGGTCTGGCTCTTGCCAGACCATAGCATGAAGGTGTATAGCGAATACGTTCAGCCTGTGGAAAACCTGTGGAAATTTAGGGGAAGATGACATACATGGCAGCAGACAGCGGCTATAAGGAAGATAGCAACATCATAATCTGGCAGCATGCGCTGGAACTTGCCAAGGCCCAGGTACCAGCTTCCGAATTTCTCATGTGGTTCCGGCTTGAATATCTGGATTTCGAAGACGGCACCTTGCGCCTCCGTGCCAACAATATTTTCCTGCGCGATCAGTTCCTCAGAAAATATGGGGAATTCATGCGAGGAATTCTTTCGGATCTTCTGGGCATGGATGTTGCGCTTGAGGTTGAGGCACAGCCATCACGACTTGATGCCCATCTCATGCAGACAACTGCACTCAAAGCCGACTCGGAGCAGGCTGCTGCACCACGTCACACGGATTCCGAGACACCTGCGCTATCCACTCCCCCGGCATTCGCACAATCACAGAATAAGGCTGAAGTGCGCCCCTCCGCTCCTGCTCATCATCGATTCGGCGACGAGGTGCCTGACAGAGATGATCGTCCTTCCAGGCTAGTCTTCGGTACTCTGCAGGAGCGCTATACCTTCGAAAACTTCGTTGAGGGAGAAAACAACAATTTTGCCTACCGTGCTGCGCTCTCCATCGCAGAACAGCCGGGAAGAAAGTACAACCCTCTTCTGATCCATGGCGGCGTCGGCATGGGAAAGACTCATCTGATGCATGCCATAGGAAACCGCGTGTTACAGACTCATCGCGGACTGAAGATCATCTGTATCACCGCCGAAGATTTCACCAACGAGTTCATCAAAACCATTCATGACCGTTCCACTGGCGAGTTCAAGAACAAGTACAGAAACATCGATGTTCTGCTGATAGATGACATTCACTTCTTTCAGAGCAAACTGGGTGTTCAGGAAGAGCTCTTCCACACCTTCAACGCTCTGTACGATGCAAACAAGCAGATTGTCTTTACCTGCGACCGCCCGGCGTCTGAACTGAAGGATTTCTCAGAAAGACTGCGAAGCAGGTTCATGATGGGCATGATGGCGGACCTTACGGCGCCGAACTATGAAACGAGAGTCGCCATAGTTCACAAGAAACTTGAGGAATACCATCGGACTTTCCCTGAAGATGCCGTTGAAGTGCTTGCAAAAACGGTAGAAACGAATGTCCGCGAGCTCGATGCCGCAGTAAAGCAGGTCATTGCCTATGCTGATCTGATCGATAAAGAGCCGAATGCCGAAATCGTCAGCAGCGTGCTGAAAAACATGTACAATCGAATGCGGCCTCAGAGCATCAATGTAGGATCCATCATCAGAACTGTCGCTGACTACTATAAGCTCTCCGTTTCAGACATCAAAGGCAAGAAACGCAGCAAGAATATTGCTCTGGCGCGCCAGGTTGCAATGTACATCATCAGGGAAATTACTGACTACTCTACTACTGAAATAGGAACCGAATTTAATGGCCGCGATCATACTACAGTGATGCACTCCTGTCAGAAGATCGAGGACATGATCAAGTTCGATTCGACATTCTCCGCAGTAGTGCAGCGACTCATCAGAGAATGCAAAGAGGCTTCCCAGTAATCCTGTTATCACAGAAAATACTTTTCGAGCTGGCCACTTCATTGCATTGATTGTGCCGAACCTGTGGAAAACCTCTACCAAATTGTGGAAAACTCAAGCCTCTGTGGATAAGTGGATTATCGGCATCAGATGATCCACAAGTTTTCAACAAAATTATTTGTTTTCTGAAGAATATTTTATCAATGTTTTCCACATTTCCTCTCTGCTTACTACTATGACTACTTTCTTATAGATATCTACATACAATATCAACAAGCTTGTGGAGAGAAGACCTCCTGATGAGCATTCTGGCTGTTCCTTTTTCGTGGAAATCTTGTTAGTATTGCCATGCATGGGGGTTCCGATGAAATTCGTTTGTGATAAGGACACATTCGCTCGGGAAATTGGTTTTGCCCAGGACATTGTTGCTTCGAAGAACGCGATGTCCATCATGTCAAATGTATACCTGGAAGTGAAGGACGCAAGGCTTCTGATC
>JAOABY010000067.1 GCA_026418115.1 Spirochaetaceae bacterium | reverse complement strand
GTGCATGAAGTAGCTCATGATGCGGGTATACGAGCCAGCCAGAACAATGAGGAGACCCGATGCAAACGCATCGAGTGTCCCCGCATGTCCCAGCTTCATCCCCCGGAAAGACTTCCTGATCTCCTGCAGAACGGCATTCGATGTAGGACCTTCTGGCTTGTCTATCAGCAGAAAACCACCCTGTGCCATCTATTTCAGCAGATCCTTGAGCTTTTCGGTGATTGCAAAACCTTCTTTTATTCCCCTGTCGGGGATAAAGGTCAGCACAGGCGTAAGCCTGAGACGCACATGTTTGGCAATCACAGCCTGAATATAGCCGGCTGCATGTGTCAGCCCTTCTACGGCGTGATCCAGCGACTCAGGAGCATCCTCAAGAGTGCTGATCCATACCTTGGCATGAGAACCATCCTGAGCCGCTTCAACCCTGGTTACAGAGATAAAGGCATTCACGCGGGGATCCTTGATCTCCCCCTGAGTAATCATGGTGGAGATTTCTTCCCGAATCAATTCTTCAAGTCGCCTGAGACGGATTTGATCCATTGTTGCTCCCGGAATCGAGAGACCTTGCAACTTCAATGGTCTCGTAGAATTCCAACATGTCGCCTTCCTGCAGGTCGTTGCAATTTTCAATACCTATACCGCATTCATAGCCTGCAGCAACTTCCTTGACATCATCCTTGAATCGCTTGAGAGAAGCGAGGCTGCCCTGGAAGATTTCTATGTTATCGCGTATGACACGAACCTGGCAGCTTCTCTTGACCACACCTTCAGTGACTATACAACCTGCAACGATGCCAACCTTCGGTACACGGAAGATGTTGCGCACTTCTGCCTTGCCCACTTCCTCTTCCTTGAGTTCTGGTGCGAGCAGGCCTTCCATGGCTTTCTTGATCTCTTCCTGGGCACGATAGATGATGTTGTACTTGCGAATGTCAACCTTCTCGCGCTCGGCAAGCTGTTTGGCGCTGGCAGTTGGTCGGACATTGAAGCCTATGATTATGGCATTCGATGCAGACGCCATCATGACATCATCTTCTGTTATTGCACCAGCGGCTGCTCTGATGACGGTCAGACGCACCTCAGGCGTTGAGAGTTTTTCCAGCATGCCTTTGAGCGCTTCAACTGATCCGTGCACATCGCCCTTGATGATGACCTTGAGTTCCTTCATCTCGCCTGCGCTGATGGTCTCATAGAGATTGTCCAGCGTCACTTTCTTGACGTTACGGCCCTCTTCGTATTTCTTCAGTTCCTGGCGCTTGGCCGAGACGGAACGTGCAAATTTCTCATCCTCGACGACCTCAAACGGATCACCAGCTTCCGGCATACCCTCAAAGCCAAGCACTTCTACCGGCATTGATGGAGTGGCTTCTTCGATACGCTGCCCCTTGTCATTGAACAGGGCGCGGACTTTTCCCGGGAAAATGCCAGCCACGAAAGGATCGCCGATGCGAAGTACACCGTTCTGTACCATCACGGTAGAAACGATACCACGGCCCTGATCGATGCGTGACTCGATAACCTTTCCTTCTGCATTGCGGTTGTAGTTCGCTTTCAGATCAAGAAGCTCCGCCTGCAGCAGAATCGCATCGAACAGCTCGGGAATGCCTTTTTTCTGGAGTGCGGAAACCTCACAGAACTGAGTGGTCCCGCCCCATTCCTCAGGAATGAGACCGAGTTCGGAGAGCTGTGTCTTTACCCTGTCCGGATTTGCTTCCGGAAGGTCAATCTTGTTGATGGCTACGATGATCGGCACTTCTGCAGCCTTCGCATGATCAATTGCTTCCTTTGTCTGTGGCATGACTCCTTCTACAGCGGAAACAACGAGCACCACGATATCGGTGAGGTTGGCTCCCCGTGCACGCATCTTGGTAAACGCAGCATGGCCGGGAGTATCGAGGAAGGTGATTTTGCCATGCGGAGTATCCACCATGTAGGCACCAATATGCTGGGTGATGCCACCAAATTCCTGCGACACCACATCCGTCTTCCGGATCGCATCGAGGAGCTTGGTCTTGCCGTGGTCGACATGGCCCATGACAGTGACGATGGGAGGCCTGGGCATGAGATCCTCAGGTCTATCCGCTTCCTTTTCAATCACCGTTTCGTCATAGAGGCTTACGACATGTACCTCACAGCCATATTCGCTGGCAAGAATTGCTGCAGTATCCGCATCAATCTTCTGGTTGATGGTTGCCATCACGCCAAGGGACATGAGCTTGCCGATGAGATCGGCAGGTTTGAGGTTCATTTTCCTGGCAAGATCTGCAACCGTGATATTCTCCATGATATCGATTGACTTCGGAACAGCTGCAAGCTTGGCTTCTGCTTTCTTCTTGAGCTGAATCTGTTTTTCGAGTTCCTGCTCCTCTTCATGCTTGTTGAAAGCATTCTTTTTCTTGCCAAGGGCCTGCCGCCTTGCCGGCATGCGATTGGCAGGTGCAGCTGGTGGTACAGGAGATGGCCTGCCGCCAAAACTTCCAGGAGCGCCAGGCCGGGCACTTCCAGGTCCTACAGGGCGAGGAGGATAAGCCCCCTGGCCGGGTCGTGGAGCAGGACGACCAGGCCCAGCAGAGCCCTGTCCAGGTCGCTGACCGTAATTCTGCGGCCCTACTCTTCCAGCTCTGCCCTGAGAGGGATATCCACCACCCTGCTGGCCTTGTGATGTCGATCGTCCCTGATAGCCTTGATTGCCATAATTCTGGCCCTGATACCCTGAGGAGGAAGCGCGCTGTCCGCGGTCTCCGTACCCTCCGCGCTGACTTCCAGCTCCCGGCCTTCCCTGGGCGAGATTGCCAGCTCTGCCATCCGAAGAGTAGCGCCTTTCTGAGGGGTATTCGCTTGAAGGTCTGCGATCTGATGAACGGCTGCCTCCTGCCTGTGAGGGTGCCTGTCCAGAGCCATGAGATGCGACAGGGCGTTGCGAAGCGACATGCTTCGATCCGGATTCTCCTGAGATGTCTCTCGCAGGGGCTGGTGATGGCTTCGATACCGGCGCTGCATGTTCTGCAGAGGTCGCAGTACTGGCAGGCGACGGTGCTTTTTCCTGTGAAGAGACAGGAGCTGCTGCCTCTTTCGGAGCACTCTCCTGTTCCTGTGCGACAGCCTGCTGGGTTACTGACGGATGCTGCACCGCTGGCGCATATTCCTGCTCTTCTGCTATGATATGCTGTTGCTCAGCCTCATGTGTCGAAGACACCACTTTGGGTTGTACTTTCTTGGCCGCGACAACCTTCTTCTTGACGACTACGACGACTTTCTTCTTCTCCGCCGAAGATTCAGCAGGCTCCTGATGGACTGGCTGCTCAGGCTGCGGTTCCTGTGCTGCAGGCTTCGCACCTTTGATCAGATGCACTTTCCTGGCGGAATTGTCATTGCTCTCTGTCATATCGTTCCTTTACTCTTTCTGGCCATCTTCGACCTCGAAGCTGAGTTCCACACCGCACGATGGGCAGTGATCCATATCTTCGGTGATCGGGGCTCCACAGTCCGGACACACGAGATGTTCTTCTTCAACAATCTCTTCCTGCACGATCTCGATATTTTCTTCGATGATGGTCTGGATCTTCTGGATATCGTCAGCGGAAAGCGCAAGTTTTTCAGCCCGTTCGCTGTCCTCCATCTCAAGGTATTCTTCAACCGTCCTGATGCCTGCAGCATCAAGCGCAGAGATCCATGCCGGCTTCATGCCAGGGAGATGCTTCATCAGCAATTCTTCTTCCGAGGCTTGCTGCTCTGCGAACAGTCGATCTGCAGCTTTCTTCAGCTCGATATTGCGCTCATCCTGCAGATACTGCTCTTCGGTCATGACGTCAATGCTCCAGTCGCAGAGCCTGTTGGCAAGCTTGACATTCAGACCGTTTCTTCCGATCGCGACAGACAGCTCGTGTTCATCTACCACCGCCAGGGCGATCTTTCTGGCCTCATCAATGATATGCACTTCCTTGACCTGAGCAGGCGAGAGAGCATTTCTGATGAACTCTTTGGGGTTGACGTCGTATTTGAGAAAATCAACCTTTTCTCCTTCAAGTTCCTGGGTGATCAGCTGACTGCGGATACCTTTCGGTCCCACACATGCGCCTACGGGATCGATATCGGGTTTCTTGGTATAGACCGCAACCTTCGTTCGGTATCCCGGCTCACGGACAATTTTGAAAATTTCAATGGTCTTGTCGTAAATCTCGGGAATTTCGAGCTCCAGGAGCTTGCGCACGAATTCGCTGTGGGTTCTTGAGAGAATGACCTCCAGACCGGTCGACGTTTTGTTCACTTCCTGAATCAGCGCCTTGATGCGGTCTCCCTGATGATAGACTTCGCGTGGACTCTGGAATCTCTTTGGAAAGATGCCCTCGACCTTTCCGAGATCCACGTAGATGTTGCCATTCTTCTCGCGCTGATAGTAGCCGATGATAATCTCACCCTCCTTGGACTTGAATTCTGCATAGAGGGTGTCGCGTGAAATCTCACGAAGACTCTGGCGCGTCGTCTGTTTTGCTACCGTGACGGACTGAAAATCGAACTCTGACGGATCTATGAGGATTTCGAGTATATCACCTACCTCGGCATCTTCAGCAAGCTCCTTTGCATCTGTCAATGCAATCTCAAGCACCTCATCCTCAAGATCATCATCCGCAACAACCGTTTTTTTGGCGTAGATCTCAACGCCTTCGTAATTCTCCCTGAATCGCACGATAACGTTATTTGCGTTCTCGCCGTATTTCTTCTTGTATGCCGCTTTGATGGCGTTTTCCACAGTCCTGAGAATGAGTTCTTCCGGAATACCCCTCTCACTGATCAGCTGCCTGATCGCTTCTGCCATTTCAGATGCCATGAGCCTTGTCTCCCTCATGCAAAGAATCAAGTTTTGCTTTCCTGATCATGCTTCTGGGGATTTCCCGTACTGATTCCCCAGAAGCAATCCTTATCGTTCCTTCTTCATATCCCAGCAGTCTGCCATATTGCCAGCCAGGCTCATCGGCAGTCTGGAACATGATCATTTTGCCTGCAAACACTTTCCATTCCTTTTCGGTTTTCAGTACCCTGTCGATACCCGGGCTGTAGATTTCAATATAGGGATCCTGATCACCAAGTGCCATCTGGATCTGAGGAAGGATCAATCTGTGTGCCTTGGCACACTCATCCGTACCCGTTCCTTCTCTGCGATAAATAACCGCCTTTACCTTGTTTCGACCTTTATGATGCACTACTTCAAACTCGAGAAGATCGATTCCAGCCGCCAGGAGCAGGTGCTCGACAGTAGCCTGCAGATCCTTGTCTTCCATTTCCTTCCCATTCCCGTATAGGTACCATATCCCATGCCGAGACTGCATCCTGCGTCCCGTGCGCCCAGGGCGAAGTTCCTCGATGTAGGCTGATCTATTGCAGAACAGGAGGTGATGCTCCCATGCAACGCGATCATGAGACAGAACGCGTGCATCGGGCAGGCACGGAACTCTTTTACGTAGGGCAGTTTCGACATCTGCTCCCCTGGCGTGTGGCCGGGGAGCTAAAAAAAGAGTCGTATCTACGACTCTTCTGCCTTTCGCACAGAGAATCCGAATACTTTTATTATCTGTCGCTAATCTAGTACGCCAGGCCAAATTAGTCAAGTGCTGCGATAGACAGCTTCATCTTCTGGGCTGTCTGTCAATCTGCTGCTATAACAATACCTGCCGCTACCTGTATCCCGTACTGCTGCAACACTGCTGTGCAACCGGAGAGCGTTGCGCCAGTCGTCACGACATCGTCCAGCAAAACCACCTTCGATGGAGGCACTCTGTCTGTTCGAGCTTTTTTTATTGCATATGCAGTCAGAGCATTTTCCCAGCGCTCCTGACGTCTGAGCAATTTCTGTTCTCGCCCCTGGCTGCGGCGTTCCAGGATCGGTAGAATCCGTACCCGCTGCTCTTCTGCAAGAATATTACAGATGAGACCGATCTGGTCAAAGCCGCCTTTCCTGATCCGCTCCGGTCGAGGCGGAACCGGCACAAGGGGCAACCCGTCGAGATCAGTCAGTTGTGCAATGAATTGTCCCAGAAGGAATGCCCAGAACCTTGCCAGCGAGCGTCGGCCATCTTTTTTATAGGCATGCATGAGTTGCGCCACCGTGCCACGATACATGAACATGGGACGTATGCATGCCAGATCGATGGGGTTTTCTCTGCAGCCTGTGCAGATCTCATGTTCCGATACAAGTTCTCTGCCGCAGAGCCTGCAGATCGGCGGTTTGATCGGTTGCAGGACACTGGCACATGTCGTACAGATACATGCAGGGTACCATGGAGTAAAACCGGTCAGATTACCACACAGCACACAATGCACCGGCATGACCGGTTCGAGTACTCGGGACCATGAACCAATGGATATTCGCACACCCTGTTATCGCCAACAAAACCATTATTGCTTCAACATTGCTGCCAGTTCAGAAAGAATCTGGATAGCTTCGAGGGGAGTGGTCTTGAGTGGATCGATGCCTTTCAGCCGTGCAATGACAAGGTCTTCCTGTGAGAAAAGTGAAAGGCTGCGTTCTGTATGCTTTTCTTCATTCTTTGCCATCGCGTGACGGCTGTCAGAACGTGATGGTTCGTTGGAAGCTTCATTCGCGGCAGAGTGAATGACGGCAAGGCCTCGTTCAAGCGATCGCAGTCGATGCTCGAGCGCAGCAGCCTGTGCAATCACTTCCTGTGGCAAGCCGGCCAGACGGGCCACATGGATTCCATATGAGCCACTTGATATACCACTTTCAAGGCGTTTTGGAAAGGAAATCATACCTTCCCGCTCAATGACCGCCATACGCATATTGCGAAGGCCGGGATGCTCAATACCTGTCAACTCATGGTAGTGAGTTGCAAACAGTGTACGGCATCTGATGTTTTCCAGCAGATATTCCGTCACTGCCCACGCGATGGCAACGCCATCCAATGTCCCTGTTCCGCGCCCCACCTCATCCATGATAACCAGACTTCGGCTTGAGGCTGTATTCAGAATGAAGGCAGTCTCGTGCATTTCGACAAGGAAGGTGCTTTCGCCTCTTGCAAGGTTGTCCTGCGCACCGACACGACAGAAAATCTTGTCTACCAGTCCAATGGTTGCGCTTTCGGCTGGCACATAGCTTCCCATGTGGGCCATGAGCACAATGAGCGCAGTCTGTCGCAGCACTGTCGACTTCCCTGCCATGTTCGGCCCTGTGATAAGCGCAAACCATGCAGCATCGGCACCGAGAGAGAGCGTATTGGGGACAAAAGCGCCATAGGGCATGCACTGTTCCACTACTGGATGGCGTCCATTCTGAATATCCAGGATGGGCTCCTCGACGATCGAAGGCCTGACATAGCCATTTGCCGTAGCTGCCTGGGCAAGTGAGGCAAGACAGTCAATCTCTGCTACGAGTGCGGCGCATTCGGTCATGGATGCAAGTGACCGTTGAACCTCTTCTCGTATGGCAAGAAAGAGTTTTCTCTCAAGTTCTATGATTCTGTCCTGCGCGCTTTCTATCTGGTGCTCGAGTTCGGCCAGCTTTTCGGTGGTATATCGCTCTCCTCCTACCAGCGACTGCCTGCGGATGAAATGTTCTGGTACCTGATCAAGTTTCCCCCTTGTTACTTCCAGATAATAGCCTATGACTCTATTGTACCGAATGCGAAGATTCTGGATGCCTGTATTGTTTTTTTCTTCTTCCAGATAACGTTCAAGTACACCTTGCGTATCCTGGTGCAATGCTCTGAGCCTGTCGAGTTCAGGATTGTAGCCATTGCGGATCATGTTGCCCTCGTTGAGCAGAATTGACGGCTCATCGAGTATCGCACGTGCCAGAAGAGCTGCAACAGATGCTATTTCCTCTCTGAGATCATCTGAGAGCATGCGTATCCCCGAGCCGGCAGCATTGCAGTCCTTCAGATAGGCAAAGAGGGAGAGGGAAGC
This sequence comes from Spirochaetaceae bacterium, assembly GCA_026418115.1. Taxonomy (GTDB): domain Bacteria; phylum Spirochaetota; class Spirochaetia; order Treponematales; family Rectinemataceae; genus Rectinema. The sequence continues at coordinate 828 of JAOABY010000067.1, read as the reverse complement.
TTCAAGTGAATTGCCGAGCGCCTTGAGGTCTTTGGCATGAGCCTTGTTCATCGCGAGGCGTGAGAGCAGTCTTTCCATATCCAGGACAGATCCGAGCAGCTTGCGTGTCTCTGCCATTTCGAGCTGATGGTGATAAAAAAATGATACACCCTCAAGCCGTGATTCTATTGCTGCTTTCTTTCGGAGTGGTTGTAGCATCCAGCGGCGCATGAGCCTTGCTCCACCAGCTGTACGTGTCAGGTCGAGCACTGCCAGAAGAGTATCGCGTCGTGTAGCATCGGTGAGATTGCGAACGAGTTCCAGATTCTTTCTTGTGGCTTCGTCGAGTGAGACATAGGCTCCATCATCATGCCGAAGCAGGCTTCTGATATGGATGCAAGGCTGTCGCAGCATGTCTTCTGCATATTCCAGCAGTACACCCGCAGCCGCTATCTCCGGATCGTTGCGATCAAAACCGAATCCTCGCAATGAGGCGACACCAAAATGCCGCTGGAGTACGTCAGCAGCATGCGCAATATCAAACATCCAGTCCGGATGAGCCTGCACCACAGCAGCGCATTCCCTGACAGCCTGACCTATGGAAGGCTGTTCCAGCAGAGACTGTTGTACCAGAATCTCACGAGGTGCAATTCTGAACAGTTCTGATCTGAACCATTCACTGGCATTCTCTTTTTCATCGGATGCATGAGCTCTGAACTCGCCTGTGGAGACATCCATATAGGCGATGCAGCACCGCCCTTCGAGAACACAGACACTCATGAGATAATTGTTGGCGCCATGCTCGAGAAAATCGTCTTCAATCGCGGTGCCGGGCGTGATTACCTCAAC
>JAOABY010000066.1:253-8868 GCA_026418115.1 Spirochaetaceae bacterium | reverse complement strand
AACAGAACCTGACGGAGCGCCGCTGCAGGGTGGCGCTCCTTGTCTTCAAAGGAGGATGATTCGTGGCGGATATCGTAGCTCTGCTCGACACAGTGAAGAAAAAGGCGGAACGCCAGCTCCCCGCCTCACCACGATACGACAGGATGATGCAGCGTCTTGCAGCGCTGAGGAAAAAGTATGCGGCCATGCCGCCCCCAGCCGACGACAGCGCTGCTGCGCTCTCACTGGTTGATCGAACGAAAAAGCTGCTTGCTGCATCGAATTTTGGCGAAGCTGAATTTGATGCGATCCTCCGCCACGCATCCGCCGCCTGGTACGATCTGGCCGGTGTGCGCTGGCCCTATCAGTGGTATGTGCGCTGTTTCTTCGTGTCAACAATAGGTTTCTTTCTGCTGGCTCCGCAATTCTTCCCAGCAATACTGGCGCTCATTTTCATTGTGCCGGTCTTCGTGGGGCTCAAGGGGCTCAAGGCCAGAACGCTCAATGGTTTTACACTGACAGCAATGATCTACCCTGTGGCGCTGCTGTCGGCCACAACCGCGGCGAGAAGCTTCTGGGGAGCGATCTTCGGCGATCTTGCGGGTTTTGCGGGTTCATTGGCCCAGACCTACCATCTTGCGACCGGTACGGTCGAAATTCTGGTCGTTGTGTTTGCGCTGATTGCCGCTGTCACGATCCCAGCCGCTCTGGCAGGGGCATACCTAGGTTTCCGGTACAGGGATATGTTTGTCTGACAGAGCCTTGCTGGCGCTGCCTGCTGCGCCCATCATGCGCGCGAGGAAGAGCGCCGCTCGGGCATCTTGGGAACAGGCGCACTGCCGGGGTTTCTGGCTGCCTCTATGACGCGCAGGACCATGCTTTCCGGATTGTCATCAACCAGAAGATCATCGCGGAGATCTTGACGGAGAAATCCTTCCTGCACCATATGGTCCAGAAAGCCGAGCAGCCCCTGATAGTACCCCTCAACATCGAGCAGCGCCACAGGCTTGCGGTGGTAGCCGATATATCGCCAACTCCAGACTTCAAATAGCTCTTCCATGGTGCCTATGCCCCCCGGCATGGCGATGAAGGCATCTGCTTTCTGCTGCATCAGGGCTTTTCGCTCATGCATGTCTCGTACTATCAGCAGTTCAGTCAGTTCCGGCTGTTCTACCATGGCGAACAGGCGTTCGGGGATGATGCCAATCACACGACCGCCGGATGACATGGCTGCTTCTGCCACGACTCCCATGAGCCCGACATTGCCTCCACCATAGACAAGCGGGCAACCAGAGCGCGCAATTGCCTTCCCGAGTCTTTGCGCAATATCGGTATATGCCGGCTTTGATCCTGCCGACGAACCACAGAATACGCAGATTCTGCATACCTGTCTGGTTGGGTCTGAAACTGCATGGTCTTTGACTGACATTGCTATGCTCCTGAATGTACACGACAGCCGCTGGGGCTGCGAGGAAAAGCATATCCTGACAGGGTGCCTTGCACAATTGCCCTTCGGTGAATATGATAAGGGCGCTCCGCGTACCGTGCCACCAATGGTGCGGATCAAGGCGGACTGCGAGGAATTCAATGCTTCTTCAGCATCTCTTTCCCGTCGCCCATATACTTCCCTCACTCGAAAGCGAAGACAAGGAAGAGCTTTTCGAAGAAATGGTGGAAGCCTTCATACGAACGGATCCACATGCAGCTCAGCCGGAAAAGACTCGCCTGAGAACCAGCATTCTCAGAGCGCTTCAGGAACGAGAAGCCAAAATGACTACCGGCATCATGCCGGGGATCGCCATCCCTCATGCCATGGTGTCTGAGCTTTCGTCCATGTTTGGCATGTTTGGCATTTCAAGGACTGGAATTGCCTACGAATCACTGGATGGGAAGCCTGTCTATCTCGTATTCATGCTGCTTGCTCCTCCTGCCGAGACAGACCTTCATCTGGAAGCGCTCAGGACGGTAACGGAGTTTCTCGAGATGCCCGACATGGTGACAGCCGTGATGGAAGCACGGACTGCGTCCGAAGTAGAAGAGGTCTTCAAGAGGTTTGACGCTCTGCGTTGAGCAGATGCTCAGACACTCACGGAAGTGAACATATGCAGGAATATGCCAAGACAGAAGAGTCCGAAGAAAGTCCTGAGCGGAAATCGCTGAACCTTCTTCTGGATGTGGAGCAGCACGCTGACGAGCTTGTTGCTCAGGCAATGAAGGAAGCAGAACGAATCCGTGTCGAAGCGCAGCAGCAGCTGACCATGCATGCGCAGGAAAAGTTTCAGCGCGGCATGGAAAAGATAGCTGCAGCCGAAGCGGAAGAGCGCGCAAGGATAGATCAGGAAGCGCAGGCTGCGATCGAGGCATATCGCTTGCTGCTTGAAGGCTGTATGCCGGATGAAGCGCGGCTGTTCCAGACGCTCTCATCACTCGAGGATTGAAGGAACCATCATGGGTCGCGGGGAAAATTTCGAATTCCTTCAGGCCCGAATGCTGGGGCTGTACTCCAGGTTCTTTCTCAATGGCAGAATTCAGACCCTCAGGCAAGTCAGATCGCTGCCCGAACTGTGGGAACTGGCCATCGGTACTCCGCCGCCAGCAGTTCCCGAATCGGCGCTCGTGGAAGCATTCGAACGAAAGATTCTGGATACCGTGGTGCATGATATGCTGTCTCTCGCAGAAGGCGGCGGGAGTCGGCAATGCATCGTCGCAATGCTCAGACGGATCGAGCTGATGCAGGTCAAACACCTGCTTCATGCACGATGTGCCAACCTCACTCAAATCTCACCTCCTGTTGCCATTCCTGGAATAAACCTCGACCAATGGCCAGATATCCATGGGGTGCTCCGAAATACACCGTATGCATGGATTGATGAGGCCGCATGCAAGGATTCTGCCCGAACCGAACAGATGCTCGATGCAGCCTACTATCGCGACCTCTGGGAAATCCTGAGAGCCTTGCCGGCATCGAGGCGTGGTTCCGTCACCGAGCTTCTTCGTTTTGAAATCGCCACGCAGAATCTGGTATGGGCGATGAGACTCCGCAAGTATTTCGGCCTCGATGCGGCACGCATACAGCCCCTCCTGGTTCCGGTGCCGGATGAAGATTCGCTGGCCTGGGCAGGTCGGGCGCTCCCGGATGGAATGGGCCTATCATCTGCCGCCCCACGTACCGCAGGGCTTGCGCATACCCAGGAACGGTGGAGCCAGCATGATCCCTTCAGCAATCGTCTTGAGGGGCTTGTGAGGGAAGGGCCGGTAGTCGCTGAAGCAGCAGTTCAGCAGGAGCTGTTGCAGCGATGCAGAAAGGCGCTGCATTTCGACCAGTGTACCCTCGGATCGATCTATGCCTTTTTTCAGTTGTATCTGGCTGAGTTTTCGCTGCTGGCAGGCTGTGCCGAGGCACTCCGGCTCCATGCAGGAAAGGAAGACATGATGCGCTACATCTGGCCTATGGCAGGGGGCGCCGCATGAGTACGGTGCGGATGAAGAAGCTCGAGCTCGCCGTCCTCATTTCGGATCTGGATAGCGTGATCCGCTGCCTTGCCGATTCGGGGAGTTTTGAGCTCATACCGGCATCTGCAGATGAGCTTGCACCGCAGCAATCGAACAGCAGGCAAGGCGAAGCCGGACAGTCTGAAACAGCGAACAAGCGTACTTCAGAGGAAGCGCTTGCCTCGATCGCACGGAGTGCCGCAATACTCGGTATGGAAACAGGAGAGGGATGGTCAGCCGACACTCATCGAGCCACTGCCGACGATTGCATGGCTGCTGCCTCTCTTGAGCAACGGTGCCAGGCGCTGCAGTCAAGACTTCAGGAAGCAACAAAGAATCTAGAAGAGCTGCAGCTGAGTCTGCGTGAGGCCCGCATGTTCGCAGGTCTCAACATGCCTTTCGAAAAATTGAATGAGCTTTCTTTTCTTTCGGTGCGCATGGGGCGCATCGACATGAACAGGCTCGAGCAGCTCAGACAGGAAATTCAGGGAAGGGCCTTGCTCGTAGTGGAGCCATCAGGAGATACGATTCTGGCAGTTGCGCCAAGGCGCGCGCGCTTTCTGGTCGATACGGCTCTTTCGTCGGCAGGTTACATACCGGTTCAGCTCAAGTCGGATTTTCGAGGCATACCCGATCAGGTGATACAGGGCCTGGCACAGGCCACAGAAGCAGCGCAGGCAGAACTTGCAGACATTCAGATGGAAAAGACAGCACTGGCCAAGGAACTAGGTCCGACACTCAGGAGCCTGGCTGCGTCATTACGCCTGGACAGGGCGCTCACCGCAATTGAGGCAAGAATACGGCGCACCAACTGGACGGCGCGAATAGAAGGATGGGTGCCCGCCAACATGGAAGCAGCGTTGATAGCAGAGCTGCGTGCACGGACTTCTTCCAGAATTCTGGTGCGCAGCAGCGATCCGGAGTCTGTCAGGGGAGCCAGGGATGAGCATGAGGGAGAAGCCGTGGAGAGAGCTTCGATACCAGTCCTGCTACAGCAGGGCAGGTTGGCAAGTTCGTTTTCCTCGCTGGTGCTTTCCTATGGCGTACCGGTGTATGGCTCGATCGATCCCACTCCCTTTGTGGCATTTTTCTTCGTGCTGCTGTTCTCCATCATGTTTGGTGATGTGGGGCAGGGCGCTCTCATTCTGCTGGCAGGACTGTTGCTTCGAACCACCAGGAGCCCGAAGCTGCAGCAGTACGCGAAGTTTTCACCGGCTCTGCTTGCCTGCGGCGCCGGTTCCATTGTGTTCGGATTGCTGGATGGCACGATGTTTGCCAATGAAGAGCTGCTGATTCCCTGGTCACGGGCAGTCACGCAGGCTGTCTGGGGAGTACCTCGTGACCGGATTCTCCAGATCATGCCACAGGAAAGCATAGGGGCCATGTTTCTGTTCTTTGCGTTTACGCTCGGTGTCGGTTTCTGCATCAATCTTGTCGGCATCATCATCAATGTCGTGAATCAGTGGCGAATGGGCCTCTGGGAAGATGCTGTCTTTGCGAAGACCGGTCTTGCGGGAGGCGCACTGCTGGTATGGAGCGCAGGGATTGCAGTCCGCGTGGGAAGCGGCGGCAGGCTGGCCTGGATAGATCTGCCCGGTTTAGGCATTCCCCTTGCTGCGATTCTGGTGGCCGAGCCCATCCGTGAAATGGTGAAGGAGCGGCGAGGAGGACATCATGTGCATGTCTCGGCAATCGATATCATTGTAGGTGGGTTGGTCGAACTCATCGAGACAATTGCCTATCACCTTTCCAACTCCATGAGCTTTCTCCGGGTGGGAGCCTTTGCGCTCTCGCATGCCGTGCTTTCTTTTGTGGTCTTTACCATGGCTGGCCTCGTGAGAGGCAATGGAGTCGGCAGTTTTCTGGGGCGCCTGGTGATTTATGTGATCGGCAATGCGGTCATACTTGTGCTGGAAGGGCTGATCGTGGTGATCCAGGCGATCCGGCTTCAGTACTATGAGTTTTTTTCGAAATTCTTCACCGGTTCGGGAAGGCCTTTCAGGCCGCTCCGGCTTGAGTGAGAAATGGTGCAGCATACATTCATGGATGAAAGGAGCAACAGGATGAAACGAAAGATTACAGCAGCTTTGCTGGCAGCATTGCCTCTGGCGGCAACCTGGGCCCAGGGAACGACCGCGGCAGCTCCACAGACCGCTGCGTGGAAATACCTGGCTGCAGCGCTCGCGGTCAGCGTAGGTGCCATTGCAGGTGGATTTGCGGTAGCCAGGATTGGTTCAGCTGCGATGGGAGCAATGGCTGAGAAACCCGAACTCTCGGGCAAGGCGCTGCCATATGTCGGTCTTGCCGAAGGCATCTGCCTCTGGGGTTTCCTGGTGGCACTGCTCATTCTCTTTGTCTGATACCGGAAGCCGGCCCGCATGGACTTCTTCGTACTCGCCGATGAAGAGCTGCTGATCGCATTCAGAATGATCGGCATCCAGGGACTTGCAGTGCCTGATGGCGCAACCGCCCGAGCCGTATTCCACGCCATTACCCGCGAACGGCGCATACCTGTACAGTCGGAACCGGGCAAGGCGACTGTCTATCTGGAAGGGCAGCAGGTGTCGATTCTTCTCGTCACTGAGGATGTGGCTGAATATCTTGGCGAGGACCTCATTGCCTGGCAGCTGGAAGGAGACTATCCCCTTATAATGGAAATTCCTCCGCTTGAAGGGTCGCGGCCAGGACATGCGGGCATTGTAGATGCGGTTCGCAAGGCAATCGGCATCCATATCGGCTAGCATTGCAGGGAAGGAATCAGCATGGCTGAAACACAGAATGCACTGGATCCCATTGTACAGGAAATACTCAAGGATGCGTGCCGCCGCAGTGAACGCATCATTGCAAAGGCTCAGGAAGAGGCGCGCGCCATGGAGGCATCAGGCCTTGCCGAGATCCAGAAACGACTCAATGCGGAACAGGCTCAGGCTGCAGCCCGTATCCAGGCTTACCGAATAGAGATGCTTGGAAGGCTCCCCGTTGAGTTTCTTCGGATGAGGACAGCATACATAGATCGTGCGCTTCGTGCCGCAGTTGCACGCGCAGTACGGAAGCTTGAGCCTTCAATGCTCTGGAAATGGTATGAGCCGGCGATCCGCAGTGCATTGCACGTGATGCGAGGTAACCCGCTTATGCTTCGCTGCGACAGTGCCTTGGCTCATCTGCTGCAGGCGCTTCTTGCGGAGATGGGTATCGATGCACCCCCTCACATAACCGACCTTCCGGGGAGAGCAGTTCTCATCGAAACCGAAGACGGGAGCCTGCGTTTTGCCATTGACGAACAGTCCTGCTGTGATGCTCTGCTTGATCGACAGCGCGGCCGCCTTGCCGAGGCCCTCTTTCCCAACCCCATTCCTGAAAAGGTGACCAGATGAGCACAGGCAGCGTGACGCGTGTTGCCGGACCTATTGTCCATGCGCGAGGCCTTTCGGGTGCTGCACTCTACGACGTGGTACGAGTAGGAGAGCTGGGTATTGTCGGAGAAATCGTCAAGCTGGATGGAGAACGGGCAGTCATTCAGGTATATGAAGACAATACCATGATGAGAGTCGGTGAGCCTGTTGTCTGCGAACACCATCCTCTCTCCGTAATGCTCGGTCCGGGACTCATTGGATCCATTTATGATGGTATCCAGAGGCCTTTGCCTCAGCTCAAGGCTGCAAGCGGTGCCTTCCTGCTGCAGGGCGTTGCAGGAGAACCGCTGGACAGAACGCGCACCTGGCATTTTGTGCCTGCCATCAAGGAAGGTGAGACCCTCTCCGGTGGTCAGGTATTTGGCAGTGTGCAGGAAACTTCTGCAATACGGCATCTACTCATGGCTCCTCCCGGCATGCCTGCAGAACGAGTGGCGCATGTGGCTGCAGAAGGCGACTATCGCATTGACGACATCTGCGTGCAGACAGAAGGTGGACGGGCATTGAGCATGGTGAGCATGTGGCCCGTGCGGCAGCCTCGTCCTGTCGCAAGCAGGCAGACGGCAACACGACCCCTCTCTACCGGCCTTCGCGTGATCGACATGCTCTTTCCGGTTGCGAAGGGAGGCGCGGCCGCCATCCCCGGTGGTTTCGGTACGGGCAAGACCATGACACAGCACGCGATCGCCAAATGGTGCGATGCCGACCTCATTCTCTACATTGGATGTGGGGAACGGGGCAATGAGATGACAGAGGTTCTCCAGGAATTCCCCCAGCTGGTTGACCCGCGAACCGGCCGCTCGCTCATGGAGCGCACAATTCTCGTGGCCAATACGTCCAACATGCCCGTTGCTGCAAGGGAAGTATCAATATATACGGGAATTACCATCGCGGAATACTATCGCGACATGGGCCTGCACGTCGCGCTCATGGCAGATTCCACTTCCCGATGGGCGGAAGCACTCAGAGAACTTTCCGGCCGTCTGGAGGAAATGCCTGCTGAAGAAGGATTCCCGGCCTATCTTCCCAGCAGGCTCGCCGAGTTCTATGAGCGTGCCGGCAGCGTGCATACCCTGGGAGGTGCAGAAGGCTCCATCACGATCATTGGCGCGGTCTCTCCCCCCGGTGGCGATTTTTCCGAACCGGTCACGCAGCACACCAAACGCTTTATCCGTGCATTCTGGGCGCTCGACAGGGAACTGGCAAACGCCCGTCACTATCCGGCAATTTCGTGGAACGATTCCTATTCGGAGTATGCCGAGACTCTGGCCCCTCATTTCTCCAGCGTCGATCCCGACTGGGTGACACTTCGCCGGAAGGCAATGGATATACTCAAGAGAGAGCGCAAACTCTCCGAGATAGTTCGACTCATCGGACCTGACGCGCTTCCGGAAGAACAGCGCCTGGTGCTCGTGACAGCCGAGCATATCAAGAATGGCTTCCTTCAGCAGAGTTCCTTCGATCCGCTTGATGCCTATTGCACCTCTCAGAAGCAGCTTCTGATACTCCGCTGCATCATGAAATTTCATGAGGAAGCCGAGCGGGCAATCGGTGCCGGCATACCTCTGCTCCGCATTGTGAACCGGACACTGCGTGAGCGCATCATGAGACTCAAGTCGGTGATTCCCAACGATCGGCTCGATGAGGGGCAGCGCCTTCTTGTTGATATCGAAGGCTTCTTTGCCTCGCTGACTGCTCCCGGTGCCAGCGGGGCGGGAGACAGCAGGGACA
>JAOABY010000066.1:0-243 GCA_026418115.1 Spirochaetaceae bacterium | reverse complement strand
ATGCATGAGAGGGCTTGTGCAGAAAGGACTTCTCAAGGCGGAAGGGCCAATAGTCTTCATGCGGAAAAGACATGATCCCGGCTATCTCGAGCTGGTACGCCTCGTGGACAGAGAGGGCAACGAAAGACTGGGCCGTGTCATCGATATTTCCGAGACAGCGGTGTGTGTACAGTTGTTTACAGGGACTGCCGGCATTGACCTTGCATCCTCTACAGTAGAGACACTCGAACGTCCTCTGGAACT
>JAOABY010000065.1 GCA_026418115.1 Spirochaetaceae bacterium | reverse complement strand
AGGATTGTCGATGCTGCAATACCCAGCCAGATGCCGATCCTGCGCCGGAGCATCTGCTTTTCAATCCATGATGCAGATATTAATGTATGAATTGATAGTAGTCCGGGCGAATCCGTCAGCCGGGGGCCCTGCAGCAGTTCACCTGCAGTCGCTGCAGTCAATGCCATACAACTGGAAATCCCATACACACCCCAGATGTCTGCTGTCTGCAGAAGCAGCGGAACGGCACTGAAGGCATAGGGCGCGAGGCCCCAGGGGTATGCAAGAAAGCCGCTCGATTTAGCGTATTCCAGGGCAGCCCAGCCAAAGGCAAAGGTCAAGGGTGCGGCATTTTCAGAAGCGCGCAGCGCATACCAGAGGTACATGATTGCTGCTGCGTAGACTGCCCCATATGCAAGAGTGGTAGTGCCAAGGGTCCAGAAGGCAAAGTTCTTGTAGAAAAAAAGCCAGTAGCTGGTCAGTGCATGGTGTAGCATGCCGAAGACGGCTCCTGCACTGGCTGCCTGGCCAGGAGTATCGGCAATGCGCAGGGCATGGTAGAGGGGCACGAGAAAGGCAAATCCTGCAAGCCAATTGCCATAGAGAAACACTTCATTGGGCTGGGCTGCAGCGCCGAGGAAAGCTGACGCACCTGCTAGAATGACAAGCTGAGATGATATCCCTTTGAGGCGCATGTCCTATTTGTATCATACCCTCGTGCGCCATGCCAGAACATGCAGCTCCATTCCCGCATGTTCTGCAAGTTGTTGACGATTCCGGCCTGCAACGTTACAGTGCAGATATGGTTGATGCCGTATTTGCAGGCAGTTTCGATCCTCCTACCATGGGACATCAGGATATCATCCAGACGGCCAGCAGGATGTTCAGAACACTGCATGTGGTCATAGCGGTGAATCCTCTCAAGAAGAGTATGTTCACACTGGAAGAAAGACTTGCAATGATCCGTGCAATGGTGCAGGACAGGAGCAATGTCCGGGTGACTGTCTGGGAGGGGCTCGTGACTGATTATGCCCACCAGCATGGCTGCGAAGCCCTTGTACGAGGCGTCCGCAGCGCAGCGGATCTTCCTTATGAAGCTTCCATGGCAGGCATGAACAGAAGACTCGATCCGGACATTGTCACCGTGTTTTTTCTTTGCAGGCCCGAGCATGAGGATATCAGCTCCAGCCTGGTGCGCGATATTATTCAGCATGGAAGGCTTCCTCAGGGAATAGTACCGCCGGCAGTAGAGGAAATCCTGCACAGGTGCATGGAATCCAGAGGCAATCCCCTTTCCTAAAAGCAGAGAATAGTATATGGTATTTCACTGCGGATACGCATCTTGACATTTTTTCGAAATCTGTATAGGGTCGTCCTGTCGTTATCAGGCCGATAACTACGAAGTGAAGAGGTTCTACCATGGCTGTACCTAAATTCAAGACGTCAAAGGCACGCACGAGAAGGCGCCGGTCGATCAACATGAAACTCACCGCACCGACCATCGTGCATTGCAGCAACTGCGGCAACCCTGTGCTGCCGCACCGTGTGTGCTCGAAGTGCGGTTTCTACAGGGGACGTCAGATTTTTGCCCCCGAATCCAAATAAGGAGTCGATGAATGGACGAACTGTTCGAGAAAATCAAGAAAATCATAGCCGAGAAGCTCGAAGTGGATGAGAGCAAGATCACGATGGAAGCCAGCTTCCGCCAGGATCTTGGTGCTGATTCCCTCGATACCTACGAGCTGGTATACGGCATTGAGGAAGAACTTGGCATTCAGATTCCTGATGAGAAAGCCAACGAGTTCGAAACCGTCAAGGACGCTTACGAGTTTATCAAGACACAGGTAAAGTGACTCTGACAGCGTGAGGCCGTCAGGTACCAGATACCTTCAGCATGATGACATCGCAGACTTCACGCTATGCATCGCTGGAACGCATCCAGAACGGTCTGGGAGTGCGTTTCAGCGATGTTTCGCTATTGGATACAGCTCTCACTCATAGATCCTACTCAAATGAATCACATGGTCATGCAGACAACAATGAGCGACTCGAGCTTCTCGGCGATGCCGTTCTTGGACTCTGTGTGGCGCATCTTCTCTATGTCCGGTTTCCAGACCGGAAAGAGGGCGATCTTGCCAGAATGAAAAGCATCCTGGTGTCCGAGAGCGTGCTTGCCGGGCTGGCAGAAGAACTTGGGATTCCTCATGCTCTTGTGCTCGGAAGAGGCGAGGAGGCGAGCGGAGGTCGCACCAAAAAGGCCATTCTTGCAGATGCTCTGGAAGCTGTTCTGGGCGCTCTCTATCTCGACCAGGGCATTGAAACAGCACGACAGTGCATTGCCTCTCTGCTGAACCATGAAATAGAGAGGCTCTCTCAGGGATCTGGCAAGGACTACAAGACAATATTGCAGGAATTTGCTCAAAAATCAGGTTTGAAGCTCCCTGTCTACACGCTGGTTGCAGTAGAAGGGCCGGAACATGCGCGCATTTTTTCTGTAAACTGCACACTCAACAATGAAGTGTACGGGCCTTACCAGGGACTCACCAAGAAAATGGCTGAGATGCAGGCTGCCCAGGCTGTCTGCGAAGCGATTCGAAGCCGGGGAGGCAGGGATGCAGCCTTGCTGGAAACGATTGCATCCGGTCGCTGACTATTCAATAAAGAGGAAAGCCTCCGAAGCACAGAGCAGGAGCCGCACCATTGATGCATTGCAGCTCAGCATCAATTATGCTTTTCAAAATCGTGGAAATACTTCGCCTTTGCTATCGCGAGCAAGGTATCTCTGGTGTTGAGCGAAGGATCTTCCAGCACGGCGTCGAGCAATTCCTTGAGCAGTACACCCATGCTTCTGTTTCTTGGAACGCCTATTGCTGCGAGGTCGTCCCCATCTATTGCAAGATCCTTGAGGCTCAGAGCCTGCTTCTGCATGAGCAGAGCTTCAGCCCTTCTCTGCAGCTCATCCAGGAAGGGCCATGATGAAGGACCGCCCACCGTTGCGATGGTATCAGCGATGCGGAGGGTCAGAAGATCCTGGAGGTGCTCAGGTCCTACCCTGGCAATCAGACGGCGTACTGCAGCATCAGTCCAGCCGGGCTCATAATTGAACATGTGATGGCGAATGAGGTGGCAAACCCTGTCTATCACATGATTGGGATATTTCAACCGTTGTAGAATCGCGGCTGTCATCTCTGCAGAAACCGTCTCATGACCATGGAAGGCGGGTTCACCGTTTTCTTTTTCGAATCTGGTTGCAGGCTTGCCAATATCATGGAAGAGCGCAGCAAGGCGCAGCACCAGCCGCTGCTGCTCGTCGCAGCCGTCAAGTATCACGGCATCTGCTGCAGCATAGAGGTGATCCAGCACATCGTGTCTATGTCTCCTGGGTTGGTCTACTCCTCTGCATGCAAGCAGCTCGGGAACCATGAAGCGCATGAGCCCGGAAGCTTCTGCAAGGCGAAGGCCTATAGATGGGCGCGAAGCAAGCATGATCTTGCTGAATTCGTCCCGAATGCGCTCCTCCGAAACCACCTTGAGCCGATCAGCTGCCTGCCTCATGGCGAGGAATGTTGCTTCCTCGATTGTAAAACCTAGCTGGGCTGCAAAGCGAACAGCTCTCAGAGGGCGCAGCCCATCCTCGTGGAAACGATCCAAAGGCGTGCCGACTGCCCGGATCAGTCTGTTTCGAAGATCATCTTTCCCGCAGAAGGGATCGATGAACTGCAAGTCCTTCAAGTCCACGGCCATCGCATTGATCGTGAAATCACGGCGGGAAAGATCAAGCGTGATATCGTCGACAAAGGTAACGGCATCAGGACGACGCCCGTCACTGTAGGTCCCTTCCGTGCGGAAAGTAGTAATTTCAACCTTGAATAGGCGCGAGCGTGGCAACACGGTAATGGTACCATGCCGGATTCCGGTGGGAATTGCTTTGGGGAAAAGCTTCATCAATATTGGGGGCTGTGCATCGGTGGCAATGTCAAAGTCTGAGGTCGTTCTTCCAAGCAGGGCGTCGCGTACGGCTCCACCCACAAGATAGGCCTGCCAGCCTGCTTTCAGAAGCCTGTCTGCGATGTGCCGGAGTTCTGGATCAAGTGTGATGGTTTTCATTTCCGGTGTGGCAGTGTATCCTAGTAACCTATGTTTTTCCAAGAGGATCGCACATGCGAGCACTGATCGTGACAGGAGGTGAGGCGCCTCCGCCTGCCTACATCCGGCAGCTGGCAGCACATTGCGCGCTGGTGGTCGCTGCGGATTCCGGTCTGGATCTGTGCCGCAAAGCCGGTATCATTCCGGATTTTGCCGTGGGAGATTTCGACAGCCTGACAGATGCAACCGCACTTGGGGTGCTGCCTCCAGAGCGAATATTCCGCTATCCAGCAGACAAGGATTATACGGATACCGAACTTGCGCTCAACCTGGCATTCGAGCAAGGGGCAACCGAACGGATCATAGCAGGAGGGGGAGGAGGGCGTATCGATCACCTTCTTGCACTCCGCGCACTCTTTGAGCGGAACGACCCACCTGCTGCATGGTATATTGCTGATGCGGCGATACTGTACCTGTCAGGAGGCAGCACATTGCGATGGCGTGCTGCGCCGGGAGCCATGGTTTCCGTCTTTCCGCTGGCGCCAGGAGCAAGGGACATGAATTCTAGGGGACTTGCCTGGCCTCTCGATGGCCTTGAGTGGACTCCAGGAGCATTCGGCATCAGTAACAGAATGGAGGGGAAGGAAGCAGAGATTGTGACTCGTGCTTTTCCTCTGCTGGTGGTGCTTCCTCTTGATGCCGAGATACTGCTCTGGCCTATTCGTCAGTGTGAGAATTCCTCTGAACTTCATCAAACAGGGCTCTGAGAGCCTGCTGCGTATCTTTTGGATCCTGCACCAGTACTCTGGCACCGCCTATCAGCTCGGCAATACCGATTTCGCGTGGATATCGAGGGATAATATGCAGGTGGAGATGCTCGATGCTGGCTCCCGCATTGAGTCCCATGTTGTAGCCGATGTTGTATGCCGATGGTTTTCCATATCGATCAAGCACATCGAGACAGAGCCGGACAATCCGATCCTGTTCCAGGCTTTCATCCCTGTCGAGCTCGCGCAGGTCAAGCACGTGACGCTTCGGAAAAACAAGAAGGTGGCCGGGATTGTAGGGATAAAGGTTCAGGGTAACGAGAAAGCGTGCCGTTTCATGCACAATGAGCCTGTCGACGTCGGGAGATCCATCCCTTATCAGACAGAGAATGCATCCGTCAGGCCGTTTTCCCCTCAGATAGGCAATCTTGTTGAAATTGAAAAAATATTCCATACGATGCTATGATATACTGTGACCATGGATGAGAGAAGCGGTACGGACACACGGCACGAAGACAGTCTGGTCCGATGGAGCCGACGGGTGGGGCTGCTCATACTGGTGCTGTGGACGATGGCAGCCGCTCTGTGGCTGGCAGGGTTTGTCTCGCAGGGAACCGTGGCAGTGTCGATCCTGTCTCGTGTGTGTGCCGTGCTCTGCATCACCAATCTGCTCATACGGATAATGCTGAAATTCCGGTATGGCGTCTCTGTTGGTGTGCTCAGCTATCTTGGATGGCTGACTGGCTTCGCAGCCGCAATTACCCTGCATGGCGTAACCTTTCTTGCAGAGACTCTGCTGATCAGGTAAATCCAGCCTCCTGCGCTCACGTGCCTTGTCTTTTCGGGGGCTGTTCTTGCATAGTACTGATATTTCACTTTATAGTGATGCTGCAAATCTTTTCTCGACAGGAGTCAGCATGTCGGTTCGCGTACGCTATGCTCCCTCACCAACCGGCAACCAGCACATCGGTGGCGTGAGAACAGCTCTTATCAATTATCTTTTTGCAAAGTCGCAGGGCGGCACCTTCATCCTCAGGCTTGAGGACACCGATCGTACCCGCTATGCCGAGGAATACGTACAGAACCTCTATGATACTTTCAAATGGCTGGGATTCTACTGGGACGAAGGACCGGATGTGGGAGGGCCTGCCGGCCCCTATGTACAGTCCCAGCGATTTGAGCTCTACCGCCAGCACGCCGAGCAGCTTGTCGCAATGGATAAGGCCTATTACTGCTTCTGTGACGAGGAACGACTGGAGAAGCTCAGACAGGAGCAGATCGCTGCAAGAAAAGATGAAATCGGCTATGACAGGCACTGCAGAAATCTCTCTAAAGATGAAGTCGCGCGGTACCTTGCCGAAGGACGGCCACATGTCATCCGCCTCAAGATACCCCTTGAAGGCGTGACTGTGTTTCATGACCGTCTGCTCGGTACGATCGAGTGGAAGAATGAAGATATCAGCCCCGATCCGGTATTGCTCAAATCGGACGGCTTCCCTACCTATCATCTTGCCAACGTAGTGGACGATCATCTTATGGGCATCACGCATGTCATGCGCGCCCAGGAGTGGATACCTTCAGCCCCCTTGCACAAAATCATGTACGATGCGTTCGGATGGGAGATGCCTGAGCTTTGCCATCTTCCCATGGTGCTCGGCCAGGATGGCCACAAGCTGTCCAAGCGACATGGCGCAACCGCTGTGAATGAGTTCAGAAAGGCCGGGTACCTGCCAGAGGCACTCATCAATTACGTGGCACTTCTGGGCTGCTCGTATGAAGATGGCCGTGATCTCTACACTCTGCAGGATCTCATCTCTCTTTTCAGAATCGAACGTCTGAACAAGGCTCCGGCAGTATTCGACTACCAGAAGCTCGAGTGGTTCAATGGCCAGTACATCCGTCAGAAGGATGATGCAACGCTAGCCGAACTCATACGACCCTGGCTCGTGGATGCCGGACTCCGCAAACCGGAGGATGCTGAGGCTGATGCATTGGATCGTGCAGCTATGCCTCTGGTGCGCGAACGCCTAAGGTTCCTTGCTGATGCCCCGAATCTCATGGCCTATCTCTACCGGCGCCTGGAAATGCCTCCTGCTTCGGAATTCGTTCCCAAGAAGCTGGACGAAGCACAGGCAGCGCTCATACTCAGAGAAGCACGCCAGCTGTTGGAAGAGTATGGTCTGGACGATATTCCAGCATTGGAAGAGCGCTTCAGGGAAAGGGCAGCTGCAATCGGCCGCAAGCTTGGAGACCTGCTGATGCCGCTGCGAGTTGCCATAACCTATTCCAAGGTGAGTCCGCCACTGTTCGAGTCGATGAAGCTGCTCGGTCTGGAAGAGACCCTGGCGAGAGTAGATGCAGCAAGAGAACTTCTGGAACGGTGCAGGGAGGCTTGAAACGTCCCGAAGGTTGCGCATCTTGACCATGGGTGCGCCGGCAAGCCATATTCTTACCACCACACCCCTGAAGTGTGGCAAGGAGTGTTGCAAATGTCTGACGATACCGGAAAACCCGCCTACAAGGATTTCATCAGAGAAGCAGTTGCCGAAGATCTGAAATCCGGACGCTACAAGGAAGTTCGTACCCGTTTCCCGCCAGAGCCGAATGGCTGGCTGCACATCGGTCATGCAAAGGCCCTGTTTGTGGATTTTGGAGTAGCACAGGATTTTGGCGGAACCTGCAATCTGCGTTTCGATGATACGAACCCCGAGAAGGAAGACATGGAATTCGTTGAAGCGATTCAGCGAGACGTCCGATGGCTCGGTTTTGACTGGGAAGACAGGCTCTTTTTTGCCTCTGACTACTACGAGACGCTCTTCGAGCTTGCCTGCAAGCTGATCCGCAAGGGCCTTGCCTACGTGGATGATCTGGATGAAGAGCAGATCAAGGAATATCGCGGCACCAATGTTCCTGACAAGAATAATATCACCTATACGCCACCCGGCAGAAACTCGCCCTGGAGAGACAGGTCCGTCGAGGAAAATCTGGACCTGTTCTACAGAATGAGAGCAGGTGAGTTTCCTGATGGCTCGAAGACGCTCCGTGCAAAGATCGATATGGCTCATCCCAATCTGCTGATGCGCGATCCGGTAATGTACCGCATAAGACGAATGCCTCACTATCGTACAGGCAATACCTGGTGCATCTACCCGATGTATGATTTCGCGCATCCGCTCTCTGATGCCCTCGAAGGTATCACCCACTCTCTCTGCTCGCTTGAGTACGAGATTCACAGGCCGCTCTATGAATGGTTCATCACCAACTGTGAGGTCTTCCCCTCGCGGCAGATCGAATTCGCCCGTCTCAACCTCACCCATACGGTGCTCTCCAAGCGCTGGCTGCTGCAACTCGTAAAAGAGAAAAAGGTGAGCGGGTGGGACGATCCTCGCATGCCAACAATCGCGGGTATGCGCCGCCGTGGATATACGCCTGAAGGTATACGCGATTTTCTGGGACGCATCGGGATAGCCAAGACGGATTCCATGGTAGATATCCAGCTTCTGGAACATTGCATCCGGGAAGATCTAAATAAAAAGGCTCCGCGCTATATGGCGGTTCTGGATCCCCTGCCACTGATCATTGAGAACTGGCCAGAAGGCAAGGTGGAGTGGCTGGAGGCTGTCAACAATCCTGAAGATCCTTCCGCGGGCACCCGAAACATTCCGTTTGATGGCAGGCTGCTGATTGAACGTGATGATTTCCGTGAGACGCCACCGCCCAAGTATTATCGACTCTATCCCGGCAATCAGGTGCGGCTGCGATATGGCTACATTGTCACCTGCACAGGCTTTGACAAGGATCCCGCGACTGGCATGGTAACCGCAGTTCGCTGTGTCTATGATCCGGCTACAAGGGGAGGGGATGCTGCAGACAACCGGAAAGTAAAGGGCACCATTCACTGGGTGTCTGCGGCTCATGCCATACCCATTGAGGCCAGACTCTATGATCACCTGTTTGAGGCTGAGCGCCCCATGGAGGTGCCGGAAGGGAAAACCTTCATGGATAATCTCTCTGACCATTCACTGATCATCCAGAGCAGCGCAATGGCAGAGCCTTCTCTCAAACACATCGGCATTGGTCAGACCGTGCAGTTTGAGCGCATCGGCTACTTCTGCAAGGATCCTGACTCGACCGAGAACAGGGCTGTTTTCAATCGAACAGTGACACTCAAGGATAGCTGGGCCAAACTCGAGAAGAAACTTGCCGGTCCGGCAGGAGCATGAGTCCGGTGAGCCGCATGGCGTCACATAACGCAGAATAAGGAGCGCAGACTATGGCAGATACCGCCGTAACAATGGAAAAGATTGTGTCACTCGCCAAGCGGCGAGGCTTCGTGTTCCAGTCATCGGAGATTTATGGAGGCCTGTCGGGAGCATGGGACTATGGCCCTCTGGGCATCGAGCTCAAGAACCGGATTGCTCGATTCTGGTGGAAGGAGATGACCCAGCTGCATGACAATATCGTCGGGCTTGATGCAGCGATCCTCATGCATCCAAGAGTCTGGGAAGCATCAGGTCATGTCGAGAATTTTACCGATCCTCTTGTTGACTGCAAGAAGTGCAAGGCCAGATTCCGGGCGGACCAGATACCGGAAGAAAATCTGGCGTCAAAAACCTGTCCCGAATGT
>JAOABY010000064.1 GCA_026418115.1 Spirochaetaceae bacterium | reverse complement strand
GTATCTGTGTAAATGCAAGCAAGGCGCCAAAAGCCGCAGTAATCCACCATTTGGCATGCCAGATCGCATCCCACACCGGACTGCCACCACGGGAGTTCGCCCAGTTTGCAAAAATCAGAATGCCAATCATGCTCACCATGAACAGAGCCGTCTGGCCGAGCGTTCTTGATTCGGCTTCCAGATGATAGTTGAACAATCGTGCATCGGCTGCACGCTGCTCATCATCCTTTCTGTAGATTACAGCCATGAGCCAACCAATGATGATGGAAAAAAGTATCGCACCAGCGGTTCTGGCGATGCCGAGTCTGAGTCCGAATACCTTTGCCGACAGTACAATTGCCAGCACATTGATGGCAGGACCTGAGTACAGGAATGCGATAGCAGGCCCCAGCCCTGCGCCCTTCTTGTAAATACCCTTGAAAATTGGCAGCACGGTACAGGAACACACAGCGAGAATGGCCCCTGAAACCGAAGCCACGCCATACGCGGTGAACCTCGACGCATCAGGCCCGAGGTACTTCATGACAGCCTGCTGGTTCAGAAAGACAGTAATCGCCCCTGCAATGAACATTGCGGGGATGAGACAGAGTATGACATGCTGCCTCGCATACTCCGAGAGCATGAGAAACGCTTCCTGTGTCGCTCCCATCACGCGCGGCGCTTCAAATGGAATGAAATATGCTGCAAGAAAAGCTCCAAACAGGATCAGAAGCCTGCGGTTGGGAGACATTTCGCTTGATGCCATGACATAAACCTCTCTTTTGTTTAGCCTGAGGAACGAAGGGAAAACGGAGGGGGATGCCTCGCAGGAGGCATCCCCTGTGGGCTTCATGCCAGCAGATTCTTTATCTGATCCTTGGTGAGCACACGGCCGACACTCTTCACCTGACCATCAATGGCAAGTCCTGGCGTCATCATGACGCCCATTGCCATGATGTCCTCAATCTTATTCACCTTTTCGAACTCACCCTGAATGCCGAGTTCAGCGACTGCTTCACGCGCATGCTGCTCGAGCAGCTGACATTTGGGACAACCTGTTCCGAGAATCTGAATCTTCATGACCGTTCCTTACTGTGACGAATTGTTGCAATATTATTCAACTTTGAGACAGCCGTCAATGCCTTGACTATTGTTTGTCAACATTGCAACATTACTCCATGAACGACGACAAGCGCTATGAATTCCGTGCCAGCATCTTCAAGGCACTCGCCAATCCTCTGAGACTTCGCATACTCGAAAAACTCTCGGAAAAGCCATGGTGCGTCTGCGCACTCGCTGCCGAACTCCATACCGACAAATCAATCATCTCCAAATATCTGAGCCAGCTCAGGGAGGTTGGTCTGGTCGAAGACGAGAAAAGAGGTACCCTGGTCGAGTACAGGCTCGTGGCACCCTGTGTGCTGCAAGCCGTATCGTGCGCTGAACAGACCATCGCCGAGCACAAGAAGCGGATTCTGGGAGAGCTGGACTCTCTCGAAAGTCCCGAACAGAAAGGCTGATGCCTCAACCGACAGGTCTTATGCCAGCAAGGAACAGAGCATGTCGAATGCACTCGCTGTCTACATTGTCCTGATGCTTGCGTTTTTCGGCATAGCATCCGGGCGTCTGCCACGGCTCGCCATGAACAGGGCATCGATTGCCCTTACCGCAGCCATTGTGCTGGTAGCGCTTGGCGGCATCGCACCTGAGCGCGCGTTGCAGGCGGTTGATGTCGAAACACTCGCACTCCTGCTCGCCATGATGATCATTGTGGCGAATCTGCGTGTGTCGGGATTCTTCAGCTTTGCCGGCGCAAGGATTCTTTCGGTCGCGAGTAGCCCCCGCTCTCTGCTGGCTCTGGTGGTGGCGGCCTCGGGGCTTCTCTCAGCCCTGTTTCTCAATGACACCATCTGCATCATGCTGACGCCGCTGCTTGCCGAGATTCTCAAACGCGCAAAGCGCGATGCCAGACCCTATCTCATTGCACTCGCGACCGCTGCCAATGCCGGCTCCTGTGCCACACCAATAGGAAACCCGCAGAACATGCTGATTGCTTCGCAATCCGGCATTCCCTTCTCTACCTTCCTGCTCTCGCTCGGGCCTCCCTCGATTCTGGCGATGCTTGCTTCCTATGGGGTGACTCTCCTCGCGTTTCCTGATGAATTTCGTGACCATTCGATCAGAACGCAGGTTGTTGGTGCTGCTGCGCCAGATGCTGAGGCAGCCTACAGTGCAGTGGATCGCCTGCTCATGCTCAAGAGTCTTGCTGCCTCGGCACTGCTGCTGGTCCTGCTGCTGGCTGGAGTTCGGACCAGCCTTGCGGCTCTGATAGCTGCAGCCGTACTGATGCTGACTCGCAGAATCAATCCTGAGCATATCTTTGCAGAGGTCGATTTCACGCTGCTTGTCTTTTTCTCGGGGCTGTTCGTGCTGACGGCGGAAGTGGCGTCCACCGAGCTCTTTGCGAGGCTCATGCAGATGGC
Organism: Spirochaetaceae bacterium; assembly: GCA_026418115.1. GTDB lineage: Bacteria > Spirochaetota > Spirochaetia > Treponematales > Rectinemataceae > Rectinema. The sequence goes on along the minus strand of JAOABY010000064.1, from coordinate 7,149 downwards.
AATGCCACTGCTGCACCGCCCGGGAGCTTTGTTTGCGGGCATCACGACGCTTGCATCCAATCTTGTGTCCAATGTGCCTGCAGTCATGCTCCTGTCGCCCGCTGCGAAGGCAATGCCCGAACCGGCTCCCGCCTGGCTCATGCTGGCCATGGCGAGCACCTTTGCCGGCAACCTCACGCTCCTGGGGTCGGTAGCCAATCTCATAGTAGCCGAGCAGGCTGGGAAAGCTGGGCTGCGTATGGGGTTCCTGGACTATCTCAAGGTTGGTCTGCCCGTGACCCTCATATCGGTCATGGCAGGAACCGCATGGCTTGGTTTGCTCTTCAGATGAGGAGGGATTGGACATGGAACTGAATGAGACGCTTCGAACGATCTTTGCACGCAAGAGTGTGCGGCACTATGCAGAGGGTGCTCTGCCGCGTGCATCACTCGAGCTTCTGGTCAAGGCGGGCATGGCAGCGCCTTCTGCAGTCGATCAGCGACCCTGGGAATTCGTCATCGTCACCGACCCAGCCATGCTGCAAAGTCTGGGGGCTGCCTTGCCCTATGCAAGAATGACCGCATCAGCGCCGGCCGCAATCGTGGTATGTGGAGATCTGCGCCGTCAGTGGGGCGGGCCGGACTCGCCAATCTGGATCATGGATTGCTCTGCAGCCATAGAGAACATATTGCTGGCAGCCGAGTCTCTGGGTCTGGGAGCAGTCTGGACTGCGGTATATCCTTATCCGGAGAAAGTCGCGCCAGTGCGAAGTTTGCTGGAGCTCCCGGAGTATATTGAACCGCTGGCTGTGCTGCCTGTCGGCGTCCCTGCAGGCCGAGAAAAGGCAAAAGACAAGTATGACCCTACAAAAGTGCACTGGGAAAAATGGCAGTGAATGCAAGCCACTGGTGCATCCAGAGATGTTGCAGAGCACCATGCTCGCGATTTTCTGATGCAAAACTAACGGCGAATTAGCAATAAAAAAAGCAAATTTAGAATATGGTAAGAGTTCTGTTTCTCTGCGTGCATAATTCGGCCCGCAGCCAGATGGCGGAGGCGTTCTGCAATGCCTATGGCAGAGGCATGTTTCAGGCCGAGAGTGCCGGCCTTGAGCCCGGCACGCTCAATCCTTTTGTTGTCAGAGCCATGGCCGAAGCGGGTATTGATATTTCGCACAATGCGACTAAAAGCGTATTTGATTTTGCTGCCGAGGGCAGGCGCTATCATGTGGTAGTCACTGTATGCTCAAAGGAAGCAGCCGAGCGGTGTCCAATATTCCCTGGTGCACCGGTAACCCTCCATTGGCCATTTGATGACCCTTCTGCACTTCGGGGCACCGATGAGAAAATCATGCACCGAGTCCGGGAGATACGTGATGCGATTGCTGCCAGGGTCCGCGAATTCGTCGATACCTGGCCTCGTGTTCGAGAAGACTGAGAGCAATACTCTCGTGCATGCAGGACGGCGGCTTCCGATAGCCATCGCAACCGCCGCTCTGCATGTGGCGAGTAATGCTCTGTCAGATATGAATAGCCTGGCCGAGCGCTGCCTTGGCTGCCTCCATGATGGTTTCCGAGATTGTCGGATGGGCATGCACCATCTCCGCCACATCCTCCACCGTCAACTCAGCCTCGGCGGCAAGCAGCAGCTCGTGGATAAGGTCCGCTGCTCCTGACCCAACGATGGATGCCCCAAGAATGCGGTGCGTCTCCGGTTCAAAGACGAGCTTGACCTGCCCCTCCGCCGATTCGGTGGCTACTGCCCGACCATTGCCGCGATAGGGGAACCTTGCCACTGCGTGTGGCAGACCGAGCTCTTTTGCCTTGGCTTCGCTGACTCCAAAAGAGGCAACTTCGGGCTCGCAGTATACGGCGCTGGGCACATGATTGCGATCGAGTGTCTTCATGTGAGGATTGGGCGTTCCTTTGAGCAGATGTGCTATCCGCTCTGCAGCAATTTCCCCTGCCTTGGATGCGGTGTGGGCAAGCTGCGGATAGGTGGTAATGTCGCCAATGGCATAGATGCCTGCGCATGAAGTCTCATGGTAATCGCCGGTCAGAATGTAGCCCTTCTCCATGCGTACGCCGAGCGCTTCCAGACCGAGATCTTCCGTGTTGGGTGCACGGCCTATGGCAACCAGCACCGCCTCTGCCTCGATGTCGAGCGGGCTGGATGCAGCATCAAGCAGGTGCACCACGACGCCATGTTCTGTCCGTTCCGCCCCAGTGGCCCGTGCGCCGGTATGAATGGCAATGCCTCTTGCCCTGAATACTTTATCGAGTATTTTAGAGGCTTCCTCATCCTCAAGAGGCAGCACCCTCGGCAGAAGTTCGACCACTGTCACCTTGACACCAAAGGACTGCATGACATATGCAAACTCCATGCCAATAGCGCCTGCTCCAAGGATAACCAGGCTGGCAGGCAGACGCTCGCGCAGCAGCATGCCTGTGGAAGAGAGAATATACTGTTCATCGAAATCGAAGCCCGGAATGGCACGTGGCCGCGACCCTGTAGCGAGAATCACGGAGCGTGCACGAAGCAGCATTTCACCTTCTGCCATCTGCACCTGCACCGTTCCTGCGTTGAGGAGTCGCCCGCGTCCCTTGATGAGTTCAACCTTGTTCTTCTTGAGGAGAAAATTGACGCCTTTTGAAAGGCGGTCTGCAGCGAGCCGTGATGCCTTCCATACCGAGCCATAGTCGAAAGTAGAAACATCAACAGTCGCCCCACCTTTGCGGAGCATCTGCACTGCTTCATGAAACAGCGTTGCATTGTGGATCAGCGATTTTGAAGGGATGCATCCAATGTTGAGGCAGACACCGCCAGGATTGTCCTTCTCCACAACCGCTACGGACAGCCCAAGTTGTGCTGCACGGATTGCAGCCACATAGCCTCCAGGCCCTGCGCCCAGTACGACAAGATCAAACGAGCGTTCTTCCATCATTCGACTCCTGTTCAGACAAGCGCGATTGCGGGATGCTCCATAAGGCGGGCAAGATCTGCCAGGAAGGCCGCGCCAACCGCACCATCGATGCTCCGATGGTCACAGCCGAGTGTGAGCCTCATGGTCTGCGCAATCACGATGGAGTCATTATCACCGACGATTGGCTCCTTGACAATTGCACCCACGGCGAGAATCGCGGAACCTGGGGGATTGATGATGGCGGTGAATTCATCAATCCCCGCTGAGCCAAGATTGCTGATGGTGAATCCCGCTCCTTCGTAATCCTCTGGTACGAGCTTGCCGTCTCTTGCTTTCTGGATCAGTGCCGCAAGCTCGGCATCAATACGGGCGACCGTTTTCCTGTCACAGTCTCGTATCACAGGTGTAACAAGACCATCAGGCAAGGCTACAGCCAGGGCAATATCAATCGCTTTGCGATGTTCGAGGCCGTCTTCCCGCCAGAAGACATTGATTTCAGGATGGCGTGTCAATGCTTCAGCAACCAGGCGAATAAGGAAGGCATTGAAGGAGAGCCCCGGCTCGCGCCCCTTGTTGGCCAGGGTGCGAAGCGCAACCAGCTCATCCACTCTTACTCGCTTGCGCAGGTAGTAATGTGGGGCACTGAAGAATGATTCCGAGAGGCGGCGGGCGATAACCTTGCGCTTCATGCCGGGCTGCTCGATGGTAACTTGCTCGCGAGTCTTTGGCTGACCAGCTGCTGTCTCGACCTCGACAGAAGCATGAACAGAAGCATCGCTGGGGGTGCCTTTTTCGCGTGCTGCACTGGAGGAACGATCGGTTTCGCCGCTCCCTGCCTGCATGGCTGCGTAGGCACGGACATCACGTTCTGTGACACGACCCCCGGGGCCACTTCCATGGACTGCTCGCAGATCAATGCCAAGCTGATGCGCCACCGTTCGTGCCAGCGGCGTAGAAGGAGGCAGCCTCGGTGGCAGCGCTGGGCCTGCGGCAGAAGTTGAAGTTTGGGTGTCCATCACAGCTGGCGCAGCCCTGACTTGCGATTCGGATGCAATGGCCTCTCCAGCTGGTCTGGCTGCGGTTGATGGCGCCGACGCAGTGGCCTTGCCACTTGCTGGCACACTCTTCTCTGCCGCTGCTGTCAGCAGTGCCGAGGGATCCTCCCCAGCCTTTCCTATAATGGCAATCGGGTCGCCCACATGCACGGTGGCTCCCGCCTGCGCAAGTATTTTCAGCAATACACCACTACGCGGGGCTTCGTAGTCCATCGAGGCCTTGTCGGTTTCAACTTCACAGAGTATATCACCGTTTGCGAAGGATTCATTCTCAAGTTTCTTCCATCGGGCAATGCGCCCTTCGCTCATGGTCGGCGAGAGCGCGATCATTGCAAGATATTCGGCCATGCTAGAGATCCTCCCTGTAGCAGACGCGCCTGGCAGCGGCTGCGATTTTTTCGACCGAAGGCTGAGCAGCCAGCTCGAGTCCATGATTGTACGGCATGGGGACATCCTCGCCTGCTACCAGTTCAACCGGAGCATCCAGCTGGTCAAAGCACTGGTACATCACTCGCTGCGCCACGCTCGAACCCACGCTTGCCAGAGGCCACGCTTCATCGACCACAATGGCGCGGTGTGTCTTCCGTACGGAGCGCACGAGGGCATCTTCATCCAGAGGTCTGAGGCTTCTCAGATCGATGACTTCAGCCTCAACACCCTTTGTCGCAAGATATGCTGCGGCTTCCATCACCACCTGAATCGGCTTTGAAAAGGTAATTATGGTGAGATCTTCCCCTTCGCGCGCAAGGCGTGCCTTGCCGAGCGGCACCAGAAACTCTTCGTCCGGCACCTCGCCTTTCCATCCGTACATCAGCTCGGCCTCCAGGACAACGACCGGATTGTCATCGCGAATCGCGCTCTTGAGCATGCCATATGCATCAGCTGGTGTGGCGGGAGCTATGACCTTGAGACCTGGCACATGCGCCCAGTAGGCAGCAAAAGACTGCGAGTGCTGGGCAGCGAGGTATTCCGCAGGCCCATTAGGCCCACGGAACACGATGGGAACAGAGAGCTGACCGCCCGACATCTGGCGCATCTTGGCAGCATTATTGACTACCTGATCGAGGGAGAGCAGCGCAAAATTGTGTGTCATCCACTCCACCACAGGTCTGAGTCCTGCGAGCGCAGCACCAACCCCCAGTCCGGTGAAGCCTAGTTCGGATATTGGCGTATCCTTGACGCGTGTTGGACCATATTTCGCAAGCAAGCCTTTCGAGACCTTGTAGGCGCCATCGTACTCGCCTACTTCCTCTCCGATGAGGAACACCGCAGGATCGCGGGCCATCTCTTCATCAAGCGCCCTGTTGAGTGCTTCACGATATGTCATTACAGCCATGGCATGCTCCTCATGCATAGATGTCCGCATAGAGCTCCGACAGAGCGGGCTCCGGGCTTTCTTCGGCAAAGGTCACAGCCTGATCGATGAGTGCATCGATGTCTGCAGTCATGGCTTCCCATTCACTGTCGGTCAGCAGCCCGGCCTCAGTCAGCGCAGCGCGGTACATCGCAATTGCATCACGCTTTCGATAGGCATCGATCTCTTCCCTCGTACGGTACTTCTGGGGATCGCTCATGGAATGACCTTTGTACCTGTATGTTCTGGCTTCTATGAAGGAAGGATTTCCCTTGCGTGCCTCCGCAACCGCCTGCTCTACCACCGCCCGCACCTCCATCACATCGAGGCCATCGCAGGCGAACCCCTGCATGCCATAGGCAGATGCCGTAGTCGCAAAGTCATCTACTGCGGAGACCTTTTTCCAGTTGGTCCCCATGCCCCACTGGTTATTCTCCACAATGTAGACCACAGGCAGGTTCCATATCCTTGCCAGATTGAAGCTTTCATGCACCGCACCCTGATGGAAGGCACCATCACCGAAGAAACACAGCGTCACCCCTCCTGTGCCCTGGTACTGCTGTGCGAATGCTACTCCAGCCGCCACAGGTATCTGGGCTCCGACGATGCCATTGCCTCCCAGAAAGTGACGATCAGCATCAAAGAAGTGCATCGAGCCGCCCTTGCCGCGCGAGCAGCCTGTCACCTTGCCAAACAGTTCTGCCATGGCATGGCGGGGATCCATGCCACAGGCAAGCGCATGCCCATGATCGCGATATGCGGTGAGCACATAATCCTTTGCCAGATCGAGTGTCCGGATTGCGCCGACTGCCACAGCCTCCTGGCCGGTGTAGAGATGGCAGAACCCGCCAATCTTGCGCAGGCCGTACATCATGCCGGCTTTTTCCTCGAAGGTACGGATCAGCTGCATGGTGCGCAAGGTCGCCACATGTTCTTCTCTTGCATAGCGATCGAGATCCTGCCGACTCATAGTTCCTGCTCCCTGCGGACTGCACTGGCGGCGAGAGGCTCAAAAAATGCCGCTTTCTCTATCAAGGTTTCCAGCACCACGAGCGAACGAGGATCTCCGGAAAATTTCCAGAACACCTGGAGATAAGGGCCAATCCGCTCCAGCACCTCAGCCGAAAGCATGGGATCGCGTACAATCATGCAGGTACCGGTGACTGTTGCAATACGCTCGAGTCCTGGTGACTGTATCATCCATGATACGCGGGGGTTGGCCAGAATTTCCCTGACTTTTATGAATTTTTCCGATGTCACCGCGAAGATTCTGTCCGGGAATCGGGGGAGAAACACTGGACTCATCCAGCGCTGGCGGGGATTCCCCTTGAGATCTACCGTAGCAAGCACACCAAAGTGCACTGCATCAAGCAGATCGCGCACCCGGGTCACAATATCCTGCTGCTCCATTATTGTACTCCTTCCATTTCCATGGCGGAAACGGCTGTATAACTGAAAGGTCTGTCTTTCCAATGCTGCAGGCGATGTGCGGTATCCACCGCTGCCTTCTCCTCATGATTGAGGGGCTCAACACGCGCAATGACGCCATGATCCACCGCCACCAGGATGCTGCACTTGCCAGGTCTTGCCACGACCTCAAAAGGTGGAGTCATGCCAAGTCTCCATGTGTCGGATGCAAGAGTTCTGACGGTCTGATAGTACTGCTCCAGGTTGATGAGAGGCGGCTGGGGCGCATCTTCCGGCTCTTCAATAGACTGCAGAAGTGCTTCCAGGCTTCCGTCAAGGCAGGCATGTGCATCGGGGGCCGGAATATTCGCGGATTCGGCGACCTGTCCGCTCTGTACTCTCTCTTCATATAGTTTCAGGCGTCCTTGAG
>JAOABY010000063.1 GCA_026418115.1 Spirochaetaceae bacterium | reverse complement strand
CTATGATCAGTCCGGTGCGATCGGCAGACGATACCGCCGACAGGCCGAGATCGGAACACCATACTGTGTGACCATCGATTACCAGAGCAAGGAAGATGGCACCGTCACTGTACGAGATCGCGATTCCATGGAGCAGGAACGAGGGCCCCGCGCCAGGCTGGCTGAATATCTGCGAACGAGAATCAGGAATTATCGCAGAGCTCAGCGAAGCTAGATTCAAGGTTCTCATGGGCTCCGGCAGCCGGGTTGGCAGACAGCTGGCTGGCCTGGCGCATGCCTTTCCTGTCAGCAGCATGAACGGAAATAGAAAGAGAGGGCTCTTCAGCCCTCTCTTTTTTGCATGGGAGAAAAACTGCTGCAGATGGAAAGGCAGGAACCTGCAGGCTTACTTGCCGGTGCCGAGCACGGCGTCCTTGCAGGGTTTTGCAACAGTTATTTTGATGACATTGCGCGCAGGAATGGTGATGGTTTCACCAGTTGCCGGATTGCGTCCCACTTTGGGTTTGCGCTTGACGATCTTCATGATGGCAATACCAGGGAGTGTGAATTTCTTGTTTTTCTTGACCTCGGTGTATGCAAGTTTTGCATAGGCTTCGAGGAACATGGCGACGTCTTTCTTGGTGAAGCCGGTGGACTTGGCAAGCGCCGAGATAACTTCCACTTTGGTCATGGGTTTGGCTGACGGCATGTGTTTTCTCCTTCTTTCAGAGTGATGCGGAGCCATGCAATGCTGGAATTCCGCGGCCGTGACAGGGTATACCCTTCAGCAGCCATTGATATTCTAGCACATTTCTGTGTCAAGTAAACCATTTCATCATTACGGAAGGTCTTTTCTTCCTGAAGATAAGCGGAGCTTGAGATTGAACCCAGTTTCGCTCTATACTGCAGGCCAGTCAGAAAGGGGAGCGTCGATGAACAGAGCACTTGAAGTGTTGAAGGAACGGGGCTTCGTGCAGCAGTGTACTGATTTCGAAGGACTTTCCAGGCTTATGGATGAAGGGCCGGTGACCTTCTACGTAGGATGTGATCCGACAGGTCCTTCTTTGCACATCGGCCACATGGTGCCTTTTTTTGCGTTCCGCCATCTCGTACAGGCTGGCCATCATGGCATTGCCCTCCTTGGCGGAGGCACAGCCCGCATTGGAGATCCTTCCGGCAAGACCGAAATGCGCAAGCTGATTTCATATGAAGCGATCGATGAGAACACAGACAGGTTCATCGCGCAGCTGAATCGTTTTCTTGGATTTGATGGTACCCATGCTCGGACAGCCAACAACAAGGACTGGCTTGCAAACCTGAACTACATTGAATTTCTGAGGGATATCGGAAGGCATTTTTCCGTAAACAGGATGCTGTCATTTGAGGCATATCGACAGCGCATGGAGACAGGGCTTTCTTTCATCGAATTCAATTACCAGCTTCTGCAGAGCTATGATTTCCTCGAGCTCTACCGGCGACACGGCTGTCGTCTTCAGATAGGCGGTGATGATCAGTGGGGCAACATTGTAGCAGGTATCGAACTGATCCGCAGAGTTGAGGGAGCTGAATGCTACGGCCTTACCTTCCCGCTGGTCACTACGAGCGATGGCAAGAAGATGGGCAAGACAGAAAAGGGAGCTCTGTTCCTCGATCCTGCAATGACGACACCCTATGAGATGTTCCAGTATTTCCGCAATGTCAGCGATGAGGATGTCGGCAGATTCCTGCTTATGTTTACTTTCATTCCTACAGAGGAATGCAGGAGACTTGCTGCTGGCAAGGATGCAGAGCTGAACAGAGCCAAGGAAAGGCTGGCATGGGAAGTTACCGCGCTCATTCACGGGAAGGAGGAGGCAGACAAGGCACTCACAGCTGCACATGCAGCGTTTGGAGGCGAGGGCGATGTCTCACAGCTTCCTACCGTGGAGATAGAACGATCCCGGTTTGAAGAAGGCATCGGTGTACTCGATATCTTCGTGACTGCAGGTCTCGCCGCATCCAGAAGTGATGCAAGAAGGCTTGTGCAGCAGGGCGGTGCTTCAATTAACGGCGAACGAGTCATGGATGAGAAGGCAGTGGTGACCCTTGCCCATCTTCAGGAAGGAGCATTGATGCTCCGCGCAGGCAAGAAGCGAGTCTGCAGGGTGGTCTGTACCGAGTGAGGTTCCAGCAAGCGCGACGAGAGCCGGTCCTGTCACATCAGTGAAAGCTGACAAGACCGGCAAGCGGCTCACGAATGCGGGCATTCCTTGGCATGGCAGCATAACCCAGCACAGTCACAATGCCGGGCATCCAATCTTCCTCAGACAGGCCGGTCACGGCAAGCAAGTCCTCGTCTTTGAATCCCTCGATGGCGCAGCTGTCGATGCCTGCAGCCGCAGCTGCGAGCATGATATGCGCGCATGCAATATAACTCTGGGCTCTGGCCCATCCTTCAAGGCGACCGGACTGGCTCAGGAAGGCATGGTAGGGAGCGTAGTCAGGGATGAAAGCGTCCAGGCCTCCGGGAAAGCGTGAGGCCCTCTGGTTGATGAAGTCCGAATCTGGCGCATAGTGGCGAGCGCTCCTCACCATGATGACGATGCCGGCGCCGGCAGTATAGACTGCTTCCTGCGCATTGCAGGCATCCCCAAGCTTCTGGATTGCTTCGGGACTCTCCATGACGATAAAGTGCCAGGGTTCCAGCCCGAAGGAAGAAGGCGCAAGCCGTGCGCATTCCAGCAGTTCGAGCAAGATAGCGCGAGGGATTGAGCGCCCATCGAATTTCTTGCAAGCCCATCGCTGTCTGCATGCATCCAGAACCCCATCCTCATTCATACCGCCAGCTCCAAAGCGAGATCGATCATGGCAAGCAGTGAATTCTGTCGCTCTTCAGCAGACATTGCTCTGTGGGTGATATTGGAATCCGAACAGGTAAGCAGAGTAAGCGCCTTTTTGCCAAGATATGCTGCATTGCAATAAAGAGCATAGCATTCCATATCCGTTGCCTTGCAGCCCATGCGTGCCCAGCGCTGCCATCCGGCTTCAGGCGGAAGGGCAGAGTACAGTGAGAAGATATCTGAAGAAAAAATATTGCCTACATGAAAGCGGAGATTCCTGTTTCGGGCAATCTGTACGGCCTTTTCAAGCATGCCATAGTCGGCACAGGGCGAAAAGGTTCCCTGCAGCCCATACTGATGAGCATAGTTGGAATCAGTCGATGCGCTCATCGCCATGACGAGGTCACCAACCTCAACATCAGGCGTAAGCCCACCGCATGTTCCTATTCTCACGATGCGTTCTACACCATAGAACGCAAACAGTTCGTAGGAATAGATGCCCATCGAGGGAGCGCCCATGCCGGAACCCATTACGCTGACGGGTACTCCCCGATAGGTGCCGGTGTAACCCAACATGTTCCGAACGCTGTTGAACTGCCGAACTTCAGAGAGCCGTGTCTCAGCTATCATTCTTGCACGAAGAGGGTCTCCCGGCATCAGCACCAGCGGAGCTATCTCTCCAGGGCGTGCGGTATTGTGTGGTGTACCATGAAGCATGGTTTCTGACACCGCCTCATGCATGTGTTCAGTTCCTTTCATGTATCTTTTCTCCTGTCTGTGATGCTACCAATCATGATCACCTTTCAGCTACCTGTTCGCTCGTAGGGCTGGCCTGCAGCCCGGGGAGCATATTCCTTGCCCGAGAACAGGACCAGTGTCAGGAGTGTAATGAAATAGGGCATGACACTAAAGAATTCCGACGGCAGGAAGCGCATTGCCTCGATATTCACCATGTAGATTGCGAGCGCAACTGCGAGGCCAAAAAGCATGGAAGCAGCGGTGACACCCTTGGGAAGCCACCTGCCGAAGGACACTGCCGCAAGCGCAATGAAGCCCGCACCATTAATCGTATAGATCGTATACTGAATGGTCTGGGTGAGGACAAGACATGCTCCCGCCATGCCTGCAAGAAAACCCGAGGCCATTACGGCAATATAGCGCATCTTCCTGACCTTGATGCCGCAGGATGCGGCAGCGTGAGGATGTTCGCCGCATGCTCGCAGGTGCAGGCCAAAAGGCCTGCGATACAGCACATACCAGGTAACAAGGACAACCGCCAGCGCAATCCATGCGGTCGGATAGATACCCCAGAACCCAGGCATCATGCCAAGTCTGAAAGGCGCAGTCCGCTCCATTCGGAAGATGACCTGTGCCAGAAAGGCGGTGCCCCCCGTCGAGAGCAGATTGATGCCTGTACCCGAGATAACCTGGTCAGCATTGAGAGAAATCGATGCATAGGCATGAATGAGCGACACTGCCAGGCCGGCCACACTTGCTGCAAGAATGGCGATCCAGATGGAGAGCGGGGTGCTCTGTTCAAGAAAATAATGCACAGTGGCGGCAGTAAACGCGCCAATACCCATCAGGCCTTCCAGCGCAATGTTGACAATGCCGGATCGTTCGGAAATGAGCCCTCCCATCGCCGAGATGAGAATGGGAGCGACAATCATGAGAATGGACGGTATCATTGCAAGAAAGACGCTCATTCCATGGTCTCCTTTCGCAGTCTCGCCTTTTCTCTTGCGCGCCATTCCAGGAAGAGTCTTACTCCACCCCTCAGAGAAATGAATATGACAACAAGGCCCGAGATGATCCAGGTGATTTCCTTCGGGATCTGTCTGCCTTGCATCAGAGGCTGGGCGGAAGCGAGCATGCCAAACAGAAGTCCTGACAGCAGGGTGCCTCCGGCCGTGCTGTTGCCCACAAGCGCGACTGCGATTCCATTGAAGCCGTAATTGTCGTAACCAGCCAGCACGCGGCCATACGAGAAGGAACCGAGTGCAACAATGGCCCCGGCAAGACCCGCAAACAGACCAGCAATGCTCATCGAGATGGTAATTGTAGAAGTCACCTTGATGCCGGCATAGCGTGCTGCTTCCTTATTGAATCCTGTAGCCCGCAGTTCAAATCCTTTTCTTGTCTTCTCGATCATGTACCAATAGAACAGGCATGCGGCAAGCGCAACCCACAGACCGAGATTGAGTCTCGATTCATTGGTGAGGCGCAGAAACAGGGTGCTGGTGAGGCGAGCCGTGGCTGGGAAGGTAGGGGTACGATAGGTATTGGTGCCTGGAATAAGCATGGTCAGCCATCGCGACAGGAAGAAAGCTATATAGTTGAGCATGATGGTGGCCACAACCTCGGACACCGAATAACTGGCTTTCAGAAAACCGACAATGCCACCCCACAACATGCCTGCCAGTCCGGCAGCGAGCAACGCGAGGACCCAGTGCAGTACCGGCACCTGCGGCCCATAGAGAGCAACGAACTGGGCGACCGTCAGCCCTACGATATACTGCCCCTCTGCACCAATATTGAACAGACCCGTACGTGCAGCAAATCCCATAGACAGACCACAGAGTATCAGAGGGATGCTTGCGGTGAGCCATTCACCGATATAGCGCGCATTCCAGACATTCCGTGTAATATCGTAGCCCGTAAGTGTCTGCAGCATGGCCGCATACATCCCAGCCGGATTCCGTCCGATGACAAGAAGGAGCAGGGTCCCCACCAGAAAGCCCAGCACGATGACCAGAATTGATACCCAGCTGTCATTCGAGAGCATGTGCTCGAGTGTTGCCATGAACCTAGAAGAAGTGCGTTCTTTTTTCATGCCTGTACTCCCGATGCAGCAGGAGCAGCAGTCGGCTCCTCCTGAACATAGCCGGCCATCATGGCTCCGATCCTGTGTTCGTCCGCATGTTCGGCATCCACAATGCCAACGATTCTCCCCTTGGACATGGCTGCAATGCGATCGCAGAGATTCATGATTTCGTCGAGCTCAAAGGAAACAAGCAGGATTGCGCGTCCCTTGTCGCGTTCTGCGAGCAGTCGTGCATGGATGTTCTCGATTGCTCCTACGTCAAGGCCTCGTGTAGGCTGCGCAACTACGAGCAGGCGGGGAGAGAGATCAATTTCCCGTGCCAGGATTGCTTTCTGCTGATTGCCGCCCGACATCGACATGGCCCGGGTAGCTGGACCCTGTCCCGCTCTGATGTCAAAGAGCGGAATCAGACGTTCCGCATTGTTCGATACCTTCTCCATGTCGAGCATGCCCAGAGGTTTTCGATACACTCCATGACGATAGGTTTTCAGCACAAGATTTTCATCAAGCCGGAATTTGAGTACCAGGCCATACTTGTGGCGATCCTCGGGAATGTGTCCCATCCCTGCATCGATTCGCTCTCTTATGGATGCTCGGGTGATATCCTTTCCGTCAGCTGTGATCCTGCCCGATGCGATGGGACGCAGCCCGGTAAGCGCTTCCACAAGTTCACTCTGGCCATTGCCGTCCACGCCAGCTATGCCAACGATCTCACCTTCCCGCACCTGCAGCGAGCAATCCTGTACGGCCATGGCACCATGGGCACCTTGTACACAGAGATTTTCAATCTCCAGCACAACCTTGCCTGGTTGGGCTGGTGCCTTATCCAGTTTGAACTTGACAGGCCGGCCAACCATCATGGCGGCTAGCTCCATCTCGCCGGTTGTTGCCACATCCACAGTATCAATTACCTTGCCGCGCCGCAGAATGGTACAGCGATCGGCTACCTGCTTGATTTCACCCAGCTTGTGGGTGATCAGAATGATGGTCTTGCCCTCATTCCTGAGACGCCTGAGAATCTGCATGAGCTCGTCGATTTCCTGAGGTGTCAGGACAGCGGTAGGCTCATCGAAAATGAGGATGTCCGCATTTCGATACAGAATCTTGAGTATTTCCACACGCTGCTGCATCCCTACCGAAATCTGTTCGATCAGAGCCTTTGGGGCAACATTCAGACCATAGATTCTGGAAAGTTCCTCTACCTTGCGTTCTGCGGATCTGATGTCGACGTCGCCTGTTTTCGTACGGGGTTCCGAGCCAAGAATTATATTTTCGGTGACGGTAAAATTGTGTACCAGTTTGAAATGCTGATGCACCATTCCAATACCAAGTGCAGTAGCATGGTTTGGATCCCGTATCTGGACAGGACGGCCTCTTACCTTGATGGTGCCCGCATCGGCCTGATAGAGACCGAACAGTATCGACATCAGAGTTGATTTCCCCGCGCCATTCTCTCCCAGCAGAGCATGGATTTCCTGATCCCGCACTCTCAGGGTGATGTCATCGTTGGCCAGTACGCCGGGAAATGATTTCGTGATGCCGATCATCTCGATCGCATAGTCACTCATGCTGCGTTTTCCCTGTATCAATAATTCTTTATAGCATAAGGCGCGTCACCAGCCATCTTCTGCAGCCAGTGACGCGCCTTGCTTATCAGATCAGCTCAGTTGTCGCTCGCCTGGAGGTTGGCCGGCACAAGGCCCAGCTTCCTGGCCTCGGCATAGGTCGGTATAACTTTGATTTCACCAGCTATGATCTTGGCGCGAACCTTGTTGACTTCATCTACAATATCCTTGCCAAGTTCGGGGTTGCGATCAGAGAATCCGACGCCATCTGCCTTGGTGTCAAAGACGACGACTTCGCCCTTGAACTGCTTGTCACGTACTTTTTCGAGTGCATACTTGGTTGCCGATTCAACTCGCTTGAGCATCGAGGTAAGCACGGCAGACTTGCCCTCGGCGTAAATGCCATCCTCGAACTGATCGGAATCGACGCCGATCGCCCATACATTCTTGCCCTGCGAGCGGTATTCCTTGGCCTGAGCAATCGTGCCGTTGCCAGTACCACCTGCAGCCGAGAAAATCGCATAGACACCGGAATCGTACCAGTTCTTTGCCTGTGCCTTGGCGAGCTCGGGTTTTCCCCAGTCATTGGCGTAATAATCGACGATCTGGGCATCAGGAAGCACCGACTTGATACCCTGCACCCAGCCCATCTCGAATTTTGTGATCACTGGGCTTGGCACACCGCCAATAAAGCCGAATTTCGGATTCTGAATGCCGTCAGTCTTGGCCTTGAGCGCAGCAGCCACGCCAACCAGATAGGACCCTTCATGTTCCGAGAAGGTCGCTTCCATGACATTCGGCTTGCCAACCCAGTCGACATCCACGATGAGGTATTTCTGGTCTGGATATTTGGGGGCAACTTCAGACAGAGCATCTGCCCAGGTAAAACCAGTGACGATCACAAGATCATACTTCTCGTCTGATGCCTGCTTGAGATTGGGGATATACATGTCCTGTGTCTGGGCGGTGACGACATCGTACAGCTTGCCTTTCTTCTCCGGCTTCTCCCAGGTATCACCGTAGAAGGCCAGTATGCCTCTCCATGCAGCAGCATTGAACGATTTGTCATCAATGCCAGTTGCATCGGTCAGGAGTCTGGATGTGGGCAGGTTGGAAGTAGTGGCTGCCGATTTGCCGCTGCAGGCTGTAAATACAGTCAGCACCATAAGGGCTGCCAGTACCTTGAAGATCGTTTTCATATGAGTTCCTCCTCATGAATCCTGCAATGACTGCCGTGTCGCAGTCATCCGTCATCTCTAGACTATAGCGAAGCACCCGCACACGCACAATCGGGAGGGGAAGTATATCGCAAATCATTAATATAACCTTGCTGATCAGAGTATGAGGCGAAGGAGAGAAAAAGCTGACTTGCCAGTCATGAGTAAAGGAGAGTTGGAGATTTTTCAATATTTTTCTGGCAGAATACAAGGTAACCTTGAAAATTATGTTATATGGATTATCCTATTGGGTGTGTATTTGAGAAAGGAGCGCAATCATGCTGAAAAATAGACCTGTTACTTTCCTTGTGATAATAGTTATGGTGCTGTCTCTTCTTGCACTTCTTTCATGCAGTCTTTTTGCCAGGCGCTACACGGTGACCTATGATGCCAATGGAGCCTCTACGGGAGAAGTACCATCAGACAGCAACACCTATCTGAAAGGGGACACGGTTACAGTTTTAGGGAATACAGGTGATCTAGCCAAACCCGGATATCTGTTCACTGGCTGGAACTCGGCTGCTGATGGTACGGGTACCGCCTACCAGCCTGGAGATACCTTCAGCATGGGCAACTCGGATATTACCCTTTATGCCCAATGGGATCTCATTACTGTCAAGGCTGTTGCAGCGGGCAACTATCATACCATGATTCTCAAGACCGATGGCACACTCTGGGCAGCTGGTTACAATTTTCTTGGCCAGCTCGGAGATGGTACCACCACCGATCGTGCAACACCTGTGCAGGTAAACAATTATATACAATCTGCTGCTGCAGGCGCTTTTCACAGCATGATGCTCAAGACACATGGCGCACTATATGGGGCAGGGAATAATTCATGCGGTCAGTTGGGCGATGGTACTAC
Organism: Spirochaetaceae bacterium; assembly: GCA_026418115.1. Lineage (GTDB taxonomy): Bacteria > Spirochaetota > Spirochaetia > Treponematales > Rectinemataceae > Rectinema. Next base: position 477 of record JAOABY010000063.1, on the reverse strand, counting down.
CACGGATAGAGCCTCGCCAGTGCAAATTATGAATGGGGTTGTGGCTGTTGCTGCGGGTGACTATCATACCATGATTCTCAAGACCGATGGCACACTCTGGGCAACAGGATACAATGCATATGGACAGCTCGGTGATGGCACCATTGTCGATAAAACGGCACCAGTGCAGATAATGACCAATGTGCAGGCAATTGCAGCGGGTGGCTATCACACCATGATCCTCAAGAACGATGGTACGCTTTGGGCAACAGGATACAATGGAGCTGGCCAGCTTGGTGATGGTACTACAACGGATAAAAGAACGCCTATACAGGTTATGAGCAATGTCAAGGCTGTTGCAGCAGGCGAGTTTCATACCATGATTCTCAAGACCGATGGCACACTCTGGGCAACAGGATACAATGGATCTGGGCAGCTTGGTGATGGTACTACAACGGATAAAAAAACGCCTATACAGCTTATGAGCAATGTCAAGGC
>JAOABY010000062.1 GCA_026418115.1 Spirochaetaceae bacterium | reverse complement strand
GGCTGCTGGTATTGAAACAGCCCCGAATGGCGCGATCCTCGTCAATGAGAATATGCAGACCAATGATCCGGCAATCTATGCACTGGGCGATGCGATTGCGTTCCCGCACCCCGTCCTCGGCATGGCCATGCCCATACCTCTCGCCGGCCCCGCTAACAAGCAGGCTCGCGTGGTAGCGGACAACATCGTCAAAGGTCCGGGAACACGGGTCTGGAAGGGAGCCATTGGCACTTCGATCGCCAAAGTCTTCGATATTACGGCAGCTGCGGCCGGTGTTGCCGAAAAGCTCCTTAAAAAGAACAACATTCCCTGCATGTCGATCATTACGCACGGTTCGAGCCATGCAGGCTACTATCCCGGTGCGCAGCCCCTCACCATCAAGACAATCTTCTCACCTGACGGCACCCTGCTCGGTGCGCAGGTCGTTGGGTATGATGGCGTAGACAAGCGCATAGACCTCATTGCCGACTATGTGCGCCGCAAGGCCAAGGTCACGGAGCTGGCCGAAATCGAGCATGCCTACGCTCCACCGTTCTCGAGCGCCAAGGATCCCGTCAACATTGCCGGCATGACTGCTGAGAACGTGCTGGCCGGTATGAGCAGGCACCTCCACTGGCATGAAGTGAAAGCATTCCAGCAGCGCGGCGGCTTTGTACTCGATGTGCGGACCGATGAGGAATTCTCCCTTGGTGCGATTCCGGGAGCAGTCAACATACCTCTCGATGATCTTCGCAGAAGGCTGAGAGAAGTGCCTCGTGACCGCGAAGTACTGGTGTACTGCGGTGTCGGTTTGCGAGGCTATCTTGCGGAGCGCATTCTCCGTCAGAACGGCTGGACAGAAGTCTACAACCTTTCCGGGGGATACAAGACCTGGGAGCTTGCGAGCGAACCGCAGTCACACAAAGGCATCTACAAGCCTGGCCTGGCCGGATTGCAGAGCGCAAGTGCCAAAGGCACTCAGGAGCTGCTGCATACCACCTTTGCTGAAGGATCGGGCATGCCCGAATCTCTGGCTGCAAAGCGCCAGACGATCGTGCAGGTCGATGCCTGCGGACTGCAGTGTCCCGGACCGATCATGCGGCTCAAGGCAGAGATCGACCGCCTTCCGGAGGGGGGCCGTGTTATCATTTCAGCGACCGATCCCGGATTTGTGCGTGACGCTGCCGCATGGTGCAATGTCACCGGAAACCTCCTCATCTCGATGGAGGAATCCAAGGGTATCTATACGGCGATGATCGAGAAGGCGGTCAAGCAGGGAGCAATGGCGCCTCGAATGGCCTCGGCGGGCACGCAGTCTGGGCTCCAGGGCGGAGCGCCTGTTGTGCAGTACACTCCCGAAGGCGCGACGATCATTGTCTTCTCCAATGATTTCGACCGTGCGCTGGCGAGCTTTGTGCTTGCAAATGGCGCTGCAGCTGCTGGCAAGAAAGTGACGATGTTCTTTACCTTCTGGGGGCTGTCGGTGATTCGCAAGCCGCAGGCTCCCAGAGTCGCCAAGGACTTCATGGGCCGCATGTTCGGCATGATGCTTCCGAAACACGCGGGAGCTCTGTCCCTCTCCAAGATGAACTTCGGCGGGGCGGGACGCGCGATGATGAAGCTGCGCATGAAGGGCAAGCGGGTCGACATGCTCGAAACGATGATTGCCCAGGCGCGGCAGGCAGGCGTGCGGCTTGTCGCATGCCAGATGTCCATGGATATCATGGGCGTGTCCCGTGAGGAGCTGCTGGATGGTGTCGAGATCGGCGGCGTGGCGACCTACATGGATGCTGCCAATCAGGCTGGTGTGAATCTGTTCATCTGAATCGATAGACAGGCATATCTGGCAGGGCTCGCACTGGCGGGCCCTGTTTTTTTGCAGGCTTATCGCCCTGTTTGGCGAATGACTTGCATTGCCCCGAGGAATCACTAAAATCATCTCAGGGAGGCCAGTGCAATTTCGTTCAAGCGCTCCAATCCAATGATGATTATGCTGGTCAGTGGAATGCTGGTGGTGCTGAGCAGCTGCCAGTTGCTGGGAGGTCTTTTCGAACCGAAAGTCACGAGCGTCGCAGTTGGCGACTATCACACCTTGATTGTTAAAAGTGATGGCTCACTCTGGGTGTGTGGCTTCAACCAGTTTGGCCAGCTTGGCGATGGAACCAATATGGAACGAATTGTTCCATATCAAATCATGGACGGAGTCAAGGCTTTGAGCACCGGCCATCAGCACAGCGTCGTGCTCAAGAAGGACGGTACGGTCTGAACCATGGGCTACAATGGCTTCGGCGAGCTGGGCGATAACAGTTTTACTCATCGAAATACGCCTTATAAGCTGGCTGAGCACGCGGTTGCCATCGCGGCGGGCGCTTCGAATACCTTCTATCTCGATGATGAAGGGATACTGTGGGGCACTGGCGCCAATGGCAGGGGGGAGTTGGGAAACAACACCTATGCCAATCAGAAGACCCCGGTTCAGGTTCTTTCGCAGGTCAAGGCCTTTGCTTCGGGAACATCTCATACCCTCATCGTCAAGAATGACGGCTCACTGTGGGCGACAGGATGGAACCTGTATGGGACGCTCGGGAAGGATACGGCAGAAGATTCTGCGGACGTGCCGATAAAGATCATGGATCAGGGGGTCAAGGCCGTCAGTGTAGGAGAATCACATAGCCTGGTGCTGAAGACAGACGGCACACTCTGGGCCATGGGCAAGAATACCTTTGGAGAATTCATGAATGGCACTACAATAGACAGCAAAGTGCCTGTACGGGTCATGTCTGGTGTTGCCGACATGGTTGCAGCAAATGCCTATTCTCTTGTCGTCAAGCAGGATGGTACCTTGTGGGCTGCCGGAGTCAATCCTGATGGCCAGCTTGGAGATGGCACGGCCAATGATCGTATCACGCCACAGAAAATTGCTGAGAATGTTGGATACGCTGCCGGCAGGACATGCCACAGCATGTTCATCAGTAAGGACGGTTCTCTCTGGGGGATGGGTGAGAATGGCAGCGGCCAGCTGGGTGATGGGACTCGCAACGACTCATTGGTACCGAAGCAGATCCTGCCCTGAGTCGGTGCGATATCCAGATCTCAGGATGCAGCACCAGCGCTGCGTGAAAGTACGAATCTGACTTCTTCCTCAATTTCCCGTTCCAGCGCTGCTAGGTTTGAAGGTGTGCCATATCTCAGGTAGAAATGCATCTTGGAATGGAAGATGTAGACCAGAATGTCCGCCAGGATGCGTCGCTCGTGCTCAGGAAGATGTGCAGCGCGCTGCAGTTCGTCCAGCAGCAGACCGTATGCCGGATGCATGAAATGATGCCCATCCCGGCGGATGAAATATCCAAAGTCAATGCTGGTGGAAAGAAATGGCGCATAGATTTTGGGATTGGCGGCGTGGTACTCTACCATCAGCATGGCAAAGCGCACGATTCGCGCCTCAAGTGCGCTCTCTCCCCCAGCTTCCACATTCTGAGATGATGCATCAGCTGACATTCTTTCCTGTACCCAGCTGGCGCACTCCATCGCGAGCTCCTCGACAGCCAGGCAGACGAGCTCATTCAGGTTCTCAAAATAATTGTAGATACTTGCGTAGGAGTAGGCAGCCTGATCGGCAATTTTCTTGGTAGTGACGGCTTCGATGCCTTCCTGCAGAATGATGTTTCTGGCGGCATCGAGGAAGTAGCGCCGAATTCGTTCTCTCTGAATCTCTTTTCGCGGCACTTGAGCAGTATACTTGCGATTGACGTGAAAGGGAAGTGGCTTTAAAATATTGAATGGTTTTCAGTAAGTGAAAACCATTCATATGAGGAGGCTGCATGGACCGCTCGGCCAGCATATACGGCAATCAGATTCCTCCGGGAATCCAGACCGCTGCAGCCAGGAAAAAGGCGCGCTATATCAAGGAATTTGGAGACGATTCCGGGAGTAGCTATATCCTTGAAGAACGAATGGTGCCTGCGCTGGGTCAATGGGGCGTTCGCGAGCTCATGGTGCGTGATGCTGCCTTGCCTCGCACGGATGTCTGGGAAATCTCGGATCTGGAGAAGGTGCCTGCACCTCTGGTGGTGGGTACCATCCGCATGGGATTCGGACACTACCGCATCTCCATGGCCATTGCGAGCGCTGCGCATGCCATGGGATACACGCCCTTATGGTTTGATCTCCACGCCTTCAATGACACGACTGCAGGAAAGATAATCGCAAAGCTGAACAGGCTGTACTCTCTGGGTTCCCGCCTGTCCCAGAAATATCCGCTGTTCAATCGTCTCTACTGGGAGCCGCTGAATTCTGAAGGTTTCCGCTCGCTCACCTATAATGCCAGCGACCAGAAAGTTGCGGAACTTATGGCAACCCCCTGCAGACTCCTGCCGCGCGACATCCCCTTTGTCGCTACCCATGCCTGGCCGGCTCAGGCTGCCATCCATGCCGGGCTTTCTCATGTTGTCAATGTGATCCCGGACAACTGGCCCATGGCACTCCATCTTGCTGAAGGAGCGATGCACTGTGTACAGTCGCCCTCGGCGTGGCTTGGGTACCGTACGTTGCGAGGCATGGCCGGCCGTGAGATACCTCGTCCCATGGATCCTGGATCACTCCACTACACTGGCCATTATATTGACCATGAACTGGTTGCCAATCTTGAGGCTGATACCAGCGCACGCCTGAACCGCCTGGAGACCGGTGCCCCTCTGCGTGTCCTGTTCACCGTAGGTGGAGCAGGGGCACAGGCTGAGCTGTATGCACGACTCATTCGAAGCCTGCTCGGTCTGGTGCAAGAAGGCAAGGTAATCCTGCTGATCAATGTAGGAGACCATGCAGCAGTCAGGGATAATCTCATGCGGAAAGTTCCCGGGCTCCAGCATGCAGTGCTGCACCAGGATGACTTTGAAGGCACCAGGACATTCGCAGAGACAGCTCTTGCAGGAAATATCGAGGGCATCCACCTCTTCCAGCACTCGGACATCTTTGCGGCAGTCTATACCACGAACCTGCTGATGCGCGCATGTGATCTTCTGATCACCAAGCCAAGCGAGCTAGCTTTCTATCCGGTGCCGAAGCTGCTGGTACGCCGCGTAGGAGGGCATGAGGCATGGGGTGCCATACGTTCTGCGGAGCTTGGCGATGGAACCTATGAGTGCGCTGAGCCTGCTGAGGCAGAGGCTATGCTCTCCTTTCTGCTGGCAGATGGAGAAGGCCTTGCACTCATGAATCGATGCATTCTTTCGGCAGCAAAGGCGGAATCGTATTCGGGAGCCTACAAGGTGGTTGCATTGGCAACCAGTCTGGATTCTCGCAGCATAGGGAGGCACGAGCATGCATAATGTGATGGCAGCAGCAGAAACACGCACTGTGGAGTCTCTGCCGTTTTCCAAAAAGATAGTCTATGCGCTGGGGCAGCTGGGCTGGTCACTCGCCAGCTATGGAGCTGCCAATTTTCTCAATTATTTTTATCTGCCGCCGCAGGAAGGAGGAACGGCTCTCTTTCCGCGCATGATTCACCAGAGCTATGTGATCGGCGTGCTGACCGTGATCGGGCTCATTCTGTGGTTTGGCCGCATTTTCGATGCGGTGACGGATCCGCTCATTGCCGTGCTCTCGGATCGCAGCAGGTCCAGGTTCGGGCGCAGGCGCTTCTTCATGGCTCTGGCAGTCCTGCCATTCGCAGCCTTTGCCGTGCTGGTCTTCGTAGCTCCCTTTGGGGCAGGGGATGGAGCACGTATCACTGCAAATGCGGTCTGGCTATTTGTGTCGGTCACACTGTTCTATCTGTTCATGACCATGTATGTGACGCCATTTTTTGCCTGGATGAGCGAGCTAGGTCACTCCAGCGATGAGAGGCTCCAGCTTTCTACAATGATTTCGATTACCTGGGCCGTAGGGGCAATGATTGGTGCACAGGCTCCCGCGCTGCAGGGCATATTCCAGGCGGGTGGGATGTCGCCTCTTGCCGCATTCCAGGCTGCCGAGGGTGTGTTTGCCGCCATTGCCTTTGTGCTCATGCTGCTGCCCGTGCTGGTCATCGATGAACATCGTTATGCGGAATCCGTGCCCTGTGATGACGGGTTTTTCCGCTCAATCGGCAATGTGATCCGGGACAGAAATTTCTTCCGTTTTACGTTGAGCGATTTTGCATACTGGATCAGCCTCTATTTCATCAATAACGGGCTCATGTACTACATCACCGTGCTGCTGGGACTTCCGAAAGAGACGTACTCCAGCCTTTTCATCCTGATGTTCCTGGTGAGTTTCCTTTTCTACATTCCAGTGAATTTCATCGCCAGGGCTGTGGGGCGGAAGCGCCTCCTGATGATTGCGTTCGGCCTGTTTATGGCCCTGTTCGTGTTCTGCTCGCTTTTCGGACATATGCCGCTCGCAGCCATGACACAGGCTGTCATAGCCTCGCTGCTTGCTGCGGTGCCGCTGGCGATTTTCGGAATTCTGCCTAATGCGATGGTGTCGGACATGGCCGAGGCCTATGCGATTGAAACCGGCATGCACAAGGCGGGCGTGTTCTTCGGTTTCAGGACCTTCATGTCCAAGATGGGGCAGTCGGTAGGAGCCATCATTCTGCCCTCGGTGGTGATGATTGGAGCGAGAGGCGGAGCAAGTGGCGAAGTCGTAGGCGCGCAGGGAGTGCGGCTGACGACCATTCTCGCGCTTGCATTCTGTGTGACGGGCTTTGTGCTCCTTCTGCTGTATGATGAAAAGAAGGTCCAGAGGACGCTTGCGGAGCATCATCAGGAGACTCGCCAGAAATCTGCACAATAGGGAGCCCTGCACAGGACGCGCTATTGCCCGCCGCATGCGGCACATGTCATTTGATCATTCTGAAAAAGGCCTGAACCTCCTGCGGTTCAGGCCTTTCAATCTGCAGAAGTCTGCTTTATGGCGATGGAGGCTGGGGCGCACCCGGTTCGCCGGCAGCTGGAGCTGCAGGTCCATCGCTCTGATAGCTCATGCCTTCCAGAGCTGGCTGTGACTGCGCTTCCTCTATCTGCTGGGCCATGGTGAAAGGTTCAACCCAAGGTTCAATGCCTTTCAGCATCTTTGGCACTGAGATGATGACAATATCGGTCCAGAGCGGCACGGTGAAGGATTTGGCTACCTCGGTACCATCATCGAACACGCTTACCTTGATCGTATGGCGCTGACCCTGCACGATTGCCTTGTCGCGGTCGCCAGGCCAGTATTCCGAGGGTTCCTGCCTGTCAATCGATACTTCCATGCCATTGATGGCCTCATAGGAGCCATCGGTTGTGTCCTTGTTATCGATGAGGATGGTGTGACGCCTGCCTGTGAAGATCATCAGCACCATCAATCCCAGGTACAGCGCCAGGAGCACGCCGCGGATGACGAGGCGTCTGGTTCTGGTTGCCGCGTCCACGGTTTTTAAGGGTGCTGCAGGTCTGGCTTTGGCTGCGCTCATTTGGCACCTCCATTTCCGCCATTGGATGCTTCGTTGGCAGAGGCGGTTCCTCCGCGCAGGCTCAGACGGGCCTCGGCTGCAGCCTTTCGCGTTCTATAGGCATAGAGCACGAGCGAGAGTGCGATGACACCATAACCGATGAACTGGCGGAAGTATTCTCCGATCATCGCGGAGCCGAAAAGCTTCTGACCGGCGAGTGGTGACACGATGAACATCGCGTGCAGGAGCACCACGCCAATGAAGACGTTGGCGATGCTCGCTCTGGTAACCGACGCGCCGCCAACCAGAATCGCAGCAACCGCGAAGAAGCCTGTCTGGTCGTGCGCGTTGTAGGTAGCGAGGTTGCCCATGTTCTGCAGGAAGATGATCTGACCAGCACAGGCCAGTACCGTGGAGATGAGGATTGCCACGATTCGGGTCTTCTCGACAGGAATGCCAGACGCTTCTGCGACTCCCATATCCTGCCCGACTGCGCGCATGTCCTGACCCAGCTTGGTTTTCTTGAACCACACGATGAACACGCAGAGCAGCGCGATAATCAGGAAGGTCACGACAGGAATTGCAAAGCCACCCACCCGCAGCATGAGGATATTGTCCAGCGACTGGCGGACCGATTCCAGGTTGAGCGTGTTGCGGATGCCATAGCCACGGGACAGTACAATCGCCGGATTCCGTATTGGAATGACTGAACCGAGCATGTAGAGCACGAAGAACTGGTAGATGCCGTTGATGAAGAAAGCGAGGATGTAGCCGGTTACCATCTCGCGGCCTTTGGCCTTGTTCATCACCAGACCACAGATGTAGCCGAGCAGCACGGAGATCGGAAGACCTACCAGGAGAGCGAAGAGCAGGCCCTGCCAGTTTGCAATGCCGAAATTTACCGCGAAGATAAGCCCGATCTGGCCAGCCATTGCACCCAGCGTCATGCCGAAGTTGAGGCCCATCCCTGCATAGATCGGCAGCAGCAGTGCAAGCACGAGGAAGGAATTGCGACCCAGTCTCGTGATGACTTCCTGCAGGATGTAGGGCAGCGAGAGCCCGGATGGCGGAATCGCCACTGCAGTAATGATCACGAAGATGATAACTACGGCATTCTGGGTCAGGAATTTGAGAAACTTGTTCTGGGGAATAGTCTGTGCGCTCATTTTGACACCTTTATCTTGCGCGTGAGCGCGTAGAGGATCATGCCATTCGACACGATAATGCGGATGACTTCCGACATGTCGGTCTGCAGCACCGAGTTGATGACCGATGGGGTCATCGTGAGCAGGCCCTGGAACAGGAAGGTACCAACGATCACGTTGACCATGCTCGCCTTGTTGATGCTTGCACCACCAATAAGAATTGCTGCGACGGCCGGGAAGACCATGGGGCCCGGGGCGGTGTAGAGCTGAATGAAGCCAAAGCTTTGCTGATATACGATGATGCCTACCGCGCCCAGGAAGGTCGAGATGATGACTGAAATCGTGCGCATACGGTCCACATCGACACCAGAGGCCCGTGCAAATTCAGGATTGGAGCCGACTGCGGTCATGGCCGTGCCGGTTCTTGAGCGGAGGAACACCCACATCAGGAAGGCGCAGAACGCCACAAAGAGAATGAGCCCGGTCGGGAAGACAAAGAACTGGCCAATCTTTATGGCGAGGAAATTATTTAGAATCTTGAGCCAGTATCCCTCGACGGTAATGGTAGTTCTGAGTCCCTTGCCCGCGTAGCCCCAGATCATGGTTGGGTTGTTGTACGGCAGGATGAGCCACATGATGCACATGAACATGATGAAGGAGAAGCCTATGTACATCGCGATGGTCATTTCCTCGCCCTTGACCTTGTTGAGGAGCTTGCCATAGAGCCAGCCGAAGAGGGTGGCAAAGGGAGCAGCCAGCGCAATAGCACCGAAAAATCCCAGGAAGCCTCGCAGCTCAAACTGGAGGGACAGGGTTGCGCCCAGCAGGCCTGCCACAATACCCAGCGCCAGGCCGAAATTGAGACCGCATCCGGACTGGATCATCGGCACCATGGCAAGTACGAGAATCGCATACTGGCCAAAGCGGTTGAGTACGTCTGAAATCGATGCATCGAGGCGCACTCCAACAAAGGGCGCCATGATGAACAGAAACACGAGAAACAGGAAAATGATGATGCGGGGCCAGCCAAAATCCTGTATGAAAGTCTTGAGGTCACGCATTGACGGCCTCCTCTGTTCGAGCGCCTGACATCAGCAGGCCAAATTCGGAAATATCCGCGGCAGGCGGCAGGATGCCGGCGATGCGGCCTTCGTCGACGATGGCAATACGGTCGCAGATGGACCGGAGTTCCTCCAGCTCGGAGGATACCATCACGATGGTGGTGCCATACTCCCGGTTGTAGCGATGCAGGGTGTCGAGGACCAGTTTCTTGGCGCCGACATCGATGCCTCGAGTGGGTTCCGACACGAAGAGAAGATCCGGTTTCATCGCAAAGGCCTTGGCAAGGCAGATTTTCTGCTGGTTGCCACCCGACAGTTCCTTCGCTTTCTGTTTGGTGCCGGTACACTTGATGTCGAGCATGACAATATACTCTTTGCAGAGTTCTTCCATTGCTTTCTCGTCGCGCTGGGTAAAGAGCCCGCCTGCAATACGTTTCAGGTACTGTCCGTGCACCTGCATTG
>JAOABY010000061.1 GCA_026418115.1 Spirochaetaceae bacterium | reverse complement strand
CATGGGAAAGGCGCGGAGACATGTACAGGAGGCCTTCAAGTTCGATCTTGAGGTTGCGCATGGGCAGCTCCGCGGGATTTCTGCCTGTCAGCAGGAATACTGCCGTTGCCGCAGCACCATAGAGGTCGGAGCGGTGTGTTGCTCTGCCTGAAACCTGTTCAACCGGCATGAATCCTGCGGTGCCGACCAGCGTGGCTCCCGGATAGAGGGCGGTGCGGATGGCGTCCTGCACTCCCGAAAAATCCACCAGCGTGATGCGCCCATCAGGTCTGAGTATCACATTGCGCGGATTGATATCCCTGTGCACGATGGGAGGGCGGAGGCTCCCGATATAGTCGAGTATGTCGGCAAGCTGAGCGAGTATATCCTCAATCTGGTCTTCCGTGAGCTTGCGGCCGCTTCTGATGAGGTTTTCGAGTGTCTCGCCCGGTATGTACTCCATCGCAATCGCAAAGAGCAGATGGTCTTCCAGCGCAAGTTCGAAACTTTCGAAGTATTGAGGTATGCCCGGGTGGGAGAGTGTGCGGAGTGCATCAGCCTCCCTTCGGAACACGTCAAGCGATGACCACGAGGATGTTTCTGCGAGATCAAAGAGCTTGAGCACCACCTTGCTGCCATCCGTACGGTGCGCAAGCCAGGTGGAGGCTGCAAGACCCTTGCCGATTCTTTCATCGAGAATGTAGCTTCCTAGTGCATCGCCCGCGTTCACTCGAAGTCCTCGCTCTCTTCGCCTGCCTTGATACGCGCTTTCTGCAGCATATCGAGGGCGTGCAGTCTCTCATCCTTGAGACCGAGCTCGTCGCAGGTGTCTGCAAGATTGAACCATGCATCAGCAAAGTCCGGATCGAGGCGGGCTGCCTTCTCGAAACAGGTCTTTGCTGCCTCATAGCGCCCCGTTCTGAAAGCGATCACTCCGAGGTCATTCCATGCTGCCGCATATTCCGGGTCCTTCTCGAGCGCAAGCTCGTACCATTTGGTCGCTTCTGCGAAATCATCAGCCTCATATGCAACCAGCCCGAGGGCATGCATGATCTCGGCTGACTCGGGATCAAGGCCAAGCGCTGTCTGCAGATCGGCACGTGCAGCGTGCAGATCGCCGGAAAGTCGATGTGCCTCAGCCCGATTGAAGAGAATGCCAGGCCTTTCTGGTGCCAGCGTCAGAGCCTTGGTGAGAAGGCCTTCCGCTTCCTGGTAGCGGCCAGCCTCGATAAGGCTTACCGCGCGGTTGTTGAGGTCGGCAACCGTCCTGTCAAGTTCGATCTGCGGCATTGCATTTTCCTCCAGATGTAAGATACTTGAATTGCAGGCCGTCGTCATCATGCCTTCCTTGAAACCTTGTCAAAAGGTTCATGTGCACCATATGGAAGACTGCAGATGCCTCTCGCACAGCGCGCGCAAGGGGAGGGGCACTTGCGCAAAAAATAATTGTAATTTATCATGGTATCGCTACTTTATTATCGATATATCATATATTATATTTTTCATATGGAGGGGGCTGCAGGATGGTTGCTGCCGATATCCAGTTTTCTGATGAGCTCCAGGCCTACATCGAGGAATGGAGCAGGAAGGAAGGTGGGCTTGTCATGATGCTCCACCGGATCCAGCATGAGTTCGGGTATATCCCGCGGGCTGCAGCGGAAAAGCTGTCGCTCATTTCGGGTATCCCGCTCGCCAAGATCTACGGTGTCATCACGTTCTACCACTTCTTCAAGACTACCATGCCCGGCAAGCACAGGATCGCTGTCTGCATGGGTACTGCCTGCTATCTCAAGGGTGGCCAGGATCTGCTCGATGAGACGAGATCGATTCTCTCAATCGGGCCGGACGAAGTGACTGACGATGGGCTGTTCAGTGTGGACGAGGTGCGCTGCCTCGGCTGCTGCGGTCTGGCGCCGGTGCTCATGATCGGTGACGAAGTGTTCGGGAAGGTGACCAAGGATCAGCTCCCCGAAATTATTGCCAAGTACAGGAACAAGTAAGCGACAATGCACGCTTCGGCCGTCGACTTCGTGCTCGATCTGGTACAGAACTCGGTGGAAGCCGGGGCTTCCCTGATTGATGTGGAGATCGACGAGTCGACCGAAGGCGTGACACTGCAGGTGAGTGACAATGGCTGCGGCATGGATGCTGCACAGCTTGCGAGAGCGCTGGATCCTTTTCGTTCGGGCGGGGCAAAACATCCGTCAAGGAAAGTCGGCCTCGGCCTCCCTTTTCTGAAGCAGGCTGCAGAGCTTGCAGGAGGCGAGTTCCGGATTGAGTCGGTTCCAGGGAGGGGAACGATGGTGCGTGCCATGTTTCCTGCCTCCAGTGTGGACAGTCCACCGCTCGGTGATGTTACTACCCTGTTTGTGACACTGCTGGGCATGGTTGGAGAGTGTGAACTGGTGCTGCACAGGAAAAGGGCCAGCGATGGCCTTTCGTATACGGTCAGGAAAAGCGAGCTCGCCGAAGCGGCAGGGGATCTTGCAACCGCCTCGGGACTGTCGCTGGTTCGGCAGTTTCTCGCATCTCAGGAGGAGGGATAGAGCATATGGCGAAAATGACCCTCGAACAGCTCCGTGCGCTTCGTGACAGCAAGAAGCAGGAGCTGGACAAGCGTGAAGTTGAGGGAAAGGACATTCAGATCATCGTCGGCATGGGAACCTGCGGCATCGCAGCAGGTGCCAAGCAGACCTTTGATGGTATCGTGGCGGCGCTTGAAAAGCACAACCTCGCCGGTCGTACTGTTGTCCGTCAGACCGGCTGCATGGGGCTGTGCTATGTGGAGCCTACGGTTGAGGTGATCGCACCCGATATGCCGAATGTCATCTATGGCAAGATCACGGGCGACCTCGCTGAAGAGCTGGTGGTCAAGCATCTCGTCGAGCATACCCTGCTCGAAAACCACATCTACGACAAACCCGCAGTCGACATCGTCAAGAAGTGAGCTGGAGGGCACACATGGCATACAAGAATTTTATTCTGGTCTGCGGTGGCACCGGATGCGAATCCTCTCGCAGCGATGAGATCTACCGCAATCTGATCAAGGAGGCAGAAGCCCTCGGCGTCAAGCAGGATGTCCAGATCGTCAAGACCGGCTGCTTTGGCTTCTGTGAGAAGGGCCCCATCGTCAAGGTGCTTCCGAGCGAGTCCTTCTATGTTGAGGTCAAGCCTGAGGACGCTCATGAGATCATTGCCGAGCAGGTGGTGAAGGGCCGTGAGGTCAAGCGTCTGCTCTATCAGAAGGACAAGAGCGCCGCTACCGCAAAGCTGGAGGATATCGAATTCTACCAGAAGCAGTTCCGCATCGTGCTCCGCAACTGCGGTGTCATCAATCCGGAGAGCATCGATGAGTACATTGCCCGCGATGGCTACAAGGCTCTCGAGAAGGCGCTCTTCGAGATGACCCCTGAGCAGATCATTGCCGAGATCAAGGCTTCGGGTCTGCGCGGCCGTGGCGGTGCAGGATTCCCGACCGGCATCAAGTGGGAAACCGCTCGCAAGGCTCCTGGTGATGTAAAGTACATTGTCTGCAATGCCGACGAAGGCGACCCTGGTGCCTACATGGATCGTTCCACCATTGAAGGCGATCCGCACTCCGTGCTTGAAGCCATGATCATTGCCGGCGTCGCGGTCGGTGCGAACATGGGATATATCTACATCCGCGCAGAATACCCCCTCGCCATCGAGCGCCTCAAGATCGCCATTGCCCAGGCCAAGGAGTATGGTCTGCTCGGCGAGAACATTCTTGGCTCCGGCTTCAATTTTGATGTGGAGATCCGCCTCGGTGCTGGTGCCTTCGTCTGCGGTGAGGAAACTGCTCTGCTCCAGTCGATCGAGGGCAAGCGCGGCATGCCCGTCCCCAAGCCTCCGTTCCCGGCAATCAAGGGTCTGTGGGGCAAGCCCACGGTCATCAATAACGTTGAGACCCTGGCCAACATTCCGGTGATTCTGACCAAGGGAGCAGCCTGGTTCGCCTCCATCGGCACCGAGAAGTCCAAGGGTACCAAGGTCTTCGCACTTACCGGAAAGATCAACAACTCCGGTCTGATCGAAGTACCGATGGGCACCACCCTTCGCGAGATCATTTTTGATATCGGTGGCGGCATCAAGGGCGGCAAGAAGTTCAAGGGTGTGCAGACCGGCGGTCCGTCCGGCGGCATCATCGTCGAGAAGGATCTCGATACGCCGATTTCCTACGAGAGCCTGACTGCCCTCGGCTCGATGATGGGCTCGGGCGGCATGATCGTCATGGATGAGGACGACTGCGTGGTCGACGTCTCGAAGTTCTACATGGCCTTCTGTGTGGATGAGTCCTGTGGCAAATGCGCACCCTGCCGCATTGGCACCAAGCAGCTCTATGGCCTTCTGGACAAGATTTCCAAGGGTAAGGGCGAGGAAGCCGACCTCGACAAGCTCGAGAAAATCGGCAAGGCCATGACCAAGGCATCGCTCTGCATGCTCGGTGGTTCGGCAGCCAATCCCACGCTGTCGACGCTCCGCCATTTCCGCGATGAATACCTTGAGCACATCCGCGACCGCAAGTGCCGCGCGGGCAAGTGCAAGGATCTGGTGGTGTATGAGATCGATGCAGCCAAGTGTATCGGTTGTGGCCTCTGTGCCCGCCGCTGCCCGGTGCCCTGCATCACTGGCGAAAAGAAGAAACCGCACGTGATCGATGCATCCAAGTGCATCAAGTGTGGCGAGTGCTTTGCCGCCTGCAAGTTCGGCGCGGTGATCAAGCGCTAAGGACAGGGAGAAGAAGACTATGGTAAACGTCAAGGTCAATGGAATTCCTGTGCAGGTCGCCGAGGGAGCGACCGTGCTCGACGCCGCGAAGAAGGCGAATGTCAAGATTCCGACGCTGTGCTACAACCCCGACCTGTCGCCGTGGGCTTCCTGCGGTATCTGTGTCGTGAAGGTTGAGGGCAGCAACAAGCTGCTGCGCTCCTGCTGCACCCCCGTGGCGGAGGGCATGAGCATCATCACACATGATCCCGATATCGTTCAGACCCGTAAGACCGTCATTGAGCTGATTCTTTCTACTCACCCCGATGATTGCCTCGCCTGTCCCCGCAACCAGTCCTGCGAGCTCCAGACGCTGGCCCAGGAATTTGGTATCCGCGAGCAGCCGTACAAGAAGATGGTGCGCGATATTCCTGTGGACACCTCAACTGGTTCACTCGTACTCAACCCAAGCAAGTGCGTGCGCTGCGGCCGCTGTGTGAATGTCTGCCAGCAGATGCAGGGCGTGTGGGCGGTCGAGTTCCTCGGTCGAGGCGAGTCGATCCGCATCGCTCCCGCTGCCGATGTCCAGCTCGGTGACAGCCCCTGTATCAAGTGCGGCCAGTGCTCCGCGCACTGCCCTGTTGGTGCAATCTACGAGAACGATGAGACCAGCCTGGTGTGGGACGCCCTCACCAAGGAAGGCGCCGATGCCAAGACCTGTGTGGTGCAGATTGCCCCGGCAGTCCGCGTCGCACTCGCCGAGGACTTCGGCCTGCCCCCCGGAACCGACCTCACCGGCAAGATCTACACCGCCCTTCGCCGCCTGGGATTCGACGCTATCTTCGATACCAACTTCTCGGCTGATCTCACCATCATCGAGGAAGGCACCGAGTTTGTGCAGCGCCTGACCAAGGCCTTCCAGACTGGCATGAGCCAGGCTACGATCGATCGCAGTCTGCCACTCATCACCTCATGCTGCCCGGCATGGGTCGACTACATGGAGAAGTACTACTCTGACATGATCCCGAACTTCTCCACCGCCAAGAGCCCGCAGCAGATGATGGGCGCGATGATCAAGACCTACTGGGCAAGCAAGGCAAATGTTGATCCTGCGAAGATTTTCTCCGTGTCCATCATGCCCTGTACCGCCAAGAAGTGGGAGAATAAGCGCAATAAGGACATGTATTCCTCCGGTCACAAGGATGTTGATGTTACCCTGACCACCCGCGAGCTGGCCCGCATGATCAAGCAGGCTGGTATCGATCTGCTCAACCTGCCAGAGTCCGAACCGGACAGCCCGCTTGGCCCCTACTCCGGCGCAGGTGTTATCTTTGGCGCGACCGGCGGCGTCATGGAAGCTGCACTCCGCACTGCCTACAACCTGGTGACCAAGGAAGATCTGCGTGATGTGAACTTTACCGCAGTGCGTGGGCTTTCGGGCATCAAGGAAGCGGTGGTGCACATCAATGGCATCGAGCTGCGTGTAGCAGTTGCCCACCAGATGGGCAATATCGCGACGGTCCTCGACCAGGTGCGCAAGGCACGTGAGGAAGGCCGCGAGACGCCCTGGCACTTCATCGAGGTCATGGCATGCCGCGGTGGCTGTATTGGCGGTGGCGGTCAGCCCTACGGTGCAACCGACGAGGTACGCAAGCAGCGTATCCGGGCTATCTACGACCATGATGAGCACACGGAATACCGCTGCTCGCACCACAACCCCTTCATCAAGCAGGTGTATGATGAGTTCCTGGGCGAGCCGAATGGCCACAAGGCTCACGAGCTGCTGCATACGCACTACGAAGAGCGGCCGATATATCTCAAATAGCCAGTCTGTCTGATCGGAAACTGCAAGGCCGTGCCTTCGGGCACGGCCTTTTTGTTTTAGAACGATGGGGGACGCAAGAGAAAGGAGATGGTGGAATCAGGCAACAGGCCTCCATGCAGAGCGCCGGGGCGCGGTTCCAGCCTGCATGCCTCGATGCAATCACCTCGCTGAAGGTTGAGCAGGGCTGCACTCCCCGAGGAGGCTGGATCCTGTCCAGTGACAGGAGGAGCGGAGAGTGTTGCCAGCTTGCCACTCTCGGTACAGACTAGCCGGCGAATGCGGCCTGCCTTGTTGCGGAGCGGATCGGAGACCACCCGCCCCCGCAGAGACAGAGAGACAGGGCAGCGGTGAGCCTGCTCAGAGGTGGCGGATGAAGAGACTGGGTTTGCTTCATCAGTCATAGGCGCCGCGGGCGTTGAGAGTTTCGCAGTCTGGAAGGCAACCCAGGCAGCTTTCAGACTCGATTTATCCAACCCTGCAAGATTCGCAAGTCGTTCCACCAGCCTGGGGGGAGTCCATTGCCATTCCGAGAAACAGGTGCGCTCGTTCTCCGCCTGGAGAAGGGGGCAGGGAGCCCCGTGAGGGCAGGGAGCGATACAGCGCAATGACGGATTCCGCTCCAGGAGAAGGTCCCTGAGTGCCAGCAGGGGGCGCGAGGCATAATGTGCGGATGGTTCCATGAGCAGCAGCACGCCGCCTGGCGCGATCCGTTCCAGTGCACGTTCCAGCAGGACTGTCCGCCGTTCCAGTGCATCGGGCTGTGTGTGCCAGAGCTCGTTGAGGGCATGGCACATCACTGCCAGATCAAAGGGTCCTTCGGGCATCGAAAAGATAGATTCGAGATTTTGTGGAAGAATGGAAATATGGGATGCAGCCATTCCTGCTCCCTGCATGAGCAGGGTCTGAGCAACCTGCAGCGCAGTGCTGCTCGCATCCACCAAGGTCACTCTGGATGCACCCATGACGCAGGCTGCAGCCGCCGCTGGCCCCGGGCCGCTGCCGAGGTCGAGCACACTTGTCCATGAAGCCTGAGGATACCTTGCCTTTATCTCCGCGAGCGCGCCGAGCACCTGATGGAATGATACAGGCCAATAATAGGCCATATAAGCAGATAGATAATTCTGGCGCTGCAGATATGAGGTTGCTATTTTTTCTCTTGAGCCAGTGAATCCTCTCTGCAGCGAGAGGAGCGTCTGGCCGAGTTTCTCGATGGTGCGGTGGTCGGGATGCTGGTTCCCACATGCAAGAGCAGTCGCCTGATGCAGGATATGTGCTGCGAAGGCAATCTGATCCTTTGTGAATTGAACGGCATGCACGCCTCCTGTATACCCGATTCGCCGCTGAATTGCTATAATACGATAGAATGGCTCTTGAACTTGATTCTCTGAGGTACATCCTTTCACAGCAACAGGTGGTATCCTTCACAAGAAACATAGGAATTTTCTTTGTTGACTATGAGAAGAGAACCTATGTGCTGTCAAAGGTGTTCGAGAATCTGGCCTTTGACGGCATTGACTGGGACAGCGGTGCCATCAGGCTGCAGGTCCATCCAGAGGACAAGGATCGGTTTGACCTTTTCAAGGAGCGACTCAGAAATTCCGAACCGGACAATCCTGCAAGCGATACCTTCAGGATTGCAGCTGCAGAAACTCATCTCTGGCGCTGGGTTACCATAACCGCGACCGCCGTCGTCGACGCGAGGACAGGCGCTTTCAGGGCTGTTGCAGGGCACCTTCAGGACATCAGCGAAGTACTCGACATGCAGGAAGAAATCCGCGACCGCCTCATCGAGATCGAGTCAATGAAGGAACTCATTGGCGCCATCAACCAGAGCCTGAATTTCAGCGAAACCTTTGACCGCATCATCAAACATCTGCGGCGCATCATTCCCTTCGACCGTGCTACCGCCCAATCCTATGACGGATATATGCTCAGTGTAGTGGCGCACTATGGCTATTCTGATGCCATAGTCACCAATACCCTCACCTTTCCAGCCAAAGGCATCGATAACCCTGCGGTCCGGGCAATCGAGTCGCAGCGTCCCATTATCTGCAATGACGTCGAGCATGATTTCCCTGGGTTTGTGAATGTCAACACCAGTGAACCGGTCAGATCATGGCTGGGCATACCTCTCGTATACGAAGGCAAGACCATAGGTCTGCTGTCACTCGACTGCACACGGCCCCAATTCTATACCGACAAGCATGTCCAGCTTGCCTCCTCGGTTGCCGACCAGATTGCCATAGCGTTTGAGCATTCACGCAGACACCAGAAAGTTACCGAAGCCGCCATGACCGACAAGCTCACTGGCCTGGGGAACCGCTATGCACTTGAAACCATTGGTCAGGACATCTTCCAGTACGCCATCGACAATGAGAAGCCTGTCAGCTTCCTCATGCTGGATATCGATCATTTCAAGACTGTGAATGATACCTATGGCCATTCCTATGGCGACCGGGTTCTGAGGGAAATTGCGTCCATCATCAAAAAATCGATTCGGGATACGGATCTTGCCATCCGGTATGGCGGCGAGGAACTGCTGCTCATCTTGAGAGATGCTTCCGCACGCGAGGCAATGGTGGCTGCTGAGCGTCTGCGCACGGTGATCGGGCGTACCCCTGTGGATGGAGAGCGCTTGCTGCCTACAGTGAGCATCGGCGTATACTCGCTTACTCCGACTTCTCTCGATCTTATGCACGAAGCCATTCGCAAGGCGGATCTTGCGCTCTATACGGCAAAGGAATCGGGGCGCAACCGCACACGAGTGTGGTCCTCGAGTCCGGAATTTTTTGTGAACCTGTAAAACCTGTAAGAAAAACTAAAAGCGGCACCCTCGGATGCCGCCTTGCTGCGATACTGATCAGCTCTCCTGATGGCCGGTAGCCTTCCGGCGTTCCTCAGCTTTCCGGGAGATGCGGTTCCAGACTGCGTTCATGCCCATGGCTTTCTTGGCAATGGCGAGGGTCTGGCGTGCCTCTTCTCTCATGCGCATGGTGCCTTCATAGATGATTTCATCAACAAGGCCTTTCTGAGACTCGTAGTAGGCTCTGCGCTCACGTATGGGATCAAGGAAGGCATTCAGTGCGCGCGCCAGCTTCTCCTTGACTTCGACATCACCAACTCTGCCTGCGCGGTACCGTTCCTTGAGGTCCTCGACCTCTGCCTTGTCGGGATTGAAGGCATCGTGGTAGATGAAGACCGGATTGCCCTCAACATTGCCGGGGATGTCGGCCCGGATGCGGTTGGGATCGGTATACATCGACATTACACGTTTGTTGACGGTCTTTTCGTCATCCGAGAGGAATATGGCATTGTTCAGGCTCTTGGACATCTTGGCATTGCCATCGGTGCCGACCAGCGAACCGTATTCGGAGACCATTGCCTCAGGTATGGGGAAGGTCTCGCCATACAGATAGTTGAAGCGCCGTGCGATTTCCCTTGTGATTTCAACGTGGGCGACGTTGTCCTTGCCGACCGGCACGAGGTGTGCCCGAGGCAGCAGAATATCGGCAGCCTGGAGGACGGGGTAGCCAAGGAGCCCGAAAGGCATT
>JAOABY010000060.1 GCA_026418115.1 Spirochaetaceae bacterium | reverse complement strand
GAATTCGCTGGTGCAGTCGAGGCTACCGCTTCAACAGGCGGCCAGCTCATGCCCCCCATCATGGGTGCCGCAGCCTTCCTTATGGCCGAGTTCACCAACATTCCCTACGCACGCATCATCGGTGCAGCGGTGGTTCCCGCCCTCCTGTACTACTTTGGCGTATGGGCTGGTGTGCATTTCGAGGCAAAGAAGAATGGCCTCCGCGGTTTGAACCGTGATGAGCTGCCGAAATTCAAGAACATCATGCTTGAGAGGGGCCATCTGATCATCCCCCTTGTCGCCATCATCTACCTGCTTGTCACCGGCTTTACCCCAATGAAGGCAGCACTGTGGGCCATTATCCTCTCGATCCTCTCTTCCATGCTGCGCAAGTCCACCCGCATCAAGCCGATCGAGATTATCCGCGGCCTTGAGGCGGGCGCACGTGGTGCACTTGGTGTCATTGCTGCCACAGCCTGTGCCGGTATCATCATCGGTGTCGTGACACTCACCGGCCTCGGCCTCAAGCTTGGTTCTACGCTTGTGGATCTTGCTGGAGGCATGCTGCTGCCGACGCTCTTCTTCACCATGGTTACGTCGCTGATCCTGGGAATGGGTGTTCCCACGACTGCAAACTATGTCATCA
Organism: Spirochaetaceae bacterium; assembly: GCA_026418115.1. Taxonomy (GTDB): domain Bacteria; phylum Spirochaetota; class Spirochaetia; order Treponematales; family Rectinemataceae; genus Rectinema. Next base: position 10,103 of record JAOABY010000060.1, on the reverse strand, counting down.
CATCGACCATCACCGCTCCTGCAGTCATCATGCTGCTTGCCAAGAAGGCCGGCCTTGATCCCTATGCAGTCGCTCCAGCCAACATTCTTCTGCCGGCGCACATGTTTGCGTTCTACTTTGGTATTATTGCGGATGTCACCCCGCCTGTCGCACTGGCTGCCTTCGCAGGCGCTGGTATTGCCAAGGCCAACCCGATGAAGACCGGCATCAATGCCTCCAAACTGGCCATTGCAGCCTTCCTGGTGCCCTACATTTTCGTCATCAATCCGCAGATGCTTCTGTTCGATATCACGCCCGTTTCCTTCGTCTGGATGCTGATTACGAGTCTGATCGGCATCATTTCGGTGGCGGCGGCAGTCAATGGCTGGTTCCTCACCAACACCCTCTGGTATGAGCGAATCCTCGGTCTGGCCGGCGGTATTCTCCTCATCGAGCCGGGCGTTGTTACCGATATCATCGGCATTGTGCTCTGTGCACTCCTGTTCGGAAGCCAGTATCTGAGAAAATCTAAACAAACCAAGGCATGATCCTCATGAGCCCTTTGTGGCGCCCCTGAGGTTTTTGCAGCAAGGTTTGCAAATGAAAAGCCGCCCCGGCAAGGGCGGCTTTTTCTTGGCACGAGTCTGCTCAATACACTGCAATCTACAGCTCAGAGGTATGATTCGGCAGTCTTGAGAATGTCAGCAAAGACGCCCCCTGCCGTGACCTCGGCACCTGCTCCGGGCCCGCGTATTACCAGCGGATACTTCGAGTAGCGCGATGTGGTGATCACCACAATATTATCGGTTCCGGAAAGGCTGTAGAGGGGACTCTCTGGCCCGAAGCTTCGGAGAGCGATCTCGACCTTGTCCTGGCAGATGGATGCCACATAGCGCAGAACCTCACCCCGGGATGCAGCCTGGGCGGCTTTGTCCTCATAGTAGCGATCAATCGCAGCAAGCCTGTCGAGGAATTCTCCCGTACTCGCAGCACCGGTTATGTCCGCCGGCACCAGCGGTTCTATGCTCAAATCAGCCTCCTCAAAGACGAAGCCTGCCTCTCGTGCCAGAATGAGAGCCTTTCGCGCGATATCAATGGCTGCCAGGTCATCTCGTGGATCCGGTTCGGTATAACCGAGTTCCTTTGCTTCCCGGACCAGGCTGGAGAAAGTTTTTCCTTTGCCAAGCGTATTGAAAATATAGCTCAGCGTGCCCGAGAGCACTGCCTCTATCGCAAGAATACGGTCTCCAGAGGCAACGAGGTCCTGGATGGTTCCGATGACCGGAAGGCCTGCACCCACAGTTGTTTCATAGCGGTATGGCACATCAAGTCTGCGGGACAGCTCCCGCAATCTCTGATACTGGCGATAGTGCGCACTGTTTGCCCGCTTGTTGGGTGTCACGATCGAAATCGAAGCCTGTATCACCGTTTCATACCAGGCAACCGGCGCATCGCTGGCGGTGCAATCCACAAAACATGCATTGGGAAGATTGAGCTTTCGCATCTCCTCTATGAAGACAGCAAGATCGGTTCTTGTCCCTCTCGTCTCGAGTGCGTCGGTCCAGTGTTCAGGATTGATGCCACCTGCATCGATGAGCATCTTTCTGCTGTTGGCAATACCCGCTACTTTCAGCCGTATCGCATGGTCGGTCGAAAGCCTGAGATGCTGCTCGGCTATCTGCCTCATGAGCGTGCCACCAATCAGCCCCAACCCGACGAGAAACACATGCACTGTCTTGACCCCGCCAAGGAAGAAGGCATCATGAATTGCCCGCATCGCCTTCGCTCGGTCCTGAGATGCTACCACAATGGAAATATTGAGTTCGGAAGAACCCTGCGCGATGGCGACAACATTGACACCATTTCTTCCCAGTGCCCGGAATACATTACCCGATATGCCGACTCGATGCTTCATCATCTCACCCACTACCGCGATGGCACAGAGATCCCTTGCAACCGCCGGTAATGCGATCACGCCAGCATTGATCTCGAGAGCGAATTCGGCCTGCAGAGCCTCCGCTCCCTTCTGGGCATCATCAGGCATGACAGCACAGCAGATCGAGAGTTCGCTTGATCCCTGGGTAATCAGAATGACATTGACCCCTACCCTGGCGAGCGCACCAAACATGCGCCCAGCAATGCCGGTGACTCCCGGGAGACCAGGCCCCTGCAGCAGGATGAGAGCAATATCAGCGATCGATGCAATCCCGCGAATCGGCCAGTTACTGGGCTGGGCCTGGCGCACAATGAGCGTTCCCGGCGCTGTCGGGTTGAACGTGTTCCGAATGCGGAGCGGTATTCCTTTCGCCATAGCCGGGAGGACAGTAGGCGGATGCAGCACCTTGGCACCGAAATGCGACATCTCCATGGCTTCCAGGTAAGAAATTTCCGGTATCACGAACGCATCGGGTACCATTCTCGGGTCGGCTGTCATGATGCCGTCGACATCGGTCCAGATTTCTATTTCCTCCGCATCCAGACATGCGCCGAGTATACCAGCAGTCAAGTCGGAGCCTCCGCGCCCGAGCGTGGTCGTAGATCCGTCTGCCGTTGAGCCAATAAAGCCTGTTACCACTGCACGGTGATCAAGGGCACCCAGACGCGACCGTACCAGAGGAACAGTATCAGCCTCTAGCCAGCGGGCCGCCCCATAATGGCCATCGGTCTTGATGATGTCTCGAGCATCAACCCATTCCGCAGGCATTCCTGCCTGCTCCATCGCCTTTGCGACTACCATGGCGCTCATACGCTCGCCAAATGAGGCGACCAGATCCTGCGTGCGGGCTGAAAGATCGCGTACCAGTGAGATACCATACAGAAGAGACTCAAGCTCCGACAGAAGCTCCAGCACTGTCTGGCCGGCTTCGTCCCTGAAGCGCCCTTCTCCCAGCACCGCATCCATCATGCTCACATGCCGTTCCCGCAATGCTGCATAGACCGCCCGCCAGTCTTCGCCACGAGAGGCCAGCCGTGCCGCCCTGAGCAGCATATCAGTGACGCCCGAGAATGCTGAAACAACGACTATGTGCTCACCACTTTCCTGCACAATACGCACAAGAGTCCTGATCGCTTCGGGACTTCCAACCGAGGTTCCACCAAACTTGAGTACTTTCATGCCGAGGCTCCGTTGCGCGCCACTATACCACAGCCTCACGGGATGAAAAAAGGGCAGCTCATGAGAGCTGCCCTTGCAGGGAACCATCTGCGCTTAATCGTGCGCGTTGTTAACCGAGGACAGAGAGCAGCACGCCAGCCGCGACCGCTGAACCTATGACGCCAGCCACATTGGGGCCCATGGCATGCATGAGCAGAAAGTTGGTCGGATCTTCCTGTGCGCCTACCACCTGGCTGACACGTGCGGCCATCGGTACGGCAGAAACGCCGGCTGAACCGATCAGCGGATTGACCTTGCCCTTGGTGACCACGTACATGATCTTGCCAAACAGCACTCCGCCTGCAGTTCCACAGGAGAACGCGAACAGACCCAGTGCGATGATGCCCAGCGTTTGAGGATTGAGGAATCGTTCTGCGCTTGCGGTCGAACCCACCGATACGCCAAGGAAGATTGTGAGGATATTGATCAGCGCATGCTGGGCCGTGTCGGAAAGACGATCTGTCACACCTGTTTCTCTGAAGAGGTTGCCCAGCATGAGCGCTCCCACGAGAGGAACTGCAGCAGGCAGCAGCAAGCCGATCAGAATGGTGACCAGAATCGGGAAGACGATCTTCTCAACCTTCGACACCTCGCGGAGCTGGGCCATCTTGACTGCCCGCTCCTTTTTCGTGGTAAGAGCCTTCATGATAGGCGGCTGAATGAGAGGCACCAGCGCCATGTAGGAGTAGGCAGCGATGGCAATGGGGCCAAGCAGCTCCGGTTTAAGTCTGCTGGTGACATAAATGGCCGTAGGACCGTCTGCACCGCCTATGATGGCGATACTGCCGCATGCCCTGAGGTCATAGCCCATATAGTATGCCGCAATAAAAGGAATGAAGATGCCTAGCTGTGCAGCAGCACCAAGCAGCAGACTGGTGGGGTTGGCAATGAGCGGGCCGAAGTCAGTCATGGCGCCTATGCCCAGGAAGATGAGCGGTGGATAGATGCCAAGCTTGACGCCCTGATACAGGTAGTAGATAAGCCCGCCGACGAGTCCGTCATGAGGCCCGGAAGTAATGCCGCTTCCCGGCAGATTCGCCAGAAGCATGCCGAATGCGATAGGCACCAGCAACAGAGGCTCGTATTCCCTGAAAATGCCCATATAGAGCAATACGCAGGCAACTGCGATCATCAGCAGCTGCCCCCAAGTCAGGATCACAAACCCTGTCTGGGCAACGAAATGGCTAAAAAATTCAAGCATGGGGCCACGCTCCCCCGCTTACGCGAGATCTACCAGAGGATCACCGGTGTTGACAGATGCGCTTGCCGGCACGCGGAGCGCCACCACTGTACCATCCTGAGGAGCAACAATCTCATTCTCCATTTTCATGGCCTCCAGCAAGAGGAGCACGTCACCGCGCTTGACCTGCTGACCGACGACCACCTTGAAGGAAATGACGGTGCCAGGCATAGGCGCCTTGACCGTCAGCGAGGCATTGGCTGCCGGTGCAGTGGAGGCTGCCGCTGCTGGTGCTGCTGCTGGAGCGGGTTGAGCGGGAGCAGCTGGTGCTGCAGCTGCAGCTGGTGCTGCTGCGCCTGCTGCAGCCTGTGCGGCCCTGCCAAGATCCTCAACTACGACATCGTAGGATTTGCCATTTACGGTAATTCTATAGTGCTTCATTGGTATTCTCCTTATACCTTCTTCTTAGTCATTTCCTGACAAGGCGTTCAACGCGACCCCATACCGGGGTGTTGAATCCGGCGCCGGATGTCTCTGTCGCATGGGCGGCAGGTTTGACACTGGTAATTGCAAAGCTCCCGGGCGCAGAGCCACGCATCGCAGAAACTGCAGCAGTGAGCACTGCGATCAGTTCTTCCTCGTCTTCCCTGGGTGCAGCGGGATGCTCAACTTTCTCCACAATTTCAGGAAGCGGCATCTGGCTCTTGTGGGCCTTTGGCTTGAAAAGGCCAAAGAACCACGGGAACGCGAGGAGGAACAGAATGATCATCGCGAGCGCCAGGAAGACCGTCATGACGCCGACGAGCATTATCATCCATGGATTGGTCATGACTCGCCTCTCAGACAGGGATATTGCCGTGCTTGCGCGCGGGCAGGCTCTGGCGCTTGCCGAGCAACATATTGAGCGCATTGCAGAGTCTCATGCGTGTATGTGCCGGATCGATGACATCATCGACATAGCCGCGGGATGCTGCCTTGTAGGGATTGGCAAAGTTATGCTTGTACTCCTCGATCTTCTGCCTGCGGGCTGCAGCAGGGTCCTCGGCTTCCTCGATCTCTTTCTTGAAGATGATGTTGGCTGCCCCATCAGGTCCCATGACTGCGATCTCGGCAGTCGGCCATGCGAACACCTGGTCTGCACCAAGGTGTCTCGAGCACATGGCGATATAGGCTCCACCATAGGCCTTGCGGAGAATGACCGTCAACTTGGGCACAGTGGCCTCGGAATAGGCATACAGCAGCTTTGCACCATGCCTGATGACACCGCCATGTTCCTGACCGACACCAGGCAGATAGCCGGAAGTATCGGTGAAGGTGAGCAAGGGAATATTGAAGGCGTCGCAGAATCTGATGAAGCGCGCTGCCTTGTCGGAAGCATTGATGTCCAGCACGCCGGCCATGTACTTCGGCTGGTTGGCGATCACGCCGACCGAACGGCCACCGAGACGCGCAAAGCCCGTCACGATGTTTCTGGCATAATCCGGCTGCACCTCGAAGAAATCACCGGAATCGACAAGCCGCACGATGATTTCGCGCACATCGTAGGGTTTGTTGGGAGAGTCCGGCATGAGATCCGCGAGTGTGTCGTCAATGCGGTTGGGATCATCCCCTGTGTCGACAACGGGTGGATCTTCCACATTGTTCTGGGGGAGGTAGGAAAGGAGCTTGCGGATCGCCTCGAAGGTAGCCTGCTCATCAGCGAACCTGAAGTGGGCGACACCGGAGACCGAGGTATGCACCGAAGCTCCACCGAGAGCTTCAGCGCTGACTTCCTCTCCCGTCACTGCCTTGATGACCTGCGGGCCTGTGATGAACATGTTGCTGGTTCCCTCGGTCATGAAGACGAAGTCGGTAAGAGCTGGAGAATACACCGCTCCGCCAGCGCATGGGCCCATGATCACCGAGATCTGGGGTACCACACCGGAAGACAGGGTATTGCGGTAGAAGATTTCGCCATAGCCGGAGAGCGCATCAACACCTTCCTGGATGCGTGCGCCACCAGAGTCGTTGATGCCGATGCAGGGACACCCGATCTTGACAGCAAGGTCCATGATCTTGCAGATCTTGGCTGCGTGCATTTCGCCCAGACTGCCACCGATAACGGTGAAGTCCTGTGCGAACACACATACGGTACGTCCATTGACCATGCCGTAGCCGGTGACTACGCCTTCGCCCGGTGCATCCACCTTGTCCATGCCAAGGTCGGTAGCCCGATGCTCGACGAATGCGTCGAGCTCCACGAAGGTACCTGGATCGAGCAGCATCTCGATCCTCTCGCGCGCAGTCATCTTGCCTTTTTCATGCTGTGCGGCAACCCGCTTGGGGCCGCCACCGGCAAGCACCTTTGCTCTGCGCTCTTCCAGTTCCCTCAGTTTCTCGTCCATGTGAACCACCTTATATTGTTACCTCCAGCGTGGAGGTTGAACTCAAAATCAATGCTGATTCTGTATCGAGCACCAAAGGTCATGCCCGCTCGGTGAGCTCGATAAGCACTCCACCCGTCGCCTTTGGATGGATGAATGCAATCCTTGCGCCACCGGCACCATATCGCGGTGTTTCATCGATGAGGCGCACACCCTTTGCCTTGAGCTCTGCGAGAGCTTCCTCGATATTGGCTACCCGGAATGCAAGATGGTGCACGCCCTGTCCCTTGGCTGCAAGGAACTTGCCGATTGGCCCCTCGGGATCAGTCGATTCGAGGAGCTCAATTTCGGTGTCACCAACAGGCATGAATGCAGTTTTCACCTTCTGCTCGGCGACTTCCTCAATCCCATGGAGAGGAAGACCAAGAATGCCTTCCCATACGGGAAGGGCAGCATCGATCTTTTCTACTGCAATACCGATATGATCAACCTTCAGGGTGTTCATGTGGTTCTCCTTCTTTCAGCAATGCATGAAACAGCGCAAGCCCTGCGCTGTAGATATCGGTTTTTCGCCTGAGCACGCTGTGTGCCAGATTGTCCTTCAGCGCTTCGATTGCTGGTCTCGCTGCAAGATGGGCAAGCTGATCCAGCACGAACTGATCGAGCTGATAGCCAATGGTACCCAGGCGCTTGCGCTCCAGTTCTCCCGATGCCCTGAGCCTGGCAAAGTGAGAGAGGATGGCATCCGCCACCTCTGCAACACCTGCACCGGTTTCAGCGATGGTCTTGAGAACCGGTGGAATCTCAAGCGGTTCCTGCATCGATACCCTGGGTTGCAGACCCGCATGGTGAAGCAGTTCTGGCTCACGGGTCACAAGGGTATCGGGTCCACCTGCCACAGTCTCGCCATGCTTCAGCATGGCCTGTGTTTCCAGCATGGCGCGGAGTTCTCTCACCACCTTGTCGGCGCCATCTCTATCGGCCTTGTTCACCACGAAGATATCACCTATCTCCATAATGCCGGCCTTGATCACCTGAATATCGTCACCCAGGCCGGGAACGGAGACAAGCACCACGGTATCCGCAACCTTGACTATATCAATTTCCGATTGGCCGACACCTACGGTTTCCACCAGCACCAGATCGTAGCCTGCGGCATCGAGCACCCGGATGGCTGCCTGGGTTGCCTTCGAAATGCCGCCAAGGCTGCCACGTGATGCAAGGCTGCGAATAAAGACACCAGCATCGGTCGCGTGGTTCTGCATGCGCAGCCTGTCGCCCAGAATCGCTCCACCGGAAAAGGGGCTTGATGGATCCACCGCGAGCACACCAACCTTGAGCCCTCTGGCCCTGAACTGGCTGATAAGCTTGTCTGCCAGTGTGCTCTTGCCGGCTCCCGGCGGGCCAGTGATGCCAATCACCTGGGCTTTGCCGCCATGATCCTTGAGGCGGAACAGCGAGGCATAGGCTTCACGGTCGCCACTCTCGAGACGGGTAATGAGCCGGGCAACAGAGCGCACATCCCCTTCGAGAGTACGGCGGATCAGTGCATCCATGCGGCTGCCTTTCCTTTCACTGTAGAGGACGCTTCAGATTCGCACGGATGAACTCGATGGTCTNCGAAGTCGGAGTGCCGGGGCCGAACACCTCGGCTATACCTTTTGACTTGAGGAAGGGGATGTCTTCCTCCGGGATGACCCCGCCCCCAAAGACCAGTACATCATCGAGGCCCTTTTCTTTCAGCAGTTCCACCACACGGGGGAACAGATGGTTATGAGCGCCCGAGAGGATGGACAGCGCGATTACATCGACGTCTTCCTGAATCGCAGCGCTGACAATCTGTTCAGGCGTCTGGCGCAATCCGGTATAGATCACCTCCATGCCGGCATCTCTGAGAGCCCTTGCGATCACCTTTGCGCCGCGATCGTGGCCATCGAGGCCGGGTTTGGCGACAAGCACACGAATTTTCCGCTCCATTGCATCACCCCCGGATCAGAACATGACATTCGGCTTGTACTCGCCGAACTCTTCGCGAAGGACACCGCAAATTTCACCGAGTGTTGCATAGGCTCTGACGGCATCCAGAATGGGGAACATGAGATTGTCGGTCGTTCTGGCGACCGCACGAAGTCTGGCAAGCGCGGTATCCACCGCCTTCTGGTCCCTTCGCGCCTTGAGTGCGGCAAGTTTCTGCTTCTGGCGCTCGCCGACGGCGGGATCGACACGGAGGAGGCCCTTGGGTGGCTCTTCCTTGATCTGGAACTTGTTGAGACCAACGATAATGCGTTCGCCCTTCTCGACATCCATCTGCCAGGCGTAGGCAGAATCCTGGATTTCCTGCTGGATGTAGCCCTGCTCGATAGCCTTGACTGCGCCGCCCAGGTCATCGATGCGCTTGATATACTGCATGACTTCACGCTCGATCTGGTCGGTGAGTGTCTCGACATAGTAGGAACCGGCCAGCGGATCAACCGTCTCGGCCACACCTGACTCATAGGCAATAATCTGCTGGGTTCGCAGCGCAATGCGCACCGATTCCTCAGTGGGAAGAGCGAGGGCTTCATCGCGTGAATTGGTATGCAGCGACTGGGTCCCGCCAAGGACAGCAGCAAGAGCCTGCAGAGTAACCCTGATAATATTGTTATCCGGCTGCTGAGCGGTGAGGGTCGAACCGCCCGTCTGCGTGTGGAAGCGCAGCATCCAGCTCTTGGGATTCTTGGCGCCGAAGCGATCCCTCATGATGTGAGCCCATACACGGCGGGCAGCCCTGAATTTGGCGACTTCCTCCAGGAGGTCGTTGTGGGCGTTAAAGAAGAAAGAGAGTCGAGGCGCAAAATCATCCACGTTCAGACCGGCCTTGATGGCTGCCTCGACGTAGGCAATGCCATCCGCCAGGGTGAAGGCCACTTCCTGCACCGCAGTGGCTCCAGCCTCTCTGATGTGATAGCCGGAAATGGAAATGGTATTCCAGTTGGGTACATGCTTCGAGCAGTACTCGAAAATATCAGTGATGAGGCGCATCGAAGGAGCCGGCGGGAAGATGTAGGTTCCGCGTGCGATGTATTCCTTGAGGATGTCGTTCTGGATGGTGCCATTCAACTGATCGGGAGCGACCCCCTGCTTCTCCGCCACTGCGATGTACATGGCGAGCAGTACGCCTGCCGGCGCATTGATGGTCATGCTGGTGGACACCTTGTCCAGCGGAATGCCATCGAAAAGGATCTCCATATCGGCGAGCGAATCGATGGCGACACCGACCTTGCCCACTTCTCCCTCCGAAAGAGGATGATCGGAGTCATAGCCGATCTGCGTGGGAAGGTCGAACGCTACCGAGAGACCTGTTTGCCCCTGCTCAAGCAGGTATTTGTAGCGGGCGTTGGATTCCTCGGCCGTGCCGAAGCCGGCATACTGCCGCATCGTCCAGAAC
>JAOABY010000005.1 GCA_026418115.1 Spirochaetaceae bacterium | reverse complement strand
CAGCAGATGATCGCTGGTGTAAAGAAGGGTGACAAAGTCATCACCATCGGCGGCATCCATGGCACCGTCGCTGCTGTCAAGGAAACGACCATTCTGCTCAAAGTCGATGATGGCACCCGCATCGAGTTCTCCAAGTCTGCGATTGCTTCGGTATCCCCTGCCAAGACTGAGGAGAAGACCGAAGCAGCCGAAGAGAAGGCCGATTCTCAGTCTGAGAAATGACCTCCCCTGCCGCCGGGTGGCATGATCCCCCGGCGACGGTTCACAGTATCCGCAACACCACACCAGGATTGGAGTGACCGGTATGAGCAAATTACGCCGCTTTCTGCTCGTCATCGCAGTGCTCGCCGTGGCATTCATGTTCCTTTTTCCGAGTATTCAGTGGTATTTCCTGACACCGAAAGAGGATCAAGCCATCGCAGTCGGTTCCCGCGAACAGATCCGGGATTATTCACGCAGGATGACCTACCTCGTCATCACTGACCTCAAGCAGAAGGCCGCCGCACAGGACGCGACCGATCTTGCAGGGCAGAAGATGTATGAGGTCGCCATCCAGGCAGCCAAAAAGGCCTACTCGGTAGCCAGGAAGCCGGCACCGAAGGTCTGGAATGCCGTAGGTATTCTCTCTGCATTCCCGGGTGAACGCTCCATGTTCGACTCGATCGAATCGAGATATCGTGAACATGTGCTCTCACTCAAGAAGCTGCATGGCAACGCGGTCCAGCTGGGACTGGATCTTGCAGGCGGCATGAGCGTAGTCATCCAGGCCGATCTCAAGTCGCTGCAGGAAAAAGTCGGGCATGAGCTTTCTCAGGCTGAGCGGGAAGATGCCATGAAGCGGGCGGTGGAAATACTGAATTCCCGTATCGACAAGTTCGGTCTCACCGAGCCGATGATCAGGCGCCAGGGTGATGATCAGATCTATGTCGAAATTCCCGGCACTGCGGATCCGGAGCGGATCAACTCGATCATCATGGGCAAAGGCAATCTTGCCTTCTATATCGTCGATACGGAAGCATCGCAGGCAGTCAACTCCTATCTTGCTACCAATCCTGTCGGTATCGATGAGCGTACCATGACGGTGGACAAGCCCGGCCTGGTACCCGAAGGCAAGATTGTCCGGAAAGTCTACAAGAAGGATTTCTACGGCTTGGATGAATTCACTGGTGAATATCTGGTGCTGGAAGGCAAGCCGGGTCTCGATGGAAGTCATATCCAGAGTGCAACCGTCTCCTCTGATCCCATTACCGGCAAACCCGAAACCAATTTTGTGCTGGACAAGGAAGGCGGCGACCAGTTCTATGCGCTGACCAGCGCGAATGTAGGGAAGACTCTTGCAGTGGTGCTCGATGACAGAGTGAAATCCTACGCCCGCATCCAGGAACCCATCCGTGAATCGGTTCGAATTACCGGATTCAGTGCGGATGAGGCAGAAGCACTGGCGCTGCTGCTCAGAACCGCAGCGCTTCCCATCAATCTGGCTGTAGTCAACCAGCAGGCCATCGGCGCCTCGCTCGGCGAGGATTCGATTGCGCAGGGTCGTACTGCAGTGCTGGTGGGCATTTTCTCGATTTTCGTTTTCATGTTTGCGTACTACAAATGGGCAGGTCTCAACGCCACGATTGCTCAGGTGCTCAACATCTATCTGATGCTGTCCGTGCTTACCGCGTTCAAGCTCACCCTTACACTGCCCTCTATCGCAGGCTTCGTGCTGACCACCGGCATGGCGGTGGATGCCAACGTCATCATCTTTGAGCGTATCAAGGAGGAACTCAGGGCTGGCAAGACCAGAGCCGCTGCCATTGACGCAGGCTTCCACAAGGCCTTCTGGGCAGTCATGGACTCGAATATCACCACGATCATTGCCGCGCTATTCCTCGCACAGCTTGGTTCAGGTCCGATCCAGGGCTTTGCGATCTCGCTGGCAATCGGTAACATGACGTCGCTCTTCACCTCGCTCTTCGTGTCGCGGCTGATTTTCGACTTCGAGACTGATGTGCTGAAAGCCTCCCATACCTCAATCAGCTGGAGGATCAAATAATGAAACGCATCATTCGATTCAGCAAGTATTTCCTCCCGGCAGTCATCATCTCTTCGACGCTGATAGTGCTTGGACTGATCGGACTCGCTACGAAAGGCATTAATCTGGGCGTCGATTTCCAGGCTGGTATCAACGAACAGATCCAGCTTGCCTATCCGGCCGGCGAGGTTGCCTTTGCCGGCAAGGGCAATGCGGAGCTCACGGTGAGTGAAACACAGCTCACCATGGTATTCTCCGGGGCTGAAGCGCAGAAGAAAACCGTCACATTTGATTTTCGGTCGTATGCTACCCTTGGTTCGCTGTTTACAGAGCTTGCCAAGCTTGACGGCATCAGCGTCAGAATCCCTGATGGAGCTGCCGACCTGCCCTCAAGCCTGCTGGTGCCGACTTATCAGGGCAACACGCTGCTGAGCATGCAGCCGGTCAAACTCTATCGTGCCCCCGCGAATGAAGGCGAGCGCTTCGCCTCGATCGATGTGATCCGCGATGCGCTCAAGCCGCTCGGACAGGTGTCGGTACAGACAGTCAACCCTGCTACCTTGCAGCGCTATCTGATTCGCGTGCGCGATGACGGCAGCGACCCTCAGTTCACTACCAATGTCGCCATGCGGATTCGCAGCCTCATCGAGGAAAAGGTGGGTGCCGACCGCGTGGTAGTGCAGCAGACGAATTATGTCGGACCGCGCTTCTCCCAGATGCTGGGACGCCAGTCGGTGATTCTCGTGCTGGCTACGCTGGTGCTGATACTTGTGTATTCCTCGATCCGGTTCAGATTTGAGTATGCACTTGGTGCCGTACTCGCCATCATGCATGATGCACTCATCATGATTGCCTTCATTGTCTGGTCGAGAATGGAATTCAATACCACGACGATCGCAGCCATACTCACCATACTCGGCTACTCGATCAACGATACCATCGTGCAGTTCGACCGCGTGCGTGAGGAGAGGAAGCTGCGCCAGAGCGACCGCTTTGTAGATGTGTTGGATACTGCCCTGACCCTCACTCTCGGCCGCTCGATCATTACCACCGTCACCACCATGCTGGCCGTGCTGGCGCTCTATATTTTCACCTCGGGAAGCATCAAGGATTTTGCGCTGGCGCTTCTGGTGGGACTTACAAGCGGTGTCTATTCGACGATATTCATCGCGAGCGCCTTCCTCCTGTTCTGGGAAAACAGAAAAGAGAAGCTGTCAGCTGCCAGACCCGTCCGTGAGGCTGCCAAGACGAACTGATGTTGACAAAATCGGGGCTCTTCAGTAGTATGAGCCCCGTTCTTCCGGCGCCGTACCCAAGTGGTAAGGGAGAGGTCTGCAAAACCTTTATGCATCGGTTCGATTCCGATCGGCGCCTCGATGGTTAAGCCGCCTCGAAAGAGGCGGCTTTTTGCATGATTAAGATCATGCTATACTGCTGATATCATCATGGATTCCGAACGCAGCAGCCGTACCACCCGCCAGCCCCATGGTGCACGAGTGCTGGCAGCGCTCATTTTTCTTGCAGCATCAATTCTGTGCTTTTTCTGGACTCGTTCGGAAATTTCCTCAAGAGAAAAGAACCTGGTACAGACGGCCGCCGCGCAGGCAGCGGCATTGGTGGGCGAGCAGCTGGATGAACTGATGCTGGCGGCTCAGGATCTGGTCATGGTGCTCGAGCGCCAGCAGGAAGTTCCTGCCGCTGTACTTGCAGAGGTTGCGCTCAGGCTTCTGCAGTCTCATCCGGTCATGGAAACCATCACTATCGCGCCGGGGGGTATCGTTCGGTATGGGTTCCCGGAAAAATTGACCGCTTCGGTGATAGGCAAGGATCTCCTGGATGCTCCCGAGAGAGCTGCAGCGCTGACACTTGCCATGCAGGAAAGAAAGCCTGTGCTCCAGGGACCACAGGTGGGTCTTGATGATGGAGAGATACGCGCTTTTCTGCGCTTTCCGATATACAGAGGCGAAAACTTCTGGGGTTTTCTCAATATTGCGATTGATGCTCGCAAGCTTTATCAGGCATGCCGATTTGAGAGCAGGTTCCCGGGCATGGATCTCGCGCTCTACGCAGAGAATATGCAGGACCGTTTTGCCGGCAGTCTGGGTATGCTGGGAACCATGCCTCCTGCTTCTGCTGTTGTGCAGAAAGTCTCTGCCAGGCTGGCAGGCGACCAATGGGTAATTGCTGCAGCGCTTGTGCCAAATGATGCCGATCTTATGCTCGGAGCCTTCGTCTGGCTGGCGCTTTCTCTCAGTGGGGCGGTATTGATGGTCCTGCTGCCTGGCATGGGTCTGCCAAAGCGGGCAAGCGGCAAGAATCATGCAGCGGAGCAGCAGCAAACGGCACGACACAGGAAGGCAGGCGCTGCAGAATCGCACGCAGCTCCGAACCTTGAGCCTGCTTCGGAGCCAGTGGGCCAGCGAAGGAACCCTGCCGGTGCAGCCCCTGCAAGCGATGCACATGCGACTCATGCACATGCCTCTCATCAGAAACCAGAAGAAACTGTGATGGCGTTTCCTGCAGGAGACAGCCGCGACGGGGATTCCACCGTCCAAGCCGCTCCGTTGGAGCAAGAGTATGGTGTAGATACTCCCAAGCCGTCGGCTGTGCAGGAATCACCTGGTTCAGCCCTGGAAAAAGAGAAGGCTGATGCATCTTCTTCCGAGACCGTCACTGGCACGGAGCAACCAGCCACAGCCGATGCTTCCGACCAGCCGCAGTCTGCCCCCAGTCCTGCCAGAGTGCTGATTGTGGATGATGCGGAGCGAAACCGCGCCATATTGCTCACGATGCTGCAACGCAAGGGCTATACTGGCGTTGCCTGCTCGAGTGCGGAAGAAGCGCTCGAGCTGCTTGCAGATGCCGCAGAGAAATTTGACATCATTGTCGTCGACCGCGATTTGCATGGCCGCATGAGCGGTCTGGACTTTGCGACACACTATCTCGCAAAGATCAAACCGGGTGAGCAGCGGGCGATACTGCTGGCCATGAGCATGCATCATGAGGAAGCAGAAGTCCGCCGATGCAGATATGCCGGCTTTGACGATCTGATAGTCAAACCATTTACTATGACTGCATTTGACAGGAAACTCCGGGTTCTGCTGCAGATCCGCAGCTGAAGTGGCTGCAGGCGGCGCTCGCAGAAAGGCGGCATGTGCCATCGATGTTCCATCTTGCCGCATCGCACAGCTTTCTGTACCTTGCAGAATATGAGCTTTGCATCACTTGTCAGAAAACCATTCCGATACCGCTATCTCAATGTGTCTCTGTATCTCATCGCTGTCAACGTACTGGTGTTTGCAGCCGGGTTGGCAGTTCCCAGACTGACGCTCGCGCTGGCTCTGAGCCCACTCGCCGTGGCGAGCGGATGGGTGTGGCAGGTAGTGACCTACATGTTCACGCACGCAAACTTTACTCACCTCCTGGTCAACATGCTGGGCATTTTCTTCTTTGGCACGCAGGTTGAACGGAGGCTCGGAAGTGCGGAATTCCTGCTGTATTATCTGGTGTCCGGCACGCTGGCCGGGGTAGCCTCGGTGATTATCTACATGGCTACAGGCGCATGGTATACTCTCCTGCTGGGCGCCTCGGGAGCCGTGTTTGCTCTCCTGCTGGCATTTGCGGTGCTCTTTCCACAAGCTATTGTTTACCTCTACGGTTTCATTCCCTTGCGTGCTCCGGTCATGGTGATTGGCTATACCGCTCTTGAGCTTGGATTGCAGCTGTTTGGAGCTCGATCCAATATTGCACATCTCACGCATCTTGCCGGGTTTGTGGTGGGACTTGCATATTTCCCAGTAAGGCAGGGTCTGAATCCCTTCAAGCGACTGCTATCGAAGTGAGGGTGACGCTACCGCCCGCGAGGGATGCGAGGCATCTGTTTCTTCTTGGGAACAATACCGACAGTGCACATTTGAATGTAGCAGTTCAATGCGATTGCTGATTAGTGGGAGGTTCTGCCCGCCGCCATTTCCTGCTCGACTTCCCGGTGCATTGCATCAAGCATGTCCATGATGGTATCGGCTATGGCCTGCTTCTTGTCATCTCTGAAATGCAGATCATATTTGACCGCAGCAAGAAATTCGCCGCTGTCATGGACGGGGCTTGCCTTGTAGATTACGCGATCCCTTTCCAGAATGTCATCTTCCATGTCACCGGAAGGATTGATCCGCAGGATGTTGCCATTGATCGATACGAGGCAAAATTTATCAAAAGACTTGACATAGGAAGCTATTTCGCGCACACCCCGCTTGGATGCCGGATCCCATGGTCGGAATCGTGTTCCTGCGGGAAACACCAGCACGATCTTCCCTGAGGCCTTGACCCGGTTGAGCTCGCGCATCGCTGCGCGGTTGATGGAAAGGCTTCTTCGGATCTCGTGGTACATCTCCTTGGGATCCTTGAACTTGGTCTTGATGATTTCAACCGATCTCGAGGGATAGATGACAATCCGTGTATAGGCCCGTGCAAAGGCATGGACTGCAGGATTCGATTCGCTCAGCTTGATGCCTGCAATCGCTACGAGAGCATCAGCGATGCGCTGGCCAACCGGACCGGCAGCCCGCAGCAGATAGTGAAAAATGGGCAGATCGAAATTGGAGTAATGCTCCATGAGGATGAGGCAGGACTCGCCTTTTTCCGCACGATGTGCGAGGGCTTCCAGATGCTCAAGGCCGATTATTCTCGAACCTTCCTCAAGATAATCCTTGATGATGGTATCGAGGAAGGGTAGCGCTGCGGATATTCCTTCCTGGTAGACTTTGTCTTCGGTAACAGGACCCTCGGGAGGAATTTCCCTGACGAGCCGACGGATGAGATCCGGATATCTGTTCCTGATGGTGTCCATAGGCGTAGAATTCCACTATAGAAGTATTCGCTGGTTCTGTCAATTTATGGCACGGTCCTGTCAGGATTGCGGGGCTCAAGTCACCATCTGTACGGCTCTGATCGCAGTACCAGGCGGTCTGAACCTGAGGAGGCAATGAAGCGATGGGAGAAAAACCTGAAGCCGATCGAAGGCCCCAGATCATAAGCGCGTCCAGGCGCACGGATCTTCCTTCGTTTCAGGCAGACTGGTTTTTCGGGCAGCTTGCACAGGGCTGGGTGGAGGTGCGCAATCCCTGGAACGCCAGGCAGCGACGAACAATCAGCCTGGCTCCGGAAAATGTTATCTGCTTTGTGTTCTGGACGCGCGACCCCCGCCCCATGATGGACCGTCTGGAAAGACTTCGGACATATAAGTATCTGTTTCACTATACGATCAATGCATACGGCCCTCCTCTTGAGCCTGATGCTCCTTCGCTGGAGTACTCGCTACGAACGATCCGGGATCTTGCCGACAGGATCGGCAGGGAGCGGATAATCTGGCGTTATGACCCCCTTATACTCACGGAGTCTCATGACGAGGCATGGCATGGTGCCGCATTTGCAGAACTTGCAGAGAAGCTGAGAGGATGGGTGAGGCACTGTGTCATCAGCGTGTACGATTCATACCGCGGTGCTCAAGCCCGCCTCAGGGCTGCCGGCCTGGCGGTTCCTGCACTTTCGGAGCTGCGGGAAAACTATGTGCACCTCCTGGCCATGCTGGTGAAGATCGCGCATGACAGCGACATAGCAGTGGCGCTGTGTGCCGAGCCTTCCCTGCAGGATGTTCCAGGCATTAGCCGGATCGCCTGCATTGACGAAGCCGTGATCCGCGAAGTGGCTGGCCCTGTGCCTGTGCCGGGGAGAGACAGGTGTCAGAGGGAAGGCTGTACCTGTCTGGAAAGTGTTGATATTGGAGCATATGGAACTTGTCAGCGCCATTGCCTGTACTGCTATGCCCGTCGCGGAAGAGATTAACCGGTTTTACTTCATGATATCGATAAAAAATATTTGACAGGTGTAAAAAAGCATTCCTATACTACTTTCTGCCGACCGCATATGTATGCAGCATCGCGAGGAGGCAGCGGAGGGCCTGTGCCCGTCCGCAACACGATGGACCCTGCAAGGTCCTCATGTGGAGGTAGATGCATGCAGAGGAAATTGATGCTTGTGGTCATGGCCGTTCTGCTGGTGCTCGGAGCAGGTGCCCAGGAAAAGATCATCAAGATCGGTACCCTGTTCCCCCTGACCGGGCCTGTCGCCACCGCAGGACAGCGCTGTACCGCTGCCGTTGAGACAATTGTCGATATCATCAACGGCGTGTACCCCAACCTTGATCTGCCGATTGCCAAGAAGGCAGGGTTGCTCGACGGCTACAAGATCGTGCTCGTCAAGGCCGATCACCAGGGCAAGCCCGACGTCGCCAAGTCGGAAGCCGAGCGCCTCTACGAGCAGGAGAAGGTGTTTGCCATCATCGGCTGCTACAACAGCGCAGCCACCAAGCCGGCAAGCGCCGTTGCCGAGCGCCTCCAGAAGATCTTCATGTGCGGCGCATCGAGCTCTGCTGCCCTCACCGAGAGAGAATTCAAGTATTTCTTCAGGCTTGCACCGACCGACCGCATCGAGAGCTATGAGTTTGTCGAGTGGTTCCAGGAACTGAACAAGTCCCGGAATGCCAATATCAGAACCGCAGCGGTCATTTATGAAAATACCGAGTTCGGCAAGCATGCGGCAGATGAGGCAAAGGCTGCTTCCGCCAAGGCCGGCATCAAGATCATAGCCGATGTGCCCTTTACCCCTGGTGCAACCAACCTCAATTCGGAAATCCAGAAACTCAAGGCAGCGAATGCCGATGCTCTGTTCGGCGCAGTCCTTGGTGCTGACTACTCGCTCATGGTCCGCACCATGAAACAGGCCAACTGGAAGCCCAAAATCGCCATCAACTACTGCTCCGGCTATCAGGATCCCAACATCGCCCAGCAGCTTGGCCAGGATGGCTGGTATTTCATGGGTTCCGCAGGCTACACCCCCGAGTTCGGCATGCGCTTCATGAAAGCTGTTGCTCCTGTCGAGGAATACTTCAAGAAGAAGGTCAATGTCCCCTTCGACTCCAACTCCATCCAGGAAGCTGTTGCCATGTATGTGCTCGCGCTGGCAATTGAAAAGGCCGGCTCCCTTGATACCGAGAAGGTGGCTGAGGTGCTGAGAACCACAACCTTTGATTCTCCTCTCTCCATGGGTGGCAAGGTGCAGTTCGAGATTCCCGGCGGCCAGAATATCAAGGCACAGAGCGTGATCTCCCAGATCCAGAACGGCAAGTACATCACCGTCTATCCATACGAATACAAAGACGGCGATGCGATCTTCCCGATGCCGGGCTGGTGATCGCAGGGCTGATCCTGGCGAATTCAGGAGGAAGGCGGCTTTGCGCGCGCAGAGCCGCCTTTTTCTGGAATAGCCAATCGAGTAGTTACAGGAGGACCAATGGGACTGTTTCTGCAAGTCTTGCTTGACGGGCTCTGGAGCGGTCTGCTGTACGGGCTTATCGCAGCAGGGCTCTCGCTCATATGGGGCGTGCTGGACATCATCAACTTTGCGCATGGCGAGTTTCTGATGGCAGGCATGTATGTTTCTTTCTTTCTCGGATTTCTGTTCAAGATCGATCCGCTGGTGTCATGGGTCGCCTCGGCTGCCTTCCTGTTCCTGTTGGGAGTGGTCACCTACAAGTTTGTAGTGAAGCGGACCCTGGGCAAGGCCATGGCGCCACTGCTCGCGACCTTTGGCCTTTCCATGGTAATCAAGAACTTCGCAATGAACCGCTTCACGCCGAATTTCAGGATTCTGAGCGGCACCATCATGGAGGGCAAGGTCATTTCGCTGGGCCAGGGCGCAGTCATGATACCGGTGCCTAACCTTGTCACAGCTCTGTTCTCGCTTGTAGTACTCGGGCTTCTGTACTGGATGCTGACGAGAACAAGGTTTGGCTGGGCTGTGCAGGCTACCGCCATGGATGTCGAGGCTGCACGTCTCATGGGGGTGAATACCGAAAGAATTTTTATTCTGGTATTCGGAATCGGCGGAGCATGTGTAGGAGTTGCCGCCGGGCTTCTGCCTTCCTATCTGGCGACGCATCCGGACGTTGGTTCGCTGTTCGGTCTGATAGCATTCATGGTTGTAGCAATGGGAGGCTTCGGCAGCATACCGGGAGCCCTGCTCGCAGCAATTCTTATCGGCCTCATCGAATCCTTTGCGGGGTTCTATATAGCTCCCGTATTCAAGTATGTTGCTGTTTTTGGAGTGTATCTCCTCGTCATCATGATCCGGCCCAAAGGCCTTTTCGGGTGGTAAGCCATGCAGTCTGACAGCATCAAACGCGCAATTCCCTGGATGCTCTCGCTGGCGGTACTCGCGCTGCTTCCCGTAACAGGCTTGTTACGGGGCTCGTTCCTGTCTCACGTACTGGTCATGATTCTTCTCAACGCATCCATGGCGCAGGCGTGGAACATCATTGGCGGCTATGCGGGGCAGGTTTCATTCGGGCACTCCGTGTTTTTCGGTATTGGTGCGTATGGGGCGGCCTATGCCGTCACCAACCTGAAGATGACGCCGTATCCGGGAGCCCTGGCTGGTGCAGTGCTGGCTGCAGTGCTCGCAGTGATCATCGGATACCCTACCTTCAAGCTGAAGGGGCATTATTTCGCAATCGCCACGTTTGCCATTGTTGAGGTATTCCACAGACTCTTCATGATCTGGGAAGATGTCGGAGGAGCCGTAGGTCTCGATTATCCGATTCTCAAGGATGGATGGCGCAATTTCAGCTGGTCCCGCAGCAAGGTGGGCTACTTCTACGGTGCGCTGATTCTCTTCGGTATCATTTTCAGCCTTGTACGGGCTCTGGAAAAAGCGAGATTCGGCTACTATCTCAAGGCGATCCGTGAGGGGCAGGAGACAGCTGAATCGCTCGGTGTCGATGCGCGGCGCTACAAGCTTGCAGCAATGGCGCTCTCCGCGGCAATGGCGGCCATGTGCGGTGCGTTCTTTGCCCAGTATAACTACCGTGTCGATCCTTCCATGGTGCTCTCGCTCGACATGTCGATGAGGTTTGTGCTCATCACCATTCTCGGCGGTATCGGTACGCTCTGGGGGCCGCTGCTCGGTGCGGCTATTCTCATCCCTCTGCAGGAATATACCAGGGCATACCTTGCAAAGCTCGGGCCCGGCGTTGACCTGGTCATCTTCGGCCTGATCATCATTCTCGTGATGCAATTCCAGCCTAAAGGCATCATGGGCATGATTGATGCAGCACGCAAGCGCAGAAGAAAACTGGCTGCTGCAGGCAACGAGCATGAAGGAGGCCGGCAATGAGCGAATTCCTGCAGATACGGAACGTCACCATGAAGTTCGGCGAGCTTCTGGCCGACAAGGACGTATCGTTTGATGTACCGAAGGGCATGATCTGCGGTCTGATAGGTCCCAACGGCGCAGGCAAGACAACACTGTTCAACTGCATCGCTGGTTACTATGCGCCTACTGCCGGCGAAATCTTCTTCGAGGGGAAAAGGATCTCGGGCCTGCCGCCCTACAGGATTGCCAGGCTTGGTATAGCCCGAACCTTCCAGGTAGTGCGTCCCCTCAAGGAAATGAGCGTGCTCGACAATATCATGGTAGGCGCCTTTCTGCACCACGCAAGCGCAGCGGAAGCGCGCAAGGCAGCGGAGAGGTGTCTGGACCTCTGCTTCCTCGAGGAATACAGAAACAAGCCTGCCGGCGATCTCACCATAGGCAACAAGAAGCGACTCGAGGTTGCCCGTGCGCTCGCCACCAATCCCAAGCTTCTCTTGCTGGATGAGTGTGTTGCAGGGCTCACCAGTACCGAGGTGCATGATATGGTGCAGGTCATCAAGCGCCTGCGTGATGAAGGCATCACGATTCTCATGGTCGAGCACATCATGGAGGCCATCATGCCGATTGCCGATAAGATCGTGGTGTTGAGCCACGGAGAGAAGATTGCTGAAGGCTCTCCATCGGTGGTGGTGCATGATCCCATGGTGATCACTGCCTATCTCGGCGAGAAATTCGCACGAAAACTGGCGGAGCAGAAGGCTGCAGCCGGTGAGGGGGGTGCGCTGTGACCGATGTCATGCTGAAAGTCGATNCCATCCATTGTGCCTATGACAGCGTGCCTGTGCTCCATGGGGTTTCTCTGGAGGTACGCAAAGGCGAAATCGTGGCGATGGTCGGCTCGAATGGAGCCGGAAAAACCACGACACTGAAGACGATTGCAGGGCTCATGCATCCGACCAGGGGCTCAATTCACTTCCTTGGCGAGGATATCTCAAGGGCCGAGGCTTATGATCTTGTCCCAAAGGGCATCTCCTACATTCCGGAGGGAAGACGCCTTTTCGGCAAGCTCTCAGTGCGGCAGAATCTGGAACTCGGCGCCTATTCGGTCAGGGATCGAGGACTGATTGCGCAGAAACTCGATGAAGTCTTTACGCTTTTTCCTGTGCTGAAGGAACGCAGCAACCAGACTGCAGAGACTCTCTCGGGAGGAGAGCAGCAGATGTGTGCCATCGCGCGGGGACTCATGTCTGGCCCGAAGCTGCTGCTGCTTGATGAGGTGTCGCTCGGGCTGGCCCCTGCAGTGGTAGAGATGGTGTTCGATACCATCCGCAAGATACGCGACCAGGGAATCACGATTCTTCTCGTGGAGCAGCTCGTGCAGGAATCCCTCGAGATTGCAGACAGAGGCTATGTAATCCAGACCGGGCGCATCGTGCATGAGGGGGATTCGAAGACCCTGCTGGGCATGCCGGAAATCCGTGCTGCCTATATGGGGATGTGAGTACCCAGGGAATCGAAGAACAGATAAGAGGAAAGAGCGGGATGAGATTGGCAGATTTGTGGAAGGTTCCGGTCATGCTGATGCTGTTCGCACTCGTGGCGGCAGGATCCGGTGTTGCATCGGCACAGGATACATGCGGAATTCCTTCGCAGGAGGGAGGCACTGTCAGTACTCCCGCTCCTCTCCTCATGCTTCCGGCTTCCACTGCCGGCCAGGCTGCCAGCCTTGAGCCCGCGAGCCTGTGGACGCTCGAGATTGTATCGCTGCAGTGGAGCTATGATCCCGGCAGCGCGACGTGTGCTTTGAAGGTGTTGCTGCGCAACAATGGTGCTGAGCGCGTCAGAGGCGCTGGCATCGAGCTTCGCGTGCTGGATGGAGCAGGTAGATTGCTCGCCGGCCACTGGAAAGTGACGGAACACGTCTATCTGGAAGCCGGCGAATCAGCAGAAATCAACCTGCAACTCGCATTGCCGGCAGGGAGCATGCCTGCAGCGGTAATTGTTGAAGCAGTGCAGGTAATGGGTTCCTGTGGCTGGTAGCAATTGGCACCGTCCTGACAGGGGGGCTGGTGCGCAGCTGAGCGGTGCCGGAATGACGCAGTTGGGTTGACATCCGAGTGGCTCAGCTGCGGCGTCGGTCCAGCAGGGCATGGACACATTCTGCAAATCCCGCGCCAGATTCCTTCGAGGTTATGAAATGCGGCAGCTTCCGCATCAGGTGGCGGTAGCGGAGTACATTCGCCACACCGCAGGCCATGGGGAAATAGTCGAACATCGGCTCGTCGTTGGGCGAGTCTCCGGCAAACAGTACGGTGCCTCGATCCCTTGCATCATCGTATCCGTACTGCAGCTCGAGAAATCTCCGAGCCATGGAAAGCTTGTCATAGTTCCCCAGCCAGACATTCACATGAATGGAAGAAATCTTGGCATGGGCACCCTGCGCAACACAGAGATCTTTGATGCGTGCGGCTGTTTCGAGAGGTAATACAGGCTCTTCTTCCGCAAAGTCGATGGCGATATCGAAGCACCTTGAGAACTGATCCCTGGCGATTCTGGCCTGCGGGAAGGTGCGCAGCACGAGATCCTTCAACTCGAGCAGACGTTGATCGCTGTTGGGAACAGCCTCCGGGTGATACATTGCCTTGAGTTTTCTGCCTGCTCCTTCATGAAACACCAGCGCACCGTTCTCGCCTACGACTCCATCTACTGGCCATTGTCGTGCAATCATGTCACACCAGCCTGCAGGCCTGCCTGTAATGGGGATGACTTTGAGCCCTGCATCATGCAGCGCCCAAAGGGCTGCATAGCTCTCGGCAGTGAGCTTGCCGTCAGTGGTGAGCGTATCATCGATGTCCATCAGGACAAACCGAATGGTGCGGGCTTCTTCGCGTGTCATCGCGTGGATGGGCAGGAGACCAGCAGCGGGAAGGTCGGATGCATTGCTCATGACGGCATGCATGGTAGCTGTGAAGACAAGAGGTGGTCAATCCATGGCATGCTGCACCGACAGCGGGCAGGGCTGCTGTCGGCTGGCAGTAGAGGCTTTGAGCGGTTACAATGGACACATGCGGCACTCCAGATGCATGACCTACTGGAAAAGCGGGCGCAAGAGAGCTGTCCTCATGACAATCAGCCTGATGCTGGCATGGCTCTGCTGTGTCGCTCCAATCTCCGAGGCTCAGGAAATCAGCGGGCTGCAGCCAGTACTGGAATATCGTACGCGCTTTTTCTCGCTGTACTATCCGCGCCATCTGCAGCCTCAGGCGGCGCGGCTTGCGACCTTTGCAGATGCCATGGCGGAAACCCTCAGTGAGGCATTCGATCTTGCTCCTGAGACACAAAGGGTGCCGGTTCTGCTCACCGACAGAACGTTCGGCCTGAATGGCTACTCGACCACCTACCCCTCACGGCGGATTGTGCTCAAACTGGACGCCGCTACGCCCGATGACCAGCTGGCTTCCTTTGGTGACGAACTTGCCGCAGTGTTTCTGCATGAACTTGTGCATGATAGAACCCTGAGCATCCGTGGTTCGCTGTGGCGACTGCTCGCAGTCTTGCTGGGGGACAGCGTTGCTCCTGCCGGCTTGGTGATGCCTTCGTCGTTGGTTGAGGGTACTGCTGTGTGGGCAGAGAGCCGCCTCCTGGCAAAGGCCATGGGGCGAGTGCAGCCAGAGGCAGGGCAGCCAGCAATCGAGGAATTCTACCGTACCATGGGGCGCTTGCAGGATCCAGCAGCACTTGTGACGGTGACTCTCGACCGCCTGCAAGCCGTGTCACGAGGGTTCTGGGATATTTCCGGTCTTGCCGACTGGCCTGGTTCGGGGAGCCTGCCCTATCTCTATGGCGGACTCTATGTGGAATATCTGGTACGCACCTATGGCTGGGAGAAGTTCGCGCTTCTCTGGAAGAGGGCAGGCGCGGTCAGAATATTCGAAACCTTTGACAGGCACGGGTTTCTGGTAAGGGGCATTGTCGAGGATGTCTATGGCATGCCGACGGCAGCGCTCTGGCAACAATTCCTCACATGGCTTGACAGTGAGTTCATGAAACCGGCTCTGCAGGAAGCGCAGGAGAAAGAGATACATTTCCCCTCGGCAGACAAGGAACAGAAAGGGTCAATTGAGGAAGCCATCAGGCCCATCAGGCTTCCTGCACGTCACATCGGCGCTTTTGCTGCAATTGGTGAAAGACTTGTGTATGTCGATCTGGACCGGGGAGGCATGTATGCGGTGCCTATCGCCTCGGCCGCCCGAGGCGATGTACAGCCCGTGCGGCTGTTCGCTGCCGATGGCAATCTGAGCCATATCAGTGAGAATGAGAATGGTTTCAGCTTCGAATGGGTACAAGGCTCTGCCGATGGCAGCTATCAGGCAGTGCAGGCCCAATATGCATGGGACACAGGAAAAACCGAGGTGATCGCGCCGCTTGAAAAAGGTGCGTTGAGTGAACTGGGTATGCTCTCCGGCCATCTGTTTTACCCCTGGATGGATCAAGTGACGGAAACCCGATACGGGCTCCTCAGGATCGGCTCCGAGATTGTGCTTGCACGGGAAAAACCTGATGGCAGGAGAGAAATCCTGCGCCTGCCTTTGACAGTCCGATGGCTGTCACCCGGTATACAAAGTGCAGCAGCTCTCGAGGCGGGTCGGGAAGGCATCTTCCTTCGCTTTGCGCTTGGTCTAATTGCGCCATCCGGGCTGCCCACGCTGGGGGTGCTCGAAATTGCTCATGATTCCTCGCAGCAGAAGGAATTGTCAACAGCGATATATCTTGCCAGGGGAGCGTTCCGGGGCGGGGCTTTCGAGCCGGTATTTGCCGGCGAGGATACTCTAATTGTTCTCTCGGTGAAAGCTGGTCTCGGTGCTCCCGAGCATTCGCTGTATCTGCTTGCCTTTGAACCCTTGAACCGCAGACACTGGGAAACCGGTCAAGCCCGGTGGGAACCTCTGGAACAGAGCAATGCATCGCGTCAGCAGGGGGTTGCGTATCGTGCAGCCGGATTGGATGGCCTCAATGTTGACAAGCCCGCACGATCAGTGCTGTTTCCTGCATGGTACCGCACGCAGCGACTGCCGTATGTCGAATTGGGGAGCGTCTCGGTTGGCCTTGCAGCACAGGACCTCACAGGCAGACTTGCCTGGCAGACCGAGCTGGGATGGAATCTGGCGGCAGGCCGGCCGCTTGCTGCGTGGTCCGCGCAACTTGCTGTTGATGCATGGACCTTCCTCGCAGGTGTGCAGGATCGCCCACTTGGAAGCGCGGGCACCACTCCGGCACGGATCATGGGGCTGACTGCAGGCATACAGAACGTTCAGCGCTGCATGCCAATCAGGCGCAGCCTGTCATTTTCTCTTCTCGGCATGGCGTCCTTCTACGATACGGATTATCAGCCTGCTGAAATATTCAATCCTTCTTTCGATGCAACCAGATGGGCAGGCGCATTGAAGCTCGAATTCTCGGATCAACGCAGCTCGAGGCTGCCGCCATATGGCACGACCGGCATGTCGGTTGCGCTGCATGCCCTGGGTGAGCTGGCTGGGCGGGGAGGCGAATGGCCAGGGCTGGGGGCTGGCATATCGTGGCGTTTTGAGAGCAGGGGAGGTGGTGCGCTTGTTGGATGGGCGATGATGGCACCAGCGCAGGGCATGCTCTTCGGGCCTTCGGGAATATGGATCAAAACCATGGATGGCATGCAGCGTTCGATTCTGTCGGCACCGGGCTCGCTCTATATGGAATACGCCGATCCCTCCCTGATGGCACCATGGTATGTGCAGGCCGATATATCTCAGCTGCTCGGCAACTGGGAAATTAGAAGGGCGGGAGTCATCGCGCAGTGGCTGGGCATCAGGAGGGCGAACCTGAGAGTGGGGGCTCGCAGTGCCGTGCTTGCCGGCTCCGGGACACCAATGATGCTGGCTTCGGTCTATGCCCGGGGCGAAGTGGATGCAGCATGGCTTACAGGACTCGCTGCATCGCTGCATGTGGGGCTGGCGGCTGAAGCCAGTGTGCGGCTTACATCTCTGCCAGGCATTCCCCAGGCAATAGCATGGGCTCTTGGCGTGAATATACGTTAGCTCGCTCCCTCGTGGCGCTGGTGAGAGAACACAGCGTGCATGCCGAGGTTGTGGATTGCGGCCTCAGGCCTTTACATGCTCGACCAGCTGTACGCGCAGACCATCCGGGTCCAGAACGTAGATGAATCGCAACGAAGGATTTGGCTGGAAAGGACCGGCATGTACCGGAATACCAAACTGGGCAAGCTTCTGTTGCATCGTTTCCAGTGAAGGCACTTCGAAGCCCAGCGAAATATCCTTACCGAATGCGACCTCTGGAGTGCGTGTGGAATGGATCAGCTCGACTTCGGTACCGCTTTCCGCGTTGCCGAGAAAGACTATCTCTGTATCGGGCATGGGAGTAAAACGCCGATGCACCTCAAGCTCCAGCAGGCTGGTATAGAAACGGATCGAGGCATCAATATCCCTGACATTGATGGTAACCCAGCAGAATTTCATGGCAGGCCTCCTGCAGTACAGTTGCAGAATATCGCAAGGTTTGTTCCGGGGCCATAGCGGGCAAGGCAGTAGGAGAAAAAAAGAAGCTGTCCTTACCGGACAGCTTCCTGTGTGGAGGTGAGGGGAATTGAACCCCTGACCTTATGAATGCCATTCATACGCTCTAGCCAACTGAGCTACACCCCCATCTGGCGGGGCTGATACTAGCCTGAAACCTGCATGAATGTCAAGTGAGCACTTGTGCAGGAATCGCCTTCTGTCGCATACTGGATCTGTGAAACCGCTCCTCCATGCCGTTGCGGCAACCACCCTGGGCCTGGAAAAAGTGCTTGCGAAGGAACTCTCCGTGCTGGGCTACGCTGAGGCATCGCGCCAGCCTGGACGCGTTACCATCGCCTTCCCTCATGACAGGCTCACCGAGACACTTGCCAGACTCAACATGGGCACCCGTACCGCAGACCGGGTGTTCCTGGAGCTCGGAAGCTTCCGCACCCAGGATTTTGACGG
This sequence comes from Spirochaetaceae bacterium, assembly GCA_026418115.1. Taxonomy (GTDB): domain Bacteria; phylum Spirochaetota; class Spirochaetia; order Treponematales; family Rectinemataceae; genus Rectinema. The sequence goes on along the minus strand of JAOABY010000005.1, from coordinate 49,628 downwards.
GTTCTATGCAGGAGTGGCAGGCTTGCCATGGGATCTTGTGTGTGTCAGGGACTCCAGAGTTGTGGTGGAACGGGTTAGGGCAGTTCAGTGCAGGCTCAGCGCCCAGACCACGCTGCAGGCCATGGCCCAGAAGGCAATCTATGCTGCTCTCATGAAGACGTATGGTATGCAGCGGATGCCGGAAACCGGTGATGAGGTTCGTGTACGTCTGTGGGGCGATCATGATGAGTGGCAGGTGGTGGTTGATACGTCCGGAGATCCGCTGAGCAAACGGGGCTACCGCAGGCTTACCCATGCTGCTCCGCTCAAGGAAACACTTGCAGCAGGCATGCTGTTTCTCGCAGGCTGGAGAAGATCGAGACCCCTCTGCGATCCCTTCTGCGGATCGGGAACCATACCTATCGAAGCAGCACTCTACGCCCGGGATGCAGCGCCCGGTCTGCATCGGCGCTTTGCCTTCGAGCGATGGCCCGTTATCAATGGCAAGGCTCTCCATGACGTCAGACAGGCCTATGAAGAGCGCCTCCGCGATGATATTTCGGCCGATATCCAGGCTCGAGATATCGATGCACGCGCTCTGGATCTTGCCCGGGCCAATGCAAGGCTTGCCGGTGTTGATGCCCTGGTGCATTTCGACAGGGCACAGGCAGAGGATGCAAAACCCTGGGGAAACCGTGGCGTCCTCCTTGCAAATCCTCCCTATGGCCAGAGGCTGGGTGATGCTGCTGCGGCCCAGTCGCTCTATCGGGCACTGGCCCCCATGCTCGGAAGATTCCTCGATGCGGGGTGGGAATGTGGATTCATCACCTCGGATCCCGATTTCGGTCGGTATGCCGGCACGCGTCCGACCTCTGTCCGCACGCTCATCAGCGGCCAGGAGACGCTCTACTTCAGCTGGTTCAGCGGGCATAAGCCTGCAGATTCCAAGACCCGGCATGACTCGTGAACCGAGCCGGCTATCAGCGAATTTGTTATATTATAAACTATGAATACAACTCTTGATTCCTCATTCTGCAGGCTTGAAGGTACTGCTCTGGCTCCAGAGCCTGCGCTGATTGTCATTTTTGGAGCATCAGGTGATCTGGCTCATCGCAAGATCTTTCCTGCGCTCTATGACCTCTTTCTTGAAGGAAGGCTGCCAGAGGACACCCTGATGCTGGGCGTGGCACGCCGCGCGCTCACTACTCCCTCATTTCGGGATGAAATTGCCAAGGCCTGCATGCTGCGGAGCAGGCACGCAGAAAAATCGGTACCCGGCAGATGGGATGATTTTGCTTCGCACCTCTATTATCTACAGATGGACAGCACCAGAGCCGCTGACTATGAACAGCTGTCCCGTCTGATTGTCGATCGTGACGGCTCGGTGCTGGACGAGGATTTCGACGGCGTGCTGCCGCCCAATGTACTGTATTACCTGGCTGTGGGGCCGGAGCTTTTCCCCATTATTGCCGAGCGCCTTGGCGAGGCTCAGTGTGGCAGCCGGCAGCCTGGATCGCCGCATGAGGAGAAGAAGGACAGCATGGGATGGCGCCGTCTTGTGGTCGAAAAACCATATGGCAGGGATCGCGAGAGTGCACGCCAGCTCACTGCTACTCTTCATCGCTGGTTCGATGAGCGCGACATCTACAGGATCGATCACTACCTGGGCAAGGAGGCCGTGCAGAACCTTCTCTATCTACGCTTTGCCAATGCGGTCTTTGAACCGCTCTGGAACAGAACCTACCTCGACAGCATCGAGATTACAGTAGCCGAGCGCGAAGGCATCGGCACCCGGGGAGGATACTATGACAGCATCGGAGCCGCCCGGGATATGCTGCAGAACCATCTCGTGCAGCTGCTCTGTCTTACGGCCATGGAGCCGCCTGCATCGCTGTCTCCTGAGGATATTCGGGACGAAAAAGTAAAGGTGCTTAAGGCGATTCCGGAATATTCAGCAGAGGAAATGCTGTCGAGAGCCAGGAGAGGGCAATACACTGCGGGTGTCCTGCCTGATGGCAGACAGGTGCCAGCCTATCGGGAAGAACCGAAGGTTGCGCCTGATTCCGTTACCGAAACCTTTGCCTCTTTGACGCTTACCATTGAGAATTGGCGGTTTGCGGGAGTGCCGGTGACGCTGAGAACTGCGAAAGCCTCTGCAGAGCAGTACTCCGAGATTGTGGTGCATTTCAAGCGGCCGCCTGCAGCACTCTTTGCAGCACGCTGTGGCGATCAGCTTGCTGCCAACAGCCTGACAATCCGGATTCAGCCGGATGAAGGTGTATGGCTATCCTTCAACGCGAAGGTCCCGGGCCAGCCTGCCATTACCTCGAGCCTGCTTCGCTTCTCCTATCGCCAGGTGGCTGACTATTTTCCCGAGGCATATGAACGGCTGCTCCTGGATGCGCTGTCTGGTGATTCCACGCTCTTCATCAGAGCTGATGAGTCAGAGGAAGCCTGGCGTATCATCGACCAGCTCGAAGCTGCATGGAAGCAGGCCGACCCGGATGCCAGCCCTGCCGAAGGCGGTCTTTTCCTGTATCCGGCAGGCTCCAGCATTTCGGTGCTTACAGCAGAGGAACGTACCTCATGAAGCTCAGAGTCTTCGACAGCCCTCAGGAATGGGAAACTGCTGCCGTTGAGGCCATTCTTGACGGACTGGAGCAGGCTGCCTTGCGCAAGGAACCGTCCTGGCCCCTGCACCTGTGCCTTTCCGGTGGCTCAACCCCGGCGCCCATCTATGCACTGCTTGCAAAGAGTGACCGATTTCGCGAGCTGGCATCCCGCCACGGACTCGAAGTATGGGTTGGTGATGAGAGGGAGGCAGCAGAAGGCAGTGGCCTTCGCAACAGCGAAATGATTGCACATGCCCTGGCTGATGCGCTCAGCCTGCCCGGCATCGTATTCCATCCCTGGCCAGTTGGACCGAGGGAAACCGCAAGCCGGCAGTATGCAGACCTGCTGGCAGCAAGGCTTGGCCCCTTACCCGGATTCGATGTCGTGCTGCTCGGCATGGGTGAGGATGGACATACTGCCGGTTTCTTTACCATGGAACAGATTGAAGCGAGCAGAAATGCGATCACTTTCTGCACAGATGCGCCTGCGGAACCGGTTCGGAGAATGACATGCTCGATTTCCTTGTTGATTTCTTCTCCATGCGTTATCCTTATCATCAGAGGAAAGAGGAAGCTCCGTTTTATACAAATGCCCGCCCGAACCCTGTTACCATATCCCATTGGCGTGGCTCTCATGCCTCGCACGGAGGTGATCGCATGTTCCGAACCATGAAAAAGCCGCCTGCTGCGGCCCTTTTGGTGCTGATGGCCGTTCTGGGCACAGCACAGCTCGCCGCACAGACACAGACGCAGTATATCGATTTTTCCGGGTACCGCTGGATGGTACGCCGGAATGATGATCCACAGGGGCCGATGGACAATCGCTTCGGACCGCTCGGTGTCAATGTCTTTCTTCGCGCCGATGGCGCACTGATTCTCAAGATTGCAAAGTACAACGGCTACTGGTATTCAGGAGAGGTGGACACAGTCCAGAGCTTTGGCTATGGTACCTACACCTTTCAGGTTGAAACGCCGATTCCCAAACTGCATCCTGATGTCATTGTCGGACTGTTCAATTACAAGGACTCCAGGAATGAGATCGATATAGAATTCTCATCCTGGGGCTGGGCACCCGAGGACATAGTCGGCGATTACTGCGTGCAGCCCTGGACCACGCCCGGCAACCTGCAGTACTTTGACATCAAACGGTTCACCGTTCCTTCCACGCATCAGTTCGTCTGGACTTCCACACGCATCGATTTCTATTCCTGGATCGGCTATGGTCCTCGGCCGCCAGCAAACGACCCTTCTCTGGTCACAAGCTGGTCCTATACCAATCAGGCTGGGATTCCCAAGACGACCATGCCGGTGCTGCTGAATTTCTACCTCTTTGACGGCAAGGATCCGCGCAACTACCCCAATCTGCTGATGGAAGTGGTAATCAAGAGCTTTACCTTCACACCACTTCAGTAGCCATGGCATGTGCCTGCTGATGCTGATAAAAAACGGGCCTGTCGACCGAACCGACAGGCCCTTTGCATCTGCATCCAGTCTCAGCTTCAGAGCTCAGCGATAAGAAGGGTTTTTGCGTCGAGCATGAGGCGCATTTCTTCGGGATTGTAGCGATTGTGATCCTTGACCACACGGAAATGGATGTAGTCATGTCTGGGCTCGAGTACCACAATCACTGAAAGGTAGGGCTCGATCGGTCTCAAAACAATTGGCATGTTGTCCTTGTCGAGCACCGGCTCTTCACTCGCCAGGGTGCAGGTGTACCATGCTTCCAGATTGAGTTCCTGCAGGAAAGCCTTTACCTTTTCGAAACGTTCCTGGGTCGCACGGGTGAAATCGAATCCATCGACAATAATGGTTTTTGCGTCGAAACCACCGTCAATGATGAGTGCGCGGATGGCACGGATGATCTGGTCGACACTGATGCCTTCCTGGGTAAAATTCATGATGACGCGGTTTCTGACAAGCTGGTCCTTGATCTCGGCGATGTTCTCGAGATTGCGCCTGCGGGCTATCTCGCTGAAGATGTTCTCATACCAGCTGATCACGTAGCTTGTGTGCGCATTGAATGAGACATGGATGATCTTTTCACCCTGCATGAGTTTGTCCAGTGCAATCTGCACCAGTACCGAGGTCTTTCCTACACCTTTCCGGCTGGCGAGAATGCCGATATTCCCCGGCTTGAGGCCGCCCTCGATTGAGCGTTCGAAAATGCGCACCGGGCTCTTGCGAATGAATTCTTCCTTGATCATGGCCGCTCCTTCCTTGATAGTATACTCGCGTTCTGGCCGCGGTGGGATATCATTTCTGCTCCTTTTTCTTCTTCTCGAGGTAATCCTTCCGGAGCTGCTCAGCGATGGATGTGGGAACCCTGGCGTATTTCTCGAACTCCATGGAGAATTCGGCTTTGCCCTGGGTAAGGGACCTCAGCGTGGTGGAATAGCCGAACATCTCTGAAAGCGGAACCTCGGCTTCGACCTTGGAGAAGGCGCCGTCTTCGGTGCTGGCGATGATAATGCCGCGGCGCTGGTTGAGCGAGGCAAACACGTTGCCCTGGAATTCGGTCGGGGTTTCCACCACGACTTTCATGATAGGCTCAAGAATGGCTGGTTTGGCTTTCTCGTATGCTTCGCGGAACGCACCGATTGCTGCAAGCTGGAACGCAATATCCGACGAGTCGACAGGGTGGCTCTGACCATCGTTGATCACACAGCGCACATTGGTGACGGGGAAGCCGATGAGGGTTCCCTTTTCCATTGCGGCACGGAAGCCCTTGTCGCAGGAAGGAATGAATTCGTTGGGGATGGCGCCGCCCTTGATCTGGTCAACGAACTCGTAGGGTTGATCCTCGATCGGCTCCATGTAACCGGCAACGCGGCCATACTGGCCGGAACCGCCGGTCTGTTTCTTGTGGGTATAATTGAACTCAGCCCGCTGGGTGATGGTTTCACGGTATGCTACCTGCGGCATGCCGGTGGTAACGTCGCACTTGTACTCGCGGCGCATGCGCTCGATGTATACCTCGAGATGAAGCTCGCCCATACCCTGGATGATGGTCTGGTTGGATTCGGGATCCACATAGGTCCGGAAGGTCGGGTCTTCCTTGGTGAAGCGGTTGAGTGCCTTGCTCATCTGGTCCGAACTCTTGGTGTCCTTGGGTACGATGGCGAGCGAGATGACCGGCTCGGGAACGTACATGCTGGTCATGGCATAGTTGAGATCGGGATGGCAGAAGGTATCGCCGGAAGCACACTCGATACCGAACAGCGCGACGATGTCACCGCAGTTCCCCTCGTTGATATCCTCCATCGAGGAAGCGTGCATGCGCACCAGGCGGCCGATCCTGAACTTTCGCCGTGCGCGGGTGTTGTAGAGTTCATCGCCTTTCCGGATCATGCCCTGGTAAATGCGGACATAGGTGAGCTGGCCGTACTGCCCATCTTCGAGCTTGAAGGCAAGCGCGACGGTCTTGGCATTGTCGTCGGCGACAAGCTTGACTTCCTGTTCGTTGTTGGACAGATCCAGCGCGACATTGGTGCGCTCGCCGGGATTCGGGAGGAAGCGGACGACGCCATCGAGCAGAAGCTGGACGCCTTTGTTCTTGTAGGCAGAGCCGACATAGACGGGCACAAACTGCTCGGCGATGGTACCCTTGCGGATCGCATCGAGCAGCATGTCGTTCGAGACTTCGCCTTCAAGATAGGCTTCTGCCAGCTCATCGGAGAACATGGCGGCTGCCTCGATGAGCTCCTCACGGCGCTTGTGTGCTTCATCCACAAGGTGTGAGGGGATTTCGGCGTAGCGCAGCTCTTCGCCATTCGGGCCGTCGAAGTAGACAGCCTTCATGTCGATGAGATCGATCACGCCTTCGAACTTGTCCTCAAGTCCGATTGGAATGGTGATGAAGGCAGGATTGAGGCCGAGTTTCTCGGCAAGCTGCGTCTTGACCTTGTAGGGATTCGCGCCTGTACGGTCACACTTGTTGATGAATGCAAGCCTGGGTACATGGTAGCGCTTGAGCTGCCTGTCTACGGTGATCGACTGAGACTGTACGCCGGCTACAGAACACAGCACAAGGATTGCGCCATCAAGCACTCGAAGTGAGCGCTCGACCTCGATGGTGAAGTCGACGTGTCCCGGAGTGTCGATCAGGTTGATGACATGATCCTTCCACTGCACGTTGGTGGCTGCCGACTGGATGGTGATGCCGCGTTCGCGCTCAAGTTCCATGGAGTCCATGGTGGCGCCGGCGCCATCCTTTCCCTTGACCTCGTGGATGGCGTGTATCTTGCGGCAATAGAACAAGATACGCTCAGAAAGCGTAGTCTTGCCGGAATCGATGTGGGCGGAAATTCCGATATTCCGCATCTTGCTGATCTCGAATGCCATTTCGCGAGTACCTCTTGCGATTTATTGTGATGGTGCCCTCGGCGGGAGGGCACCCTGTCTGTGGCAGCAGAACCGAACTGTGGGAAGATACTTGAAAAGGACGCAAACGTTCACAGATACAGGAAAACAAGCTACCTTGGCGCGAGTATAGCGAAGATGATTCTTTGTATCAATCCCACCACTCACAGGTATTCCACATCCCAGGCGAGCTCTGCAGCCTGCTTGAGCGTAGCTGCAACGCCACAGTACTTTTCCTGCGAAAGCTGAATGGCCTTCGTCACATTCTCGTGCTTGAGCCCATCACTTTTTCTGAACTGGTATATCAGCCTGAATCGAGTATAGCGCTTGGGGTGTTCGTCGGTGAGTTCGGCCTTTACCTTGATGTTGAACCAGCTTACCGGCTCCCGCATCTTGCGGAGAATCGAAATTACGTCCATTGCAGTGCAGCCTGCCAGTGAAACCATGAGCAGTGCCTTGGGTCGGGGACCACGGTCGAGACCGCCTACTTCTGCATCAGCATCGACAACAATGCGATGCCCGTCCAGTTCCGTTGAGAATGCCATGCCATCAAGCCAGTTCAGATCGATTTCCTTTGTCATACATGCTCCTTGGTATGCAACATGCGCACTGAACATGCAGGCGCGTGTCTGATTATGATGATGAAAATATACTGCAAATCACTGCTGTGGAGACAATCTCGCAGCAATCAGGCAGCAGGCGGGAGCGCACTTGCCTTGAGGTTTCCGTGCAAGTGATGTACCATGCTTGCCGTCATGGAACAATGGCGGAAAAGTTTCAACGCCCTGATGATCGCGGAGTTCCTGGCCATTGTGGGTTTTTCGACCTCGAATCCCATTATCCCGCTGTATCTTCGCGAATTGGGCATTACCGATGTAGCCTCGCTCAATCTCTGGACGGGAGCAATCAACGGCGCTTCAGCCTTCGTGATGGCGATGGCTGCTCCCATCTGGGGTGCACTTGCCGACAGCTATGGACGCAAGATCATGCTGCTGCGAGCCATGGTGGGTGGCGCAATCATCATGGGACTGCTGGCACTCACCAATGCGCCATGGCAGGTGCTCCTGCTCAAAACCATTCAGGGAGCCATCACGGGGACGGTTTCGGCTGCGACGGTGTTGACTGCCTCACTGGTACCTGCCGAATCGCTCGGATATTACATGGGGCTTCTGCAAATGGCAGTGTTCACCGGCAATTCCGCTGGTCCCATGTTTGGCGGTTTCATTACGGACATTGCAGGATCCCGCATGAATTTTCTGGCTACCTCGGTGCTGCTTGCCGGTGCTGCCATTCTGGTCTTCAGGCATGTGAGGGAAACCTGGATCCCTACACCCAGAACAGGCTCGGTCCTGCGAAATGCCATTCCAGATCTGTCGCTGCTGAACGCGAAGTCGCCTCTGCGATCCATTTTTATAGTCGTATTTGTGATACAGGCTGCAAATGCTATGGTGGGGCCAATCATTCCGCTGGTAGTGCTTCATCTCCAAAAAACCGCCGCATTTGCGGGTTCCATATCCGGACTCATCATAGGGGTCGCATCTCTGGCGGGAGCATTGGGGGCTGTGGTCACCGGCAAGGTCTCGGTGAGAATGGGATATGACAGGGCACTCCTGGCCTGCATTGGAGGCGCGTTCCTTGCCTATCTGCCTCAGGGGCTCGTGCAGTCGCCCTGGCAGCTGCTGGTGCTGAGGGCACTATCAGGTTTCTTCATGGGAGGCACGATGCCGACCGCCAATGCATTGATTGGCTTGCGCTCCAGAAAAGAACGACAGGGAGCGACATTCGGCATGTCATCAGCGATCTCCAACAGCGGTGCATCGCTGGGACCGGTGGTTGGTGCCACCGTAGCGACACTGGCCGGCTACCAGGCCGCGTTCTTCGTCACCACCTTGCTGCTGGGCATGCTGAGCTACGGAATCTACAGAGCAGTGCTCTCCAGAAGATGATCAGTTTGCAACGATACTGAACTGCAGGCTGTCGGAGTACAGACCGCGGCCTGCGCTCTCCGATATCTCCCCAAGGGCGATGCTCACGGGGACCTCGGTACCATCGAAACTTGTTCTTCCGCTGGTGACATAGCAGAATGTATCGCCCTGTCGGACGGCAGGCTGATTCCCGATGATGAGTGTGTAAGGAACCTCGCCCTGGCCATCCCTGTTCCTGAGCCTCCCGCCGTTGAGCGAGCGCACCACAACTGTGTAGCTGGACATGAGATTGGAAGTAAGCCTGGCATTGCCCAGGCAGAACATCGCGTTTGAGCATATGGCAAAAGCACCACCTGCCGGCGCATCGCCCAGATAGCCGAGCACAGTGGCGATACCATCAGGCGCAAAATCGAGAGAAAGCTTGAGATAGGGCTGGACAATGCCGATAATCTGGATGGTGACGGACCTGGTGGTCTGGGCTTCGACAGCCTGCATACCCACCATGAGAGCGAGAAACGCGGCAGCGAGGAATCTTCTCAGCTTCGACTGCATGGCTGCTTCCCTCTCCTGCTTTTAATGATACAGCCAGGAAGAAGGAGCGGGTGAGCCTCAATCGGCGCCAGCCGGGCAACTTCTCGTAATTTGCATGGAAATAATGGAGATATAGATACCTGTAACGTTTCCAATTTCTCCACAGGAGGAGGGCCGGTCGGCAGAATCTCCAGAAACACCATAGTATCCAGTTTGATTCCGCCGACCGCAGTCATGCATGCAGTCTTACTTTCCGTTAATCGCAACGAGCTCCATCTCGAACACAAGGAATGAATTCGCAGGTATAACGTCGCCGATACTCTGGCTGCCGTAGCCGAGCTCCGGCGGGATTACCACGAGGCGTTTCTCACCCTTGCGCATGGTCGCGACTGCCCGCTCCCATCCTTCAATGATTTCGCCATTGCCTACCGTGAAACTGAAGGGGCCACCCGAGAGCGCCGACTGATCGAAGACAGTGCCGTCAAGCAGCATGCCTTTATAGATGACGGATACTTTGTCTCCCTTGCGGGGTGGCTCACCAAAACCTTTGCGGATGGTTTTCTGGAGAAGCCCCGAGCCATCATCGACAAGGTCGGGCCATTTCTGGCGGATTGCCTCGAGATCCGATGCACGCTTGGCCTTTGCCAGCGCATTGAGCGTTGCATAGGCTGCACTGAGCCGTTCGTCCCATGCCTTCTGCGATGCATCAAAGGCTTTTGCCTTTGTACCGACACGCTCGATGGTGACAGATTCGATTCTGTCACCCTGCTCAATCTTCTTTACTACATCCATCCCCTCTATGACCCGGCCGAAGACGGAATGCTTGCCATCAAGCCAGGGAGCAGGCGCAAGCGTAATGAAGAACTGGCTGCCGTTGGTGTGGGGACCCGCATTTGCCATGGAGACGATGCCCGCATCGGAGTGCTTGAGTTCCGGTACGATTTCATCAGGGAAACGGTACCCGGGACCTCCTGTACCATTGCCGAGGGGATCTCCGCCCTGTACTACAAAATCGGGTACGACGCGATGGAAGGTGAGCCCGTCATAGAAGCGGCGCCCCCTGGTTGCATCGAGCCTTCCTTCCGCAAGGCCCACAAAATTGCCAACCGTCATGGGTGCCTTCTCGAACTCAAGCTGAATGACGATAGGCCCCCTGGAAGTTTTCAGTATGGCATAGAGCCCTTCGGGGCGGGTTTCCTGAGTCTGACAGGAAATGGTCGATACGAGCATGAGCCCGAGTGTCAGCTGGGCTGCAAGTCTTGTTGTCTTCATGCCTCTCCTCTCGTGTGTCGTGCCTGGTCTGGATGCAGTGCCGCCTCTCCTCTGGAGCGGACGTGCGCACATTATTCTACAGGTTGGCGGATGGGGCAATATCTTCTGCAGCGCGCTCGTCTGCAGAGAAGTGCGAGAGATAGACATCCGCAGACCTGTTCATCTCGCGTACGAAATCCGACATGTATTTTCTGGAGCAGAAAGCCTTGACGTAACCTTCGAAATCCGTGCTGCCGCGCTCGGAGATTTCGGCAATCATGGTGCGCCACTCTTCGGGTCCCGGTGCCTGGTAGCGATTGGTGCGCACGATATGTGACAGCTCGAAACGACGTGGCTTCCGCCGTTCACGGGCGACCCTGTCCGGATAGCCGAAGACCACCATGGCAGCAGGCATGGTCCACCTGTCCAGCTCGAGCAGTGAGCTTATGGTTTCGGCGTGTTCGAGGATGTCGCCGATATAGCATGAGCCGATGCCAAGCGACCAGGCTGCAGTGACTGCATTCTGTGCCGCAATGCAGGCGTCTGCAAAGGCAAGCAGAAGATCGCCTGTGCCTGGCTCGCGGGGATGTGCACCGGCAAAGCGATAGCAGTCATGCCACTTTCTGCAATCCGCCAGAAAAATCAGAACCAGAGGAGCACGTGCAATGAATGGCTGGTGGTCACACAGTTCGGCAAGCTTTTCCTTTAGTTCCTGATCCTCGATGTCGAGGATGGTGTATAGCACCTGATTCCCCGCAGTGGGTGCCTGGATTGCTGCTTTCAGAATCATCTGGCGTGCTTCCTGCGAGATGGGTTGGGGTTCGAACGACCGCACCGATACTCTGGCTGCAAGCTGGCGCACTACTTCGCTCGTATGTTTGGATTCCTGCATGGATACCTCAGACAGAATGGCGGGAGATTTGCGGGTCAGCATGGGATGGTGCCACTGTCTGCCGCTTTTCCGCGCATCTTCGACAGGGTATCATGATCGCCAGGTTGTTGCCAGAGCATGAGGAGGAGCAATGTCCGACTACATTCGCCCCACATGGGATCAGTATTTCATGGAAGTGTGCAATGCGATTGCAAAACGCGCCACCTGCGATCGGGGTCGTTCGGGTTGTGTCATCGCCAAGGATAACCAGATTCTTGCAACAGGCTATGTGGGAGCTCCAGCAGGTTTGCCGCACTGTGATGATGTGGGACATCAGCTCAAGAAAGTGGTCCATGAAGACGGGAGTGTGACCCAGCACTGCGTCCGGACCGTGCATGCCGAACAGAATGCCATCTGTCAGGCTGCCAAAAGGGGAGTTGCTATTGATGGCGCTACTCTGTACTGCCGCATGACACCCTGCCGTACCTGCGCCATGATGATCATCAACTGCGGCATTGTCAGAGTTGTTGCCGAATATCGCTATCATGCCGCGGAAGAGAGCGAGGCGATGTTCAAGGCTGCGGGTGTACGGCTCGAATATGTCAACGATGATGTGCTCAGATATGAGAAACAGTAGAAATTTGCTTCCCGCTCTGTATCGAAGGATGCTGCCTCCCTGAGCGTGCTGCGGCATGCCGGGCGTGGGGCTTGCTGCATGGAGTGATTGAGCAGCAGCGCTTTTCTCTGTACAGTAGCACATCGTGAGCCTATCTATTGTCTTTCTGGGCGAAATTGTCGGCAAGACTGGTGTCTTCACGCTCAAGAGCACACTTCCGGAAATCCGTCAGAGGTTTGCACCCGATTTCATCATCGCAAATGCTGATTCCGCAACGGGAGGCGCTGGTCTGGGCATTCAGCATGCGGTATATCTGCGGAAGCTGGGAATAGACTGCGTCGTCATGGGTGAGGCTGCCTACTACAAGCCAGACATGACCGCATTCTATCCCAAGGCCAGCTGGGTCATCCGTCCTGCAAACCTGCCCCAGGGGAATCCGGGGAGGGGCTGGAAGATCCTCCAGAAGGGCGATAAGAAACTTGCGGTGCTCTGTCTGCTGGGGCAATCGGGCTACACGAGAGTGCATGCCGACAATCCTTTTGTGGCTCTCGACCAGATCGCTGCATACCTCGCTCGAGAGACTCACGCGATCATGCTTGATTTCCATGCCACCACAACCGCCGAGAAGCTCACCATGGCACGGCATGCCGATGGCAAGGTTTCCGCAGTCATTGGTACCGATGGCAGGGCACTCACCGCCGATGCACGCATTCTGCCGCGGGGCACGGCTGCCATTACTGATGCCGGGCGTGTCGGCAGTATATTATCGGTCGGAGGAATGGATCCCGCACAGAAGATACGGGAGTTCATGACCGGTATCCCTTCCTGGGCCCGTGAGGCTACCGCGATGCCGGAAACCCAGGGGGTGGCCATAGTACTTGATGATGCCGGCAAGGCCTTGCAGATAGAGGCTTTCAGAATTGCCGGCAAGGAGATACGGGATGAGGGAAAGAGCGACGGTGAAGAGCATTGAAGGGAACATGCTCACTGTTTCGATAGAGATGCAGGAAGGATGCGGCGTCTGCGGAAATTCAACCTGCAAGATGCGCAGAAGCAACCTGCAGGTGTACAACAGGGATCACCTTCCCGTACACGAAGGCGAGGAAGTGATCATTGAGGTTCCCGCTACCGAGCAGGCAAAGAGCGCCTTCTGGGTACTCGGACTGCCGCTCGTCATGCTGTTTGTCGGATATGGTGTCGGGGCATTGCTCTTTCGAACGGAGAGTGAGGGCCCGGCTGTAGCCTGCGCTGGAGCCGGCTTCCTTGTGGCGCTGGTGGCGGGAATGCTCGTGCAGCGCCGGAACAGGCTCGAGTCCTTTCCCAGGCTCGTTGGCCCTGCTGAAGATTCCATGATGATTTCCTGATGCGGCAACGGAGCAGTGCAAGAGGGCTGCTATCCATGTCGGAGGGATGACTTTTCCGGTGTGGCTGCACCATCCCACTCGCGCCAAACTGTCAGTTATTTCTTGACACCAGCGGCCAGACACCATACAATACAGCGTATAGTTATATTTTTATCTATATAAGGAGGGCCTATGAAAAAGCTGCTGTGTGTACTATGCCTGCTGGCGGCAGCCGGACTTGCGTTCGCTCAGGATGCAGTCAGCGGAGCGACAAAGGAATGGACCATCGATTCGATTTCTGCTGCTTCGAAGATGTTCTATTATGCGAAGAGCTCGCTCACTGGTGAGGATCTCTGGAAGGCGATCGAGCAGCGCGCTGGAGCAGTTGTCGTATCCACTGCAAACGAAGACGGCACGCCAAATGCGGCCATTATCATTCCAGGCATCACCAGGGACCGTACCGCACTCATTTTCGGAATTGCTCCCAACCAGACTCTGGAGAATCTCAAGGCTCGCCACATTGCAGTCATCACGATCTATATCTACACCCCCACGGCTGCTGACAAGTTTGAACGCAACAAGGGTGCAAGAATCATTGCCGAGCTCATCACCGACAAGGCAGAGATTGATCGCCTTGTTGCTGAGAACAAAGATCGCGGCGCGTCTGCCCAGTCGACATTCCTGAAGATTGTAAAGATTCTTCCGCTTGGCTGATTCCAGAGCAGAAACCTTGGGAATGAGGGCGTTCCGTGCGCTGCCCGCAAAGGCAGGTGGGGAACGCCCTGCTTTTTCAGCAGAGTTCACTCAGCACAAGAAATCGAGGCTTGAATGCCTGTTCCAGCACATGGCGTGCCAGATCAAAGACATGTGCACCGGTCCGGCTCACGATCGCCGAATCTGCGGTACAGAGTATATCTCCCTGCCAGGTTGCCAGAAAATGATCGGCTGCATTTTCGAGACGCACTTCAATACCGAGCCCCAACCCTGCAGCCTGCGATCGCAGATATCCTGCCTGGTTGCCACTTGAAGAGACAGGCGCATCCAGAAATATCGTGATGCTTCCCAGCCTGAGTCTGGCCAGCTCCTGCAGAAGGAGCTTTGCCATCCGCTCGAATCCCCGGTGGTCGGCTATGCGCCCATGCGCACCACCCACGTCGCGCAGCAGGCCATCGGTGGCGATGAACATGGGATGGCCGTGCAGATAGTTGGTCAGGGTGAAGAGAATATTGTACCCATCGATTGCCATCGAGGCACCTTCGGGAGGCAAAGAGACCAGCTTTGCTGCATTCTGTGTCGATGCTTCAGTAGACAGTATCCCTCGATACAGCATCATTCGTGAAAGATGCGAAAGACGCCACCGATCTCCGACGAGTTTGAGGCTTGCATCGACAGGGTATCCCTTGTCGAGCAGCATGCGGTAGTCCCTGGCTGCCTCGATGAAATCCTGATTGATGAGTGACCGGCCATGGTCACTGGTCGTATCGGTTTCCGGTTCATTCATCGAGAGCCAACCCTTTGCGCAAACGACTCTGGAGAGGTTCGGGATATTCCTGCAGCATGGCACGTACCCTGTCCATCGTCATCCTGCCCTGTTCCACTCTGCTTGCCAGCGCTTGCCTTGTTGCATCGAATACCATGAAGGATGGTGCAGGCACGTCTGCCGGATTCCAGGCCGGCCATGCGAGCCAGGGGGCAGATGCAGTTCTGTCATCCTCCTGCGCGGATGCTGCCCAGGAGGGCGGGATATTGGGATCGCCTGTCCAGGCAAAGTTCCGCACATAGCTCACCATCTGGTGCTGGAGCGCCAGCCGTCCACCTCTATTGTCTTCAGTAAAGATCTCATTGATGAGGGGGATATCGCCATGTATTCTCCCTGTGCCGAGGAAAAACGGAATCTCAAGCGAGTGGAAGGCTCCCAAGCGTCTGGCGACTGTGGGAGGCAGCACACTGGTCCCGTCGGGATTGAGCGCTCCCCAATCGAAGCGATAGAGATAGACAGGTGGACGGCCATCTTTTCCTGCGATTGCGTCGGCGAAGGAATCCGCACCTTCAGCTTTCCACCTGGCACTGGAAAGCTCTGCGAATGCCTGATAGTAGGGATCGCGAATATTGCCGCCGCCCAGAAACTGGAAAATCTTGGTTTCTTCCTTGTTGGTGCCGATGATCAGGGGGGTAGTGACAGGAAACGAAGGATCATTGAAAGCCTCAAAGCCGGCAGCCGGCAGGATATGGCCATCGAATATGGGGTAGGGAAAGTTGAACATCCCGGAAGGACCGGATTTGAAGGATGCCATGATGGTGCGGGCAGGCAGTGAACGCAGCCATCTGCGGAGAGTGGATGGATTTTCAGTATCGAGGAGACGGGCTGCTTCTTCGGCAGTTTTCGCCTTTCTTGTCCTTACGAGGAGCTGCACGAAGAGATCCCTCGCAAAAGACTCAGCTTGTGCCATCGTTGCCTTTGTCCTGTAGGCACTCTGGGCGATGGCTCGATGGAAGAGTCCTCCCGCTGCAGGCGACGCCAGCAGGGTCAGGACATTGAAACCGCCCGCTGATTCTCCAGCGATGGTGACTCTGTCTGGATCACCGCCAAAGGCGCGGATATTTTCCTGAATCCAGCGCAGCGCCTGGATGATATCGAGTGTTCCGAAATTGCCGGAATCGGTTGCCGGGTCAATGCCTTCTCTCAAGAGAGGGTGACTGAGCCAGCCAAATACACCCAGGCGGTAATTGAGCGACACAAATACCACCTGACTCCGTGCAGCAAGCGCCTGACCAAGGTAGGCCGGACTGGCATCCGCTCCTCCCGAGGAATTCCCTCCGCCATGAATCCAGACGAAAACAGGGAGAGTATCGCCTGTATCTGCCGGGCGCCAGATGTTCAGGTAGAGGCAGTCTTCCGAGCCACGAATCCAGCCGACCAGTGGAAGCTTCTGGATTGCCTGTGCGCCAAAGGAGTCTGCCTTTCTGATGCCTTTCCATGGCAGAGGAGGCTGGGGGGCCTTCCATCTGAGCTCGCCGACGGGGGGCTGCGCGTAGGGAAGGCCGAGCCATGCGAAGGTATCGAATTTGTCCCGAATGCCTCGAACAGCCCCCTGCATGGTGTACACGAGTTCACTGCCTTTCCATGTGCCGGGAGCAGGAGGATCTGCTGCCCTTCCTTCCTGCGCCGTGCCAGGCGTACCGATTAGCATGAGGGCAAGCAGGAGAGCAGGCATCAGGTGGAAGCTTGCAGGGAAACACACGAACCGTGTGTGGGAGCATCGTTCTTTCATATGGTAATGATAATGCGTGCATGCAGGCAGGGAAAGAAGCGCACGGCACAGATTGCAGCGCCCGGTTCGTGACACTCCCGGGATGCTGTGGTAATGTTTGACAGGAGACAATCATGATCGCGGAAACGGAATCGATCTATCAGATATTTCTTCGGAATTTCACGGAGGAGGGCACCTTCCGTGCAGCCATTCCCGCCTTGCAGCGAATTGCGAACATGGGATTCACCTGGGTCTATCTGACTCCGATCCATCCCATTGGCAAGGCAGCCCGCAAGGGTACGCTCGGAAGCCCTTATGCAATTGCCAACTATCGCGAGATTAACCCCGAGCTTGGCACGCTCGACGACTGGTCTGCCTTTGTGGAGGCTGCGCATGCTGCAGGCCTCAGGGTGATGATCGATGTAGTCTACAATCATACCTCTCCGGATTCTGTACTCGCCAGGGAGCATCCCGAATGGTTTCTGAAGGATGCCGAGGGAAATCTTGCACGCAAGTGTGCGGACTGGAGTGATGTGGTCGACCTTGACTATGCTGCATCGCCGCATCTCTGGATGGAGCTGATCGATACGCTCCAGTACTGGCGAGATCAGGGAGCCGATGGTTTCCGCTGTGATGTTGCATCGCTCGTGCCAGCCGATTTCTGGCGGCAGGCCCGCCAGCGGGTCAATCGCTATGATCCAGGTCGGAGGGCAGAGCAGTTCCCTGTGGTGTGGCTTGCCGAAAGCGTGCACCCCTCGTTCCTCCGATATCTCCGTAACAGAGGGTTTGGAGCATGGAGTGAACCTGAGCTGCATGCGGCCTGTTTTGATCTGACCTATGACTACGATGGATGGGAGCGCCTCGAAGCAGTATGGAAGGGTTACAGGGCTCTTGCGGACTACCACGACTATCTGTATGTGCAGGAAACGCTCTATCCCAGAGGCGCGCGCAAGATACGCTACCTGGAAAACCATGACCAGAAACGCGCTGCAGCACGCCTGGGCAGGAAAGGCCTCAGGGCATGGACGGCATGGTATCAGTTCCTGCCGGGGGTGAGCTTCGCCTATATGGGCCAGGAGTATGCTCTGCACCATACCCCCAGCCTCTTCGAACGTGAGCCCATCACCACTGAGCAGCCGGACATGGAGTTTGCCGGTTTCTTTGCGCGCTGTCTCAAGGTCACCAGGGAAGTCAAAGCTCTCGCGCCGTATTCGACAGCCATGATGCTTGGGCCATCAACGGTGCTGCTAGCGCGCGCTGCGAAACCAATGCCCTCATCTCAGCACATCGCTGCGGAGGACCTTGCTGCGGGTGATTACCTCCTCATTGCAAATCTTGCTGAAGGGTTGCCTGTGCAGTCTGGCAATGTTTCCGGTATGGGTAGGTCCGGAGATGAGAGCGGCCTGCCATTTGCCGTGCAGGGGCAGGATCTGCTTGCAGGTGAGCCGGTCACACTCAGGAAGGGGAGCAGGCTGGATCCTGGTGCGGTGGTGCTGCTCGAGGTACGATCCATCCTCTAGGTCACAATCTGGCTGCCTGACCCCGGCAGGCGCGCCTGACTATCCCTGATTGCGTGGCGAGTGCTCAGGAGCGTCTGGCGCGCCGCACCTGCAACACTTCCTGCAACGACTCCCTGTGCTGCGAGAATCTGCGAGCCATGGTGCGGAGCGCATCCTGCACATGTACAGGGGGCAGCTGTCGTGAGGTGGATTCTGCTTCTGCCTGTTTCCACGTACCGTCACTGGCGAGTCTGTAGGAGTGGCTGTTGTCACTGAAGTACAGTTCCAGAATCTGCCTGCATCGGGCCTTGATGCCGCCATCGAGCACAGGAAAGAACAGTTCGATGCGTTTGTCCATGTTCCGCTGGAGCCAGTCTGCGCTGGAGAGGTAGAGCTCTTCACGCCCCCCATTCAGGAAATAGATGATGCGTCCATGCTCGAGGTAACGTCCCAGTACCGACTGCACCTGGATGGTTTCCGAGAGTCTGGGAACCCCCGGGACCAGAGTACAGATGCCGCGCACATTGAGAAAAATGCGAACACCTCGCTGCGACGCCCGGTAGAGCGCCTCGATAATGTCAGGATCAGAGAGCGCATTGACCTTTGCCATGATGAGACCCGGAGTTTCGGGAGTGGAACTCTGCGCTTCCCTGTCGATCAGGGCAATGAGTCGCTTCTTCAGGTCAAAAGGTGCGACAGCAATGTTCGACAGCGGCTGGATGCTCGAGTAGCCTGTCAGAATGTTGAAGAAGAGCGCAATCTCCGTGCAGAGGCTTTCATTGGCGGTAAGAATGGAAAAATCCACGTAGCTCTGCGCCGTTCTCTCATTGTAGTTGCCGGTGGACAAATGTAGATAGCGTCGTATGCCGCCTTCTCTGGACCTTCTGATGACGAGCGTTGCCTTGGCATGCACCTTGAGGTGGGCCACACCATAGGTAACAATGGCGCCCGCCTGTTCGAGCGCTGATGCCCATGAAATGTTTTTTTCCTCATCGAAACGCGCTTTGAGCTCGATGACCGCCACCACCTGCTTGCCTGCTCTGGCTGCCCGCATGAGCGCATGGACAATGGGAGAATCTCTGCCGCTGGTTCGGTAGAGGGTCATCTTGATGCCGAGCACCTGCGGATCTTCAGCTGCTTCCTCAATGAATCGCTGTATCGTATCGAATGATTCATAAGGGACATTGATGAAGCGATCTTTCTCGTCGATCCAGTCGAAGATGCTCTCAGGCAGGCCATGGGGGCGCACAGGCTTCCATGGCTTCCAGAAAAGATCTGGTGAAACTTCGAAGCCATGCTGGCGGTAGAATTCAGGCGTGCAGAGAGGGGTAATCCTGCCAAGATCCATGGGCCAGCCACAATGGTAGACATCGAGTGATCCAAGCCCAAGGCTCTGCATGACGCGGCTCACCAGCGTCTGGTCGTCTCCCCGGAAGACGAGGCGGACCGGCGTTGAATTCTGGCGGCCGGTGAGCACTTCTTCCATGGCAGCAAGAAAATCGTCTTCTCTATCTTCATCGACTCCAAAGTCGGCATCTCTGTTGATCTTGCACTGTATACCCTGCACGACTGCATGACCGGGGAACAGTCTGTGTCCAAAGAGGAGTATCATGTCCTCGAGGAGTGCGATGCGGAGTGCCTTGCTCTCTGAAGGCTCGTCCGGATCCGGAGGCAGCACGATGAAGCGATCAAGATTGCGCGGCACCTGTACCAGTGCGCACAGTCCGGAGGAAGGAGCCTCCCCTGTTGCACCAGGCTGATCGAGCCTGAACACAATCTGCATCTGAAGGCTTCCTGTGCCTGGATAGCTGTCCTCCAGCCGGAGCGGCGTGAGCAGGGGAAATACCTCTTCCATGAAGTAGCGTTCCAGCCAGCGGCGCTCCCGCGGTTTCCACTGGTCGGGCGGTACGAGCTCGATGCCCTTGTCGGCAAGAGCTGGCAGCAGCACATGCTCAACATGGTGATAGAGCGCTTCGAATGAAGCTTGCACCTTCCGGTGGATATGAGCCAGCAGCTCCTCTGGATGCATGCCGGCCCATTCCTCTCTGATCTGGCCGGATAGAATGGCTGCCTTTACGGCTGCCACCCGGACCATGAAGAATTCATCGAGATTGGAAGCGACAATGCGAAGGAAATTCAGCTGTTCCAGAAGGGGTGTCGCCGGCTTCATCGCCTCGGCAAGCACACGGTCATTGTAATCGAGCCAGGATAGCTCCCGGTTGAACATTGGAAGCAGGACGGGCATGGTCGCTCCTTTCGGGTGTCGCAGTGCTCCTTCGTGCCGGGCTTCAGGCAAGCATCGGCAGCAATCCGAATACATCTTCGAACATGTCACCTTTTTCGGCAAGCGACATCTTCTCGAGTGAGTAATCCAGGATCTGTGCCGGCCTGATGATCAGCCGATCCTCGGTGCGTTCGACTGCGATGTCATGAATGCGTCCCGTATGGCTGCGGTCCAGCGCATCCGCAACTCTCAGCATGGCAGCGAGTTTCATGACGATGATGCGCGATTCGCGCGGGAGGGCAATGAAATTCACATGGGTCGGGAGAGGTGGCGTCTTGCGGTGGTAGCGCACCACATTCGATACGATGTTGATATCTTCTCGGTTGAGCCCGAAAATCTCGGAGTTCGCCACAATGTATTCGCCATGCCGGTGATGGCCGCTCGTGCGGAGATAGGTCCCGATGTCATGCAGAATGGCAGCTACCTCCAGCAGCATGCGCTCATGCTTGCCTAGACCGTGTTCCTTTCTGAGCGCATCGAAGAGGGCGAGCGAGAGGTCATGGACATGCACCGCATGGGCTTCATCAAAGTGAAAACGTTTTGCCAGCGAGCGCGCGGAAGCTACTACCTGGCGGCGCAATTCGTCTTCTATCCGGCTGTCTATCCCCTGGAGTTCCGCGAGCAGGATGCCTTCTCGGATTGAGACATTGGGCACGATGACCGTCTCCGCGCCCGTGCGCTCCAGGAACATGCGTTCTATCGTGAGGCCTGCAGCGTAGCTCTCCGCATCAGCCCATGAGAGATTGTATTGAGCCATGCATTCTTCGATTGACAGACTGGATACCATATCGGCGAACTCGATGAACTGCTCCCGGCCCAGCACCGCATAGTTTTCATAATTCTTGCCGGAGATGCAGTATGCGGCGAACCTCGCATCGCCTCCTATCAGAATGAAGGTTCGTACCGAATCAAGGGGGAGATCCTCCGCCAGAAGATCACAGGCGGTCTTGATGTTGCTTTCGAGGTAGAGTTCGATGAACTGCCGTGGCTGACGCGCCGACTCTCGGATCTGCTCATCGAGCCTCAGGGTGCCAATGCTCAGGCTGTGGCTGGACACCATGCGGCCCTTGCGCAGCAGCATGACCTCGGTAGTGCCGCCTCCGACTTCCAGAATCATGGCGTTTGCGCGGGTTAGAAAGGAGCGCTCGTCCTGAAGCGCATGCTGCACTGCAAGATACATGAGATGATTCTCTTCAATATCCTCCACGATCCTGATGCGGAAACCAGTCTGCAGGTGAACACGGTCGATGAAGGTGTCTCGGTTGGATGCTTCCCGCAGGGCACTGGTACCGATCACCTGGGCGTGCTCGGGCTGGATGCCGTAGCTTGCAAGCATTTCCTTGTAGGATGAAAGGATTGCAATGGTTTCCCGCAAACCGTCCCGGGAAATGGTGCCCATGGTGAAGACATCCCTGCCAAGCCGGCTCTGCTTGGATGCCCGATCGAGAACCTTGAGGCTGCCATCCTCACCCAGCATCGCAATCACGAGCCGGATGCCGGTTGAGCCTATTTCGATGGCAGCGTAGGGCGCATGTTTCGCAGGTGAAGAAGAATGTGCTGCAGTTTCCGAGCGTTCATCAGACATGCAATCCATTATAGCATCATTCCGGCTTTCTGGTGTACACTCACAGCATATGACAGGCATCCGGCGCATTCTGCACCTGGCTCTCATGGCTGCTGTCGCCCTCATGATGCTCATGGTTTCTGCTTCCTGTACGAGACTGGAGGGCTGGGGGCTCGTGATATGGTCAGTGAAGGGGACTTCCGCCCGTTCTGGTTCAGTCGTTCCCGTGTATCTTAAATCGAATATCAGCAAAACCTACCTCATTGGTCTGCCCGATGCCAAAGATTCCAGACTCGAGGTGCCTTTTCCCTACCTCGAATTCTTCGGTTCGCGCCGGGCAGCACAGCAGCGTGCGAAGGAATTCGAGCCATGGGCATCGCTCTATCTCGCTGCGGGGCGTGACGGTCTTCCTGTGCGTGACGCTCCTGGCGTTGCAGCGCGACGGGTCTACCGACTCATGCTTGGCGAATCGGTCAAGGTCCTGAAAAAGGTGGAAGGGGAACCGGTCTTCACTGGTGGCAAGGCGCTCGCCGGCGACTGGTACTACGTCCAGGCAATCGATGGTACCCGTGGCTATGTCTTCAGCAATACCATGACTCTCTACGACGAACGGACCGGCGGTGCTCCTGTCAAGAAGGAGGAGTCGACCGCCTCTACGCCGGCCCAGCTCGCGCTGCTCTATGCACGGCCATGGAGGCCGGCCTATTTCCAGACCATGCTCGACCTGGATTCTGTGGATCCGGACTATTTTTCGCTGCAGTATGGCCTTTTCCCGGATCCTTCCAATCAGCAGATCAGAATCGAACTGCCCGGCACGTCTCTGGTCTTCTCATTCTCGTCTGTTGAGACTGCTGGAGACTGGCTGATGTTCAGGGGGTCTTCGCTGCGCATCCGTTTTGAATCCGATCGCGCGCTGGTTGCGGATTGGGGTGGCACCGATCCCCTGCTGCCGGATACCGGCTGGCGAGTCGGCAGCATGGCTGCGCGCTTCGTACAGCTCTTTGGCTCGGAGCAGGGTATCATCACCCAGGAGCGCCAGCGCCGGGTGGCAGAGCTTCAGTCTTTCTTCACGAGCGCGACTACTCCTGGAAGCCCCTCTCGCCAGAACCTCACCTTCATTTCTGATAGCGCCGGCATTCTCTCGATCGATGCGCGCGGCACCTACAGTTGGAGCAATCTGGAACAGATGCCTGCGGGGTCTGTCCCGGAGGCAGAAGAGAACGGATCGGCAAGNGGCAGCATCGTCTTTGGCCTCCATCTGGCTGATAGTCTCGCCTCGGCATGGATGGGTGGTTTCTCTATCTACTACAACAGGGATCAGAGAATGGACTTCGTCTATCGCTTCGAGCGGAGCTCGCTGGTGATTGCGTTGGCCAATCCCATTGGCCTTGATGGCATGACAGCTTCTCTTGATGCTAGATACGCGCCGCTGGTCTTCTTTCCCATGGGCCAGTAGGCGCAGCCTGCAGTACCCACCCCAGTGTGGACGTACGCCAGGCGTGACTCCAGTGCAAATGGCGGTATGAAACCATGGCATGCATGCAGCTGAGCAATATATCACTTTCCTTCGGCGCGCGTGACCTCATTAAAAACGCGACGCTGTATCTTCAGGATGGATCCAGAGCGGCACTCGCCGGGCCGAACGGCGCCGGCAAGTCCACCCTAATGAAAATAGCCGCAGGCCTGATTGCGCCTGACAGTGGTGAAGTAGTGCTCACCAGAGGCGCGCGCGTCTGCTATCTGCCTCAGACGGGTGTCCAGTTTGGCGATGGTACAGTGCTTGAAGTCGCCGAGCGTGCCTTTGCCCGTTTCCGGGAGCTGCTCGAGGCGCAGGAGGAGATCGGCAGACGGCTCGAATCCGGCCAGCATACTGAAGGTGAGCTTGCCAGCCTCGTCGAAGAACACCATCGCCTTGGAGAATTGGTGGAGCAGGCTGGATACTGGAGGAGGCAGGAGCGTATTGCCGAAGTGCTGCGAGGTCTCGACTTCAAACCTGAGGATTTCGAGCGACCAGCCGCCTCGCTCTCCGGAGGCTGGCAGATGCGGCTTGCGCTTGCGCTGGTGCTGCTGGAAGACCCCGATGTGATGCTGCTCGACGAGCCCACCAACTATCTCGATCTGGAAGCGCGCACATGGCTGGAGGGTTTCCTGCACGATTACCATGGGGCGGTGCTGGTGGTATCGCACGACCGCTATTTCCTCGATGTGACGGTGCAGGAGGTCTACGAGCTCTTCAATGGCAAGCTCACGCGCTATGCAGGCACCTACAGCCAGTATGAGACTCGCCGTTCACAGGAGCTGGAAGCGCTGTTCGAAGCATGGGAGCGTCAGCAGGAAGAGATCCAGCGCATGGAGGAGTTCATTCGCCGATTCCGCTACAAGGAATCCAAGGCTGCCCAGGTGCAGAGCCGCATCAAAATGCTGGAAAAAATCGAGCCCATCCAGATTCCGGAGGGGATGAAGCGCATTCACTTCTCCTTTCCGCCGGCTCCGCGCTCCGGTCAGACCGTGGTCCGCATCAAGGATCTGCGCAAGACCTATGGATCGAGGCTGGTACTGGACACTTTCTCGCTCGATATCGAGCGGGGCACCAAGCTGGTGCTGGTCGGGCCCAATGGCGCCGGCAAATCAACACTGATGCGCATTCTGGCGGGGCAGGATGCAGCGTACGAAGGCGAAGTTTCGCTGGGAGCCAATGTTTCGGTCGGTTATTTCTCTCAGGATTCAGCTGAGAGGATGGAGTCGGATGCGACCGTGGAAGAAGCTGCGCTGGAGGTCTGTCCGCCTGACCTGCATCCAAAGCTGCGCAATCTGCTGGGAGCCTTTCTCTTCCGGGGCGATGATATTGAAAAACCAGTGAAAGTGCTCTCCGGTGGCGAACGCTCCCGGCTGGCGCTCCTGAAAATGCTGCTGCACCCTGCCAATCTGCTGCTGCTGGATGAGCCGACGAACCATCTGGACCTTACCAGCAAAGATATCCTGCTAGAAGCGCTCAAGAAGTTCGAGGGTACGGTGATCTTTGTATCCCACGACCGCCAGTTCATCGACGAGCTGGCAGACAGGGTGCTCGAATTGTCATGCGGTACCACTCCGAAACTGTATTATGGCAACTACGCCTACTATCTGGAGAAAAAGGCAGCGCTTACCGCAGCATCCGGCGGCATTTCTTCGGATCAGCCAGACCGGCCGGCTCCAGAATCCAGCCAGACCCCGCGCCGATCCGCTCCCGCATGGGAAGAGGAGAAAGCCCGCAAGGCCAGGATCCGCAAGCTGCAGAGACGGGAGGAGGAGATCATGACAAGGCTGGCTGAAATCGCAGCAACCAGGCGCAGCCTCGAGGAGCAGCTCGGCAGGCCTGATGTGTACATTGACGGTTCGCGCACGAGGCGGATTCTGGCAGATATCGAGGCTCTGGATCGAGAAGCAGATGCGTTGAATGAGGAATGGCTGACTGTTGCAGAGGCATTGGGCGAGGCGCAGGACGCCTGAATCTGGTTGGTGCAGGAGTGGCGCGGGCTGGCGTTCAGTTCGTAGCGCCGAGCTTTTTCAGCATCATATCGGCCAGAGCCTTCCATGTGGGATCGAGCGTTGCGGCATCGGCCTCTCCATAGCGGGCAACTACCTTCCTGAACCCTTCGATCGCCTTGGCTTTCTTGCCTTCCTTATAATCGATGAAGGCCAGCTCATAGGTGGCGTTGAGCACGATATCGGGGTCCGAACCATAGCGCTCGAGCAGCAGAGTGTAGTAGTAGCGTGCACCTTTGAGATCGTAGAGATCGTAGCGCTCCTGTGCGCGCTGAATGATCGTCCTTGCGCTGGCGTCTTCAGGCACGGGAGGGGGGAAAGAGGCACAGGACAGGCTGCCCAGTGCAAAGACTACGGCAATCGCCAGCATGGCGCGCGAAAAAAAGCTCTGCATGCGTTGTTCCTCGCAGACTGCGATTATGCTATACTCCGCATCCGAGGTCAAGGCAAACCATGATAGCAACCTTCATCAATGCTGTGGCAGTCGTGCTCGGCTCGTTCATTGGACTTCTGCTCCGCAAGGGTATCAGAGAAGATTATCGATCGGTCGTATTCACTGCGGCAGGACTCACCTCGCTCACCGTCGGCATCCAGATGGCACTCAAGACGAGCCACATCCTGGCATTTGCCCTGGCTCTGATGGGAGGAGGGCTGCTCGGTACGGTATTCGATGTCGAGGGCGGGATCGAGCGATTCGGGGAGAGGCTCAAGCAGCGCTTTGCGCGCAATGCCGAGGGAGCCTTTGCGGCAGGCTTTCTCAATGCTTCGGTGCTGTTCTGTTCGGGTGCCATGGCAATCGTCGGTTCCTTCAAGGCCGGCACGGAAGGCGACTACTCGCTCATACTTACCAAGAGTGTGCTTGACGGGTTTGTGTCCATAATCTTTGCGGGCGCCATGGGGATTGGCGTGGCGTTCTCGGCTCTCTCGATTCTGCTGTATCAGGGTACGCTCACGCTGCTGTCCAATTTTGTCAAACCCTATGTCACCGACCTCATGCTCGCCGAGCTGACGGGGATCGGAGGAGCGCTGGTCATCATGATCGGGCTGGGGCTGCTGAATATCCGCTCCTTCAAGACAGGAAATTTCCTGCCGGCTCTGGTGTTCACCGTACTGCTGGTGCTGGCAATGCCTTTCTTTCCTTTCCTGTAATATAGTAAACAGTATGAAGGGCGGACGCTCGAGAACCAGAGAGCATCGTTTCATACATACCAGACGGCAGGATGAGAGCGGCATCTGGTATGCCCTCGACAATGCCGGTACCATCATGCCGTCGGTGTCGGGCGATATCACCACGAGCCTGTTCCGCTTCGAGGCTGAACTCGATGCGCCGGTAGATGTTGCGGTGCTCAGAGAGGCGCTGGCGCGTACTGCACGCCGCATGCCGTATTTCAATGTGAGATTGCGGCGAGGCATCTTCTGGTACTACTTTGAGCAGTGTGAGGATGATCCCCCTGTCTATCCCGATGCTCCCAGCCCATGCCAGGCATGGAATATCAGAAAAGCAGGTACCCGCATGTTCCGTACGAGGGCTGCAGGAAACCTCATAGGCGTCGAGTTTTCGCATGCACTCACCGACGGCACGGGCGGCATCACCTTTCTCAAGACCCTGCTTGCCAATTATTTTCTGCTGCTGGGGGTGGATCCGGGAGTTGATCTCTCCTCTCCCGAGTGGAGCAATCTGCTGCTCTCCGGCAAGCCGTCTCCTCAGGAATTCGAGGATTCCTACCAGCGCTATTTCCCCCGGGGGCTTCCGGCTCCCGAACAGAGTCCGCCGGCTTTTCATCTGCAATCCAGCATGCTGCCGGAGGGTACCTATCGAGTCATCACTGGTGAGCTCTCGACGCAAGAGGTACTGAAGGAAGCCAGGCGCAGGGGTGTGACCATGACCGAACTCCTCACGGCAGTCTATCTTGATGCCCTTCAGCAGCTCTGGCTCGCCAGACCAACCAGGGAGTACTCGATTGCCGTCGAGGTTCCCATCAATCTGCGCCTGCTGTTTCCCTCGCCGACCATGCGGAACTTCTCGCTCTTCGTCATCATCAAGGAAGATATGCGTCTGGGCGCCAGGCCTTTTGATGAACTCGTCAAACGAACGCATTACCAGATGAAGCTGGAATACGACAGGATGAGCATCGCCAAGCATCTGAGCAGGAATGCGGGGAGCGCACGAAATCTTGCCGTTCGACTGGTGCCGCTGGTGGTCAAGGACCTGGCAGCACGCGCGCTGTTTGCCAGGTTCGGCGAATCCATGCTCTCGGGATGGATTTCCAATCTCGGGCAGGTGACCATGCCGCCTGGATTTGCTGCGCGCATCGAGCGATTCGGCTTTATCCCCGCGCCCAGCAGGCTGACGCTGACTAATGCTTCCGTCATCAGCTGGGGCGACAGGCTGCTTATCGATTTCGGAAGTCTCGCTGCGTCCCGCGAGCTGGAGCGGCTGTTCTTCACCAGGCTCCGTCAGCTGGGTTTGTCGGTGCGGGTATGGTGCCGCCTTGATGCCGAGCGACAAGGTGGCTCCGGAGGAAAGGAGGAAACAAGTGCCATACTGCCCTGATTGTGGTGTTGAGATCGGCAATGCCAGCCGCTGTCCCTTGTGTGGCGCGCGGAATCCAAGAGCGCCGGAAGTGGAGCAAGGCGGCGTGCAACATCCCGAGGAGGGAAATGCAGGCCACCATGTCGATCTCATGTTTGAAGATGTGGCACCTGCACGGAGTTTCAGCGCACAGGAACGTCGCAAGGTGGCATGGGAAGTGCTCACCGTTGCGTTCTCCATAGCTATTTTTGTGCTTGGCGGCGTCAATCTCTTTGATGCGGGGCGGCTGTCATGGTCGCTGTATCCCATCGCCTCGCTGCTGCTTATATGGACTGAGGCGACGAGTCTGCTGATGCTGCGGGATCGTCACTTGCTTGCCATACTGGTAGCGGCGGCTGCACCACCAGCTTTCCTTCTTGCCTTGGGGTTCATTACCGGCAATCCGCGCTGGGCGTTGGGATTGGGCTTGCCGATTGCGCTCCTGGTGGAATCGGTCACGGGAGGAGTCGTGCTGGCCATTCTCTCGAGCAAGCGCAAGGGGCTGGATGTACTGGGTTTTGTGGCAGTGGGGGCCGCTCTGGTCTGCATCGGGGTTGAGGTGTGTATCGACCTCTTTGCCCGTGGGAGGGTGCGGCTGGGTTGGTCGGCGATCTGCGCGCTCACGCTCTTGCCGATTGCCGCGTTTCTGTTCTATCTGCATCATCGCGTGGTTAAAACTACCAATCTGAGAAGGCTTTTCAGATTGTGAGCTTTTGAGGCGTCGGGGCTTTTGCAAGGCTTGACATTTTTTGCGATTTTTTGTAACTTATACCTCGCGACGCAGGGTAGAGCAGTTGGCAGCTCGTCGGGCTCATAACCCGGAGGTCGGAGGTTCGAGTCCTCCCCCTGCTAGATGTTGAAAGGCTCCCGAGAAGGGGGCCTTTTTTTTATCATGTTGGTTCGCCACACGCGGGAAGCGACAATATTTCAGGGACAGGCGCACCGAACGAGTATCGCAGCGGAGTATCAGGGCTCGGGTTTCAATCCACGCGCCCGCGCAGAGCGCAATGGCAAAAAATTATTCAAGGACTTTATCGGATAAGGAACCAATCCCCACCCATCCGCCACTTCTAGCACTCTCCACCGCAGCCTCTATAACACAATCTACACGCCATCCCTGCTCAAAATCAGCATACCGAGAAGCCTGACCGTCAAGGATCGAATCGTAGAAGCTTCCGATCATGGCTGACTGTGCATACTGAGAAGAACTGGCAGCCATTGGCTGAGAGCCGGTGGCATGCTGAGCCTCAGGACTGGGGGCACGCCCCCATGCTTCACTGTTTCTCATTCTGATATCGAGTCTCTCCGGCTCCTCATAGCTCCACGCCACGCTCCCCCTGCTCCCCTCGACTGTAAAGGAAAGCCCGCTGCGCCAGCCATGGCAGACCTGCGACAGCGTCAGGCAGCCTCGCGCTTCATGCTCGAATCGCAGCAGCATGCTCGCATAGTCTTCGGTATCAACCTGCACACGTTCCGGAGCCTGCGATCCGGTTTGGGCTGACCCATGGTTCGACCGCCCGCCATGTCCCGAGACAGCATGCGTGCTCTGGAGACTCGGCCTGGGACGCATCGGGATAAACGTCGCCATGTCCGTGCACACCTCCACGATTTCCTGCCCCAGCACAAACATCGCCATATCGAGCCAGTGCGACCCGATATCGGCGATCGCGCGCGAGGGGCCTGCCTGGCTCGCTTCTACCCTCCAGTCATAGACCTGGTCATCCGCAAGCCAGTCCTGCAGATAGGTGCCATGGATCGCCCAGACCTCACCCAGCGCTCCGCTGTGCACCAGCTCCCTGATCTGCCCCGGTACTGGGTAGTGTCGGTAGACAAAATTCACTGCTGTATGGACGCCGTGCTTCCGGGCAAGCTCGACCAGCGCTTCCGATTCGCGGGCGCTGCAGGTGAGCGGCTTTTCCGACAGCACATGCCTGCCTGAAAGCATGATGTCCCGATTGATCTGAAAATGCAGCACATTGGGTGCACAGTCGTGCACCACATCGAGCTGCTCTTCCGATAGCATCCTGCGGTAATCATCATACCAGTGAGGGATGTCATATTCCGCGCACAGCGCTGTTCCTTTTGCTCTGTCTCTCGATGCCAGCGCCACGACCCGTGCGTAGTCCAGGCTGCGTATGGCCTGGATGTGAGCACGGGCCATCTTCCCAGCCCCGATAACACCAACTGCCAGCGAACGCATGGCAACCTCTCAGCCCTTGACTGCGCCCGCAGTCAAGCCTTCCACCAGCCTGCGCTGCGCAAAGAAGAACATGATGCACACCGGAATGATCGTGATAATGCCGCCAGCAGTCAGCATCCCCCATTCCACACCGAGCTGCCCTATGAAATTCTTCAGCGCCACAGGAATGGTCCTGTTCGCCTCATTCGTGAACATCACTGCAAAGGTATATTCGTTCCATGAAGTCATGAAGACATAGGCACCGGTCGCCACAATGCAGGGCGCCATCATGGGAAGGATGATTCGCACAAAGGCCTGTGCACGATTCGCGCCATCCACCATGGCAGCCTCTTCCAGCGATGAGGGCAGATCATTCAGATAGCCATGCAGCAGCCAGATGGAGAAAGGAATGGTAAAGGTGGTATAGGCGAGAATAAGTGCTGTTGGCGTATAGAGGATTCCTAGCTTCCGCATGATGGCGTAGAGCGGGATGAGGAGGAGCACTGTGGGGAACATGTTGTTGGTCAGGAACATGGTCATGAAAAAGCGTCGTCCCCTGAATCGGTATCGTGAGAATGCATACGCCGCGAGCAGCGACACGGTGAGCGATATCACGGTGGTGCCCGCTGCCACCAGAAGACTATTCAGCATGGGCTTTACAAACCTGAATTCTACAAACAGCTTGCGGTAGGAGGCGAGGGTAGGCGCGTTCGGCCAGTACGTGACCCGCGAGGCATAGAGCTCGCGCTCGGGCTTCAGCGAGGTGACCAGTGTCCAATAGAACGGGAAGAGCAGAAAGACCATGATCGCGGCGAGCGCCAGCATCAGCAGAATCTGCAGAGGCAGATGGCGCAGACGGTTCCTTCTCATCCTGCCTCCTGCTGACGGAACAGTATTCTGAGGTAGGGAACCGCGACCGTGGCGAGCGCCAGCGCGAGCAGTATCGCCATGGTCGAAGCGTAGCCAAGATTGAGCGTGTTGCCCTTGTTGAAGACATAGACACTCAGCGTTTGGGTTGAGTACGCCGGCCCTCCCTCGGTGAGATTGAAGATGACATCCACCGAATTCGCCACCCAGATGATGCGCAGCAGTGTGGTCACGAAGATTGTATTCTTCAGCGAGGGCACCGTAATCCTGAAGAATTTCTGCACGGCATTCGCGCCATCCACATCAGCCGCGTCATAGAGCTCTTCCGGTATTCCCTGGAGCCCGGCAAGCAGCATGAGGGCAAAGAAGGGTATGCCCTGCCAGATGATGGTCAGGATCACGGCAGGGAATGCGGTAGACTGCTGCGCGAGAAAGGGAATTTTATCGTGTATGAGCCCCAGGCGGAGCAGCAGATCATTGAGGACGCCATAATTGCCGTCATAGATCCATCGCCACATGAGCCCGATCAGCACTCCAGGCGTGACCCAGGGTATCAGGCTGAGCGATCGTACGATGCCGCGGCCCGGGAATCTTCTGTTCAGCAGCAGGGCGAGCATGAATCCGAAGATGAATTGCATGCCCACTCCCGCCGCAACCCAGATTGCTGTCTTCATCAGCGCCTGCCAGAACAGGGGATCGCTGAACGCCTCGCCATAATTCTCCAGCCCCGTGTAGCGTATCCTATGCGGCCGCCTGAGATCGTAGCTCTGGAAGCTCATCAGGAGCGCTTTCAATACAGGAACAAACACCACTGCCAGGATGGTGAGCAGCGCTGGCAGGATGAGCAGATAGGGCCAGAGTACCAGTCGTTTTCTGTGCATTGGCATCCTCTGGCCACTGACTCACTTGCCCCAGAGACCCTTCTGCAGCTGCCTCATGGCTTCTGCCGCAGTCATCTTGCCAGTGAGGGCTGCTGCCACCGTGTTCGGCCATATCGTGCTGATCCACTCGGTGGTGGTGTCCAGTATCGGGAAGATGCCGGCATAGGGCGCACCCTCGATGGAGACTTTCATGAATCTGTTGTTCTGGAAGAAGGGCAGCTTCTGGACATCCTTGCTGACCGGCACATTACCCGTCGCCGTGCACCACATTTCCTGGCCTTTGCCGGTTGCCAGATAGGCGAGCCATTCGAAGGCGGCATCCCGCTCCTTGCATCCCTTGAGCATGACGTTTTCGGTATCACCCATGGAGGTCCACCTGCCGACTCCACCCGGGAAGGGGAAGGCGTCCACATCGGTGCCGAAGGTGTCGATCATGCCGATCGAGGAGCCAATATGGTGGATGGTCATCGCGGTCTTGCCGGATTTGAAATTGGCAATGATTTCGTTGAAGCCGTCCATGGGAGCGGTAGGAGGTGCGTAGCCCTTGCGGTAGAGGTCGATAAAATCCTGCATGCCTGCAATTGCCTGGGGGGTGGTGAAATCCTCGAATGTTCCTCCGCGTGCCTGGATGAAGCTGCCCCATGGTTCATGACCGCCGCGCGCTCCTCTCATGCCGAACCCGTAGACATCAGTCTTGCCATCTCCATCGATGTCAAAGGTGAGCTTTCTGCAGGCCTCCAGAAATTCTTCATAGGTGGTGGGGACTTTGACCCCCATCCTCCGGAACATGGAAGGCCGGTAGTAGACATACAGCACCTGGGTGTTCCACGGCATCACATAGACACTGTTGGTGCCGCTCGCTTTTCTCATGGTGTTGTAGAGGCTTGCATCGATCTTGTCCCTGTCGGGCCATTTGGCAAGCCATGGGTCGAGATTGACGAGCAGGCCATTGGCGGTGAAGAGGGGTGTCGAGGTGAGTTTGAAGGATGAGGTGTCCGGTCCTCCGCCACCCATGACGGCACGGAACAGTGTCTCACTGTAGGCTCCGCCATCCCATGGATATTCCTGTGCTACCACGGTGATTCCCTTGCCATTGGTCGCATTGAACTCGGCAGCGATCTGCTGCATTACCTTTGAATAGTTGGGATTATCTGCCCAGTACCAGTGGGTGATGGTGACAGGCCGTGTCTGTGCTCCGAGTGTAAATGTTGCCATGATGCCCAGCAGCATCATGAAGAGAAAAGTTTTTCTGTAGCGCATGGTGTTCTGCCTCCTTGCAGAGAAACCAGGCAATATGGCGCCGGGTCTTCTCAACCTGGCTCCCCAAACTTTCCTGTTCCGCCATGGTGTGGCGGCAATCTTCCAGTACAGAAAGTATCAGCCATGGGTGTGGCAAAGTCAATGAAATGGCTCCCTACTTCCTTGAATGATGAAGAATTGGAAAGCGCCGAGGTGAGGAGCCCCAAACCGGATCTGAGAAATTTTTTTAAAATGACACTTGCATTATGACAGTATCAGTGTTATTATTGGTGTCATGAAAGAGGAGAATCGATACACCATCGATGATCTGGTGGCGCTGACCGGGCTTTCGCGGCGTACGATCAGGTTCTATGTGGAGCGCGGGCTGCTCGAGCCTCCTGCTGGGAGAGGCAAGGGCGCTTTCTATGGTGAGCGGCATCTCATGCGCTTACAGGAAATTCTGAGAGCCCGGCAGGAAGGGCGCTCTCTCGCAACTCTCAGATATCCACAGCACCTGCTTGCACCTGAGATTGAAGTCTGCGAAGAACCGGCAATGTTCTACGAAATGAGGGAGATGCCCACAGTCATCAGCCCGGACGAGCCATCCACGGTGCTGCGATATGAGCTGGCACCTTATCTCTATCTGGAAGTCGAGGCGCAGCATGAAGCGCACTATCGGTCGCTGGTGAGAGCGATCAGGGCACTTGTCCGGCGTGAGACCGGGCAGCATTGAGGGTTGGGAAAGGAGCAGGATCATGAAAATGGATGAGGCTGGTGGCAGATGCTGTGCCATGGAGTCTCCAGACGGGATTGCCATACCACTTACTGGCGTGGCGGTAGAAGGAACGCTTCATGGCTCTCTGCTTTCGGTGTGCATGCAGCAGCGCTGGACAAATACGAACCAGGTGCCGCTGGAAACATTGTGGCATGTACCGCTTCCTGAACATGCCGTGGTTCGAAGCCTCGAAATCGAGCGCGGTGGAGCATCGCGGAAAGCCATTGTGCTCAAGCGGGATGAGGCGTTCAACCGCTATGAAGAGGCAACCGAGGAAGGTTGGCGCTCTGCGCTGCTCGATGCAGAAACCGAAGGCGTGCTCTCCTTCAGGCTTGGCAATCTGGATGCAGGGGATTCCATCCTGGTTACACTTGGATGGGTCGGCATTGTGGAAGAATCGGCCGGAGCACTGAGAATACGTATCCCTACCGCGATTGCACCGCGATACTTCCCGGCATTACCAGATGATGGCCAGCAGGTACCGCTTGAGGAAAGGCTGTCTCTGCCATGGACCGATAGAGTGCCCTATGGCATTACCGTGAAGATGGCGATCGATGATCCTGCATCCGTGCGACAGGTATTCAGCCCCTCGCACCCTCTTTCGCTTGAGTTTTCCGATCAGCGCATCATGGTGCAGGTCGGGTCGGATGATGCTCCCATGGACCGCGATTTCGTGCTCGAAGTAGCGATGAAAGAAGAGAGACAGCCTCATGCATGGTACACCCACTCTCATGGTGACCTATGGATTGCCGCGGATGCAAAGTTGCCTGCACCAGCACAGCTCCAGCCTCGTACCATCGCGTTCCTGCTCGATACCTCGGGTTCCATGGAGGGAGAATCGCTCAATGCAGCAAAGAAGGCGCTCAAGGCATGTATCGGAGCGCTGGGCAAGGCTGACCGTTTCGGTGTCTTTGCATTCAACTCCATTGTGCATGATGGACAGAAACATGTGCATGCCGCTGATGAGCAGTCCATGAAGGCGGCTCGCAAGTGGATCGACAGACAGGAGGCGGAGGGAGGCACCGAGCTCCTGGCAGCGCTTGAGCATGTGTGGGCGTGGGGCAAATGGACTGATGTGCTTGTGATTACCGATGGAGAAACAGGAGATACCGACAGAATTGCCGGCATGGCATCGCGCCAGAAAGAGGGCGGCACACGCCTGCACATCCTGGGCATCGGTTCAGCGCCGGCAGTCGATGCAATTGCCAGGATTGTGCGCGCCGGTGGCGGCATGTATGGCACGGTGCACCCCAATGATAGAATTGAACCCCGCACGCTGGCGCTCTTCGGCGCTCTCCTTGCCGGCACGGTCGAGAATATTGCCATGATGCTAGATGGGCATCCCTGCGAGCTGCCTGCAGAGGCAGCAGCGTGCGCGGGTCAGCGGCTCAGGCTTTTCGGGCGGCTGTCACCAGCACAGGAGTCGCCTGCTTCGGTACAATTGCAGGCTATCGTGGCGGGTGAGCCATGGCAATGCGAAGTGCCCCTGGCCCAGCCTGATGCTTCCCTTGATGCCGGCACCATCCCCAGTCTCTGGGCCAGTGAGAAAGTGGCAGCGCTGCTCGATCAGGCTACGATGTCGGATACACGGCACAAGTCGACCCAATTGGAGCAGGAGGCTGCAGACCTGGCGGTCAGGCACGGCATCCTCACTCCGGTGAGCAGCATGGTGCTCATCGATGACGAAGGAGAGAAAGTCGGAGGGAACGTGTATTTCAAGGACATTCCAGTGGTGCTCCCCCATGGGTGGGGCGGGCGTACCGCTGCTTACTGCAAGCTGTATATGCCTCGTCTGGCAGTCTCTCAGGATATGAGCCAGCCGATTTTGAGAGAAGATGCAGCACCCTTGCATTTTGCGGCGGCCCTTTCTGATAAGCCTGGTGTAGCTCCCTGGTGGGATCTTCTTGCCCTGCAGATTCCGGGCGGAGGCTTTGGTCCGATCCCTGAGCTGCTGGCATTCCTGCGGCTTGTCGAGAGCAGTGGAGAACTTGCAGCGTCTCTCGCTGGTGAGTCGCTCCTGTCCGCCCTGCTTGCAGGACAGCTTGCTGCCGAGAAGGAAAGAAGTCTGACAGCCGCGCTGGGCATTGCCTGGCTTGAGTCGGTGTGGGGCGAGGAAGCTTATTCCTGGGAGCCTCTGGTTCGGGAGAGCAGAATGCTGGCAGCAGAGTCCGTGGAAAACGGGGATGGAACATCGAGAGCAGCTATCGAATGGGCACGCAGTGTGCTTGCGCAAGCCGGCAA
Organism: Spirochaetaceae bacterium; assembly: GCA_026418115.1. Classification (GTDB taxonomy): domain Bacteria; phylum Spirochaetota; class Spirochaetia; order Treponematales; family Rectinemataceae; genus Rectinema. The sequence goes on along the minus strand of JAOABY010000005.1, from coordinate 13,264 downwards.
CGAAGCGGTGCAGAGAAGCACCTGATATAGCTCACCGCCTGGATGAGTGTTTGCAGATACTCTGCCTACCGTATCCTGGCGGTGACTCTACCCAGAATTGCAATATAGGCGATTGCCGCCACGAAGGCGAGAAGCGTGCCGAGCCAGGGACCGAGTGATGCAAACGTAGCGCTCGCAACCGTTGCATAGACAATGATGTTGCTGGAAGAGAGTATGAGCATTTTGCCCGTGGCGCGCGCAAAGTCCATCCCCTGTCCCAGAGCCAGTATGACAAGGGTAGAGGAGAGCACCGCCGGGAAGGTGGCAATCACCCCTGTCAGATAGGGTGGTACGAATTGTGCAATCACAATCACGCTCGCCACGATGCTGCCTGCAAAGAGAGCTCGTATTGCTACATGGCGCCAGGAAAATCCGGTATTGCGCCGGGGGACTGCCTTGATGCGCAGGCCATGTTCGGCAACCAGAAAGGCGGCAAGGGTCACCGTTGCATACAGCATTATTGATGTACCGAGGGTCAGGGGCGGCAATACGAGGATGACCAGGGCGGCAGTTGCTGCCCAAACCCCCAGGGCAATGAGGAGCGCTCCTGCAATTCCCAAAGGAGCAGCCATAAGGAAGGCCAGCACAAAGAGCGTGTCCACCGCCATGCCGGTCGGCACACCACGGGCACTAGCGGCAGCATACTCGGGACCCCGTGTAAGCGCCATGAAAATCAGGGAGACGACAATGTTGGAGGGCAGGTTCGTGATAAGGCCTGCCTTCTGGCTGCCCAGCCTCTCACCCAGCAATGTTGCGGCCGCAATCCAGGAACCTGCAATGACGAACGATGCAGCAATCTTGATGATGACCGGATCGATGGTGCACCTCCTTCAGCCCCCGCGAGTACCTGACCACCAGGGCCATCTGGGCCCACGCCCTTCGGTGATAGGTATCTGGACACGGACGTCGCTGCGGGGTATTCGTAGCCTCATGAAATCCTACACGAAAGAGCTCTGGTTCGAAACCCGGCGCCGTCGGGAATTCATCAACATTACAGATCAGGTGGAAGCCTGCGTTCGGGAATCAGGCATCCAGGAGGGGCTCTGCCTGGTGAATGCCATGCATATCACGGCAAGCGTGTTCATCAACGATGATGAGCCGGGCCTGCATCGCGATTTCGATGACTGGCTGGAACGCATCGCACCTCATGATCCTGTAGATTTCTATCGCCACAATCGAGGCGAGGACAATGCAGATGCCCACCTCAAGCGCCAGGTAATGGGCAGAGAAGTCGTGGTTGCCATCACCGGCGGCCACCTGCACTTTGGCCCATGGGAACAGATCTTCTATGGCGAGTTTGATGGCATGCGCCGAAAGCGAGTTTTGGTCAAGATTATTGGAGAATGATGTTCGATCAGAGGCAGCATGCTGCCTTACTGAAAAAAAGACGGCCGGCACAGAGCCGGCCGTCCTCAGTTTTCATGCCACTCGGCAGGATTATCCTGTCATCGCTGTTTCTGATGCTCGGCAGCTTTCTTGAATGCCGTGTTGAGAAGCCAGATGAATCCGCCGAAGTAGCCGACCAGTGTGATCACCATCATGACGACTGCAGAAGCTTTCATCGTAGTTACTCCTTATCATCGTAAACCGAGCCGGGGCTGGCCTTGATCTTGTTGGCCAACAGGTTGTTCGTGAGCAGTACTGCAAGCAGAAGTATTGCAAACTGCAGAATGATAGTGCCCACGCTGAAGGTTTCAAAGGGCGCCCACCAGTTGTCGGGATACCAGGTGATCGACTGATACACCCACCAGCCAAGAATGAATACAAAGAGGACGGGGAAGAGGCGGATGAAGAGAGGCCACCACTTTCCAGCCTTGAAATCTGCCCAGGGTGTATTGATGTATTCCTTGTGCACCTTGTCGAGCCCGTGCTTCATCAGCGCGATGGCCATGAAGAGCCCGCTCACGAACAGGCCCACGCCCCACACCCAGTCCTGATTGTCCAGGAAATTGATGTTGGCAGCGCTCGGAATGCCCAGAATGAAGCCTCCAAGTGCCGTGACCAGCGTTGCTTTCTTGCGATCCATGCCTGCATCCATGAAATTGCGTACGCCTACCTCGATCATGGGGAGCAGCGAGGTGAGCGCGGCAATGGTCATCGACAGGAAGAAGATCGCAGCAATGACAGAACCGAGGGGGAGGTGAGTGAAGAGGCTGGCGAGATAGACAAATGCCAGACCGGTATTGCCGGCTGAAAGCGCATCATTGGCCATCTGAGGCGAAACGGAAAGCGCAAAGACCGCAGGCATGACCACGAGACCCGCCATCAGTGCGCCGACATTATCGCCAATACCCATGATGAAGCTGTTGCCGACGACCTCATCCTTCCTCTTCTGATAGCTGCCATACACCACCATGAAGCCCCATCCGGCTCCCGTCGACCATGCGGCCTGGGTGAATGCATTGAGCCAGATTTTGGGGTCGGCCAGCTTGCTGAAATCGGGATTGAACAGGAATTCAAGACCCTTTTCAGCGCCCGGCAGGGTGAGCGCACGAATTGCAGCGATGATCAGCATGCCGAACAGCGCCGGAATCATGATCTTGCTTGCCTTCTCGATGCCGCTGACGCCGTTGTAGATGATGTATCCGGCGATTGCCATCGAAATGAAGTGGAAGAGAATTGTCTGCAGCGGGGTAGTAGTGAAGGTTGCCCAGATCTGCTTGGTTGCCTCAGTGTCGAGTGGCTTGGCAAATGCGCCGCTCACAGCGAGCGTAAAGTATTTCATGCACCATCCCATGACCACTGAGTAATAGAACATGATCAGCAGACAGACAGCGACCTGCCAGGTGCCCATCCAGGCGAACTTCTTGCCCGCAAAATCCCGGAAGGCACCGATATTGCCCAGCTTGGTCTTTCGACCCATGACCAGTTCACCAATAAGAAGTGGAATGGCCCATACAAAAACGGCGATGGTCCATGCAATGATGAATGGACCACCGCCGTTTGCTGCGACAACACGGGGGAACCGCCAGATGTTGCCTGTGCCGATTGCCATGCCGAGACCCGCGGCTATGAATCCCCACCGCGATTTCCACTGCTCCGTACCTTGTGCCATAGTGCCTCCTAGACTATGAGCTCACCGTGACGGTGGCTTAGCAGGTAGCATTATAAAATCGTTTTTCGGATCGGGGTAGATAAATTTTGCATGATTTCATTGTTTCCGATCAAATCGGTGCGGCACCCGACACATGGGAAAGTACATTATACGAAACATGCCGCCCGGTAGGGCGGCATGTCATCATGGTATGATTTTCCCGGGGAGCAGACTCACAGCGCCTTGTGGCAGAACCACCAGTCGTAGCCTTCATACTGCTGCAGCCGCTTTTCGGCATCAGCAACGGTTTTTGCTGGCGGAATAATGACATGATCCTTAATGAGTTCATTCTGTGGCCAATTCGCGGGAATGGCTACGTTATTGGCATCGGAGATCTGCAGAGCCTTTACCGCCCTGAGCACCTCCTCCATATTGCGACCGATCTCCTGGGGGTAATACAGCACAAGTCTTACTTTTCCTTTCGGGTCAACTACAAATACTGCGCGCACAGTATTGGTGCCCTTGCCGGGATGAAGCATGCCGAGCGCGTTGGCGATTGCATCGTTTGCTGCAGCGATGGGGAAGGTAATGGTAACGCCAAGTTTCTCCTTAATCCATTCTATCCATTTTATATGGCTGAATACCTGATCTACCGACATGCCGATGAGCTTGACGCCGAGCTTTTCGAATTCTGGCATGAGCCTCTGGAAACCCACAAACTCGGTGGTGCAGACCGGCGTGAAATCTGCCGGATGGCTGAAAAGAATGAACCAGCTGCCCTTGAGGTCTCCGGGCAGATTCATGACGCCCTGCGTCGTCTGCACGGTCAGCGAGGGGAAATCATCGCCAAGAAGAGGCATGTTGAAATTCTGCTGTTCCATGTAAATACTCCTTATTGTGAAATGCCGGTTCTGTCACCGGTTGTGCAGTGCGCTGCTTTATACGCCTGCAATTATATTAATGCAATAAACATGCCAAAATTTTCACATGAACCGAAAAATAATCTCAAAATCATAATAAATAATTGCCTTATAGTTAAATAAAACTTTGATATCCATGATGTCCGGCAAAGACGGGGCTTCTGTCTGCATGGCAACCGCGCTTGCAATCAACGATATTTCGTCATATATTCAAAATATGTCGTTGAATTACGAAAACGCGCAGGGGCTTGAACAGCATTCCCTGCTTTCGCTGACTCCGACCCATGTCATGGAAATCATTCTCGATGCCCTCAGAGAGCTGATCGATTATGAACTCGCGGTTGTGCTGCGCTATGAGCCACCCGACAGGCTCACCGTACAGAAGGCGATGGGTACTCTTTCTACACCTCAGCTCGATCACTTTGTCATACCACTCAACAAGCGGCCTGATCTCGCATCCATTCTTGCCAACGGCCAGCCCAGGCTGTTCGAGGAGGATGAGCCGCATCTCGATACATACTATGAAGTCCTCGACCTGCCTCATGGGCACTCCTGTCTGGTAACTCCACTCGTGCTGGACGACAAGCCAATAGGCATGCTGACGTTCGACCACAGAAGCTGCAATCGATTCACCCCCTCTGTCGTAAGCTTCGTTGGTGCAATCTCCAGGCTCATTGCGCTCTCACTGGTGCAGGCAGAAGCTTCAAGTGCCCTGATCACCAGGACGCGGGAACTGGTTGAAGAGAGAAATAGATTGCTCCATCCCGAGGCTGAGGCATTCATGGACCTTGTAGGAGCTTCCGAAGCATTCAGAAGGGTTACGGAGGCCATTCTTCTGGTCGCGCACAGTGAGGTGCCGGTCTTGCTTACTGGCGAAACAGGAACCGGCAAGGAACAGGTTGCCCGCAAGATCCATCAATTGTCGCCCAGGGCGCAAGGTCCCTTTGTGGCCGTCAACTGTTCAGCGCTTCCTTCCGGGCTTGCGGAGAGTGAACTGTTCGGCCATGAGAAAGGCGCGTTTTCGGGTGCTGTTGCCTTGCGCAAAGGCCGGTTTGAGCTGGCCAAGGGCGGCACGCTGTTCCTGGATGAGGTGGGTGACCTGCCTCTGGAACTCCAGCCCAAGCTGCTCCGTGTACTCCAGGATGGCACGTTCGAGCGGGTAGGAGGTGAGCGCTCTCTGCATGCGGATGTGCGGATTCTTGCAGCCACCAACAGGGATCTCGTGCTTGCCATGCACGAAGGCCGTTTCCGGGAGGATCTCTGGTACCGGCTCAACGTATTCCCCATTCATCTGCCGCCTCTGCGTGAGCGGGAACAGGACGCCTTGCTGCTTGCTGAGTATTTCGTGGGTCAGATTCGCAGAAGAGCTGGCTATGAACAGCTTTCGCTGGCTCCTTCTGCAGTGGAACGCATTCTCGCTCTGCCATGGAGAGGCAATGTGAGAGAGCTCCGCAACGCCATTGAACGGGCAGCCATACTCGCCAGGGGAAGTTCCATAGAAGCACACCACATCATGCCGCTGGAGAGAGTATCCTTCGGCACACAGGCTGAGTATCTGCATCAAGCATCCGCCGCACCACCTGTGGCTGAAGCCGGTAGATCGACGGTGACCATGACGATGGAGGAAGTGCAGCGTCAGCACATTCTGTCGGCGCTCGAACAGTGCAACGGCAGAATTCACGGGCCGTCAGGAGCCGCAGCACTGCTTGGCATGAAGCCCACCACGCTGCAGAGCCGCATGAGGAAGCTGGGCATCGTTCGGGTGAGAGGCTTCAGCACCGCAAATGCAAGGAATAAAGCAGGTGAGTGACCTTGCAGAATTCTTAATATGCCCTTAAAATCAGACTGTACTGTAACACTCATCAGGAGGTGTGCTATGAAAGCCACACGCGTGCTCGTGCTGGCGGCGCTGGTTCTGGCGATCGCCCTGCCGGTGTTTGCCCAGAAGGGTCAGACACTTGTAGTCTATTCCAGCGTCGATGAAGTGAACGCCAAGAAGATTTTCGACGCATTCACTGCCGACACAGGCATCCATGTTCAGTTTGTCCAGCTCTCCTCCGGTCCTGCCTATGCGCGAATCAAGGCAGAGGCAGCCAATCCGCAGGCTGATGTATGGTTTGGTGCTCCCAGCGAGAACCACATCCTTGCAAAGGAAGAGAAGCTTACACAGCCCTACAAGGGGCCGAATTTCGACAAGATCGGCAAGGAATTCAAGGACCCGGATGGCTACTGGAGAAGTTTCTACATGAACCCCATGGCCTTTGCGGTCAACACCGAAGTGCTGGCCCGCATCAAGGCGCCCAGGCCAACCAGCTGGGCTGACCTTCTGAACCCGGTCTACAAGGGGCAGATCCAGATGCCCTCCCCGCAGTCGTCAGGCACGGCGTACAACATTGTAGCGTCGCTTGTCGTGATGATGGGCGAGGAAAAGGCTTTTGACTACATGAAGAAGCTGGCTCCCAATATCCAGACCTATACCTCTTCAGGTACCGCTCCTTCCAAGGCTGTGCAGGTCGGACAGTGCGCGATCGGCATCCAGTTCACACCTGCATTCTTTGAGGCAATCGACAAGGGATTCCCCATTGAGGTCATCTTCCCCAAGGAAGGTGTCTGGTTTGAAGCCCCGGCAGTGTCCATCCTCAAGGGAGCCAGGAATCTCGAAGCGGCGCAGAAGCTTGTTGACTGGCTTTCCACCGTCAATGGGCAGAAGGTGTACACCGAAAAGAAGACCTATTTCTATCCGATCATCCCAGGTGTTCCACTCGGCCCCGGCATGCCTGCTTTCGAATCCCTCAAGACCATTGATGTCGATCCGGTCTGGGCTGGCGAACAGAAAAAGCGCCTCGTAGACCGCTGGGTCAACGAAGTCCTCTCTGCAAAGTGAGTAACTGATGCGCTCATATGGATCTCAGGCGGCTGCCGACCTCAGGCGGGCCGCCCGTGATCCGGTGCTGCTGGCAGTGCTGCTGCTGGTCACCGGATCACTGATTGTTTTTGTATTGTATCCCCTCTTCTCCGTGGGTGCGGCGAGCCTCGATGTTGGTGGCGGGAAACTGGGGCTCCGGGTATACCGGGAGGTTGCGCAGTCCGCCTATCTCCGCAAGGCATTCTTCAACAGCCTGATGATGAGCACCCTCACGGCAGTGATCGGGACTTTCATAGGATTTGTCTTTGCCTTTGCGGTCACTAGGGCAAGGGTGCCGCTCGCAAGGTTTTTCAACACCATCGCGGTTATTCCCATCGTTTCGCCGCCATTCATCGGTGCGCTCGCCATCATCATGCTGTTCGGCAACAATGGCCTGATCACATGGAACCTGCTCAGGATTCAGAATTTTCCGATCTATGGATTCAACGGGCTGCTGCTTGCACAGGTAGTGACCTTCTTCCCGGTAGCATATCTCACGCTCAAGGGTGTGCTGGAATCCATGAATCCCATTCTGGAAGATGCAGCCATGGATCTGGGTGGCACGCGATGGAAGGTGTTCCGCAAGGTTACACTGCCACTGGCCTTTCCGGGTATTGCGGGTTCGGTGCTTCTTCTGTTTGTGGAAACGCTTGCCGATTTTGGAAACCCGCTGATTCTTGCAGGCAGCAAGTTCCCCGTGCTCTCTGTGCAGGCATATCTGCAGATAGTCGGCATGTATGACCTTCCCAAGGGCGCTGCCATCTCCGTACTGCTGCTCGTGCCTTCTCTGCTGGCATTCTATCTGCAGCGCTGGCTGGTGAGCCGCAGACGCTACACCACGGTCACAGGCAAGCCGCAGCAGTCGACAACCCAGATCGTAAGCCCCGGTGCGCGCATTGCGCTGCTGGTGTTCTGCCTGATCATCTCCCTGCTCGTGGCGCTCATCTACTTCTCGATAGTGGTGGGAGCCTTTGCCAAGGTATGGGGATTCGACCACAGGCCAACACTCGAACATTTCAAATTTGTCTTTGGAGTTGGCTTCAAGGCGGTGCGCGATACTCTCATCATCGCGGGCAGTGCGACACCTTTTGCAGGCCTCCTGGGTATGATCATCGCCTACCTGGTCATGCGGGTGCGCTTCCCTGGTCGCCGCTTCGTGGAATCAGTGAGTATGCTCAGCTTTGCGGTACCCGGGACGGTGATCGGCATTGGCTACATCCTCGCTTTCAATCACAAGCCGCTTGTTCTTACCGGTACCCTCGCAATCCTGCTGCTCAATTTCATTTTCCGCTACATTCCGGTGGGTATCGAATCAGGCAAGGCAATCCTGTCCTCCATCGATCCATCCATCGAGGAGGCTGCCGTGAACCTGGGCGCTGACTCACGCAAGACCTTCGGCAAGATCACCTTGCCGATGATTCTTCCAGCATTTTTCTCAGGCCTGGTCTTTGCCTTTGTCCGAGGCATGACTGCGGTGAGCGCTGCAATCTTCCTGGTCTCATCACGCTGGAATCTCATGACCGTGCATATCATGGCGCAGGTAGAATCCGGCAATCTTGGTGCGGCGGCAGCCTACAGCCTGCTTCTGGTGCTCATCGTGGCGATGGCGATTGCGCTCATCCGTCTGGTACTCAAGGCGCAGTACGGCAAATTCGGCGGCTCGATGCTGCACTTCTAGGAGCGTACATGAGTGTTCGACTGATAGGTATAACGAAAGAATTCCAGGATCCCGAACGCGAGGGCGGCAAACTGCTCGCGGTAAGGGATTTCAATCTCGAAATAGGGGAAGGTGAGTTTGTCACGCTGCTTGGGCCTTCGGGCTGTGGCAAGACAACCACGCTTCGCATGGTCGCAGGCTTTGAGATGCCCACATCAGGCGAAGTGTGGATTGGCGGACGCAATGTCAGCAACGATCCGCCCAACAAGAGGGACACTTCGATGGTGTTCCAGAGCTACGCGATCTTTCCCCACATGTCGGTAGAGCAGAACGTAGGTTTTGGACTGGAGCTCAAGGGCAGACCCCGTGAGGAGATCAACCGCGAGGTAAAACAGATCATGGAGGTAATGGGGATTGCCGAACTGGCTCACCGACGTCCGGACCAGCTGTCGGGAGGGCAGCAGCAGCGTGTGGCACTTGCGCGTGCCATCGTGAACAAACCGAGTGTGCTGCTCTTTGATGAGCCACTCTCCAATCTCGATGCAAAACTCCGCGAACAGATGCGCCTCGAGATCAGGCGTATCCAGCAATCCTTCCGGATCACCAGCGTCTACGTTACCCACGACCAGGCCGAGGCAATGACGGTGTCGGACCGCATCGTGGTCATGAATCGCGGAAGGATGATGCAGGTTGGCACGCCTTTTGAGATCTATTCACGTCCAGCCAACCGTTTTGTCGCCGATTTCATCGGCAGGGTGAATCTGCTGCCCGTGAGGGTGGAGCGCCTTGCTGAGGAGAACAATCTGGTGCGCGGCGAAGATGGCAGCACGTTCCAGGCTGTCTCTGCTGCACCCGGTGTACGGGAGGGTGGGCAGGCTCTGCTGATGGTGCGGCCGGAATCGCTGAGCGTATCCGGTGCCGAGGGGGATGCTGCTTCTGATACTGGCAAACTGGTGTTTGCCCGTGGTGTGATCGACAAGACTGTGTATCTTGGCGCCACCGTCGAGTATGAAATCGATGCGGGCCTCGGGAAGCCCCTGCTGGCAGTATCGCATGATCCCGTCGATGCAGGATTCTGGCGCACAGGCGACCGTGTCACGCTGCGCTACAGCCCCAGGGCAGCACATCTTCTCCCTGTCGACAGCGACTGAACATCAAATGCTTTACCTTGCCGCCCCGCGTGGATATACTTTCAATTTGCTGTGCCGCGCCACAGCGGGGCGGCAATCTTGTTCCAAGGAGCCCCGGATTGGTCAAGAGGGTGAAAGGAAAGACACTCAAGCTCGAGGGATTCAACAATCTTACCAAATCGATCAGCTTCAATATCTATGACATCTGCTACGCCCGGTCGCGCGAATCGCAGATAGAGTATCTCGAATATGTGGATGAAGAATACAATTCCAAGCGACTCGAGGAGATCGTATCGAACGTCACCAGCATGATCAACGCAAAGCTGGTGAGCGTGTCGACACAGGATTACGATCCGCGCGGGGCGAGCGTTGTTGCGCTGATAAACGAAGGTTCTCCTGTAGCTTCGGAGCACGTCACCGAAAACAGTGCGCAGACCGAGGCTGGCCCCCTGCAGGATACCGGTGCGCCCCCTGCAGAAGAGCAGACAGCCCGTAATATGCAGGACCAGCAGGAGGCAGGTGTCATTCCTGCGCCTTTTGTCGTTGGCCATCTTGATATGAGTCACATCGCAATTCATACCTATCCCGAATACCATCACCTGACGGGACTGGCCACCTTCCGCGTAGACATCGACATCTCTACCTGCGGCATGATCTCGCCACTTTCGGCACTGAACTACCTCATCGAGAGTTTTGACTCCGAGGTGGTCATCATCGACTACCGGGTGAGGGGTTTCACCAGAGACCACAAGGGCCGGAAAGTATTTATCGACCACGATATCACATCAATCCAGGATTACATCGACCAGGATATTCTGGACCGCTACATCACCTATGACGTGAATATTGTGTCGGACAACAACTTTCATACCAAGATGCGCAAGAAGGAAATCAGACTCAAGGATTTTCTTTTCGGGGATGAGGTGACCAGCCTGGAGCAGAGAGAGAAGGAACGTATCAGGCGCGCCCTCCTGCATGAAATCCAGGAAATCTTCGAGTGCAGAAATCTGGACATGCGATCATCCCGTCTCTGAACCCTGCCCACATTCAGGAGCATGCCAATGGGTCAGATTGTCGAACGTCTCAATCCGCGATGTGGTTTTTTCTATGATATTGATTCTGTCCTTGTACAGGTAAAAAGCCCCTGGCAGGACATCGAGCTTGCCGAAAGCCCCGAATTCGGCAAGGTCCTGCTGCTTGACGGCATAACGCAGGTCGCTCTCAAAGGAGAGGAACGGTATCATGAGACTCTTGTGGTACCGGCAATGCTGGCTCATCCTTCTCCGCGACGCGTGCTCATCCTTGGGGGAGGCGATGGTGGTGTCCTGAGAGAAGTGCTCGCGTTTAAAACTGTAGAAAAGGCGATCATGGTTGACCTTGATCCTGCTGTGATCGAGTTCAGCAGACAGTATCTGCCGGAGATCAATGCAGGTGCCTTCGAGGATCCTCGTGCCGAGATCGCGCCGGGTGATGGCCGCAGATACGTGGAGCAATGCCGCGATGCGAGCTTCGATGTCGTGATCATGGACATGACTGATCCCTTTGGCCCCTCGGAAATGCTCTACACCAGGGAATTCTTCCAGCAGGTGCGCCGCATTCTGGATGGAGATATCGGTGTGTTTGCCATGCATGGCGAATCGCCCGTGGCCCGTCCGCTGGCCTGGGTCTGCATTCATGCTACGCTTTCTCAGGTCTTTCCTCTGGTGCGGCCGGCGTTTGCTTTTGTGCCAATGTATGGCACCCTCTGGTCTTTCCAGTTCGCCTCTGGCGTATCGGATCCGGGCCGGCTTGCCTGCAGGGAGCTTGAGACCAGGCTTTTGGAGGCGGGTCATCCTGAGCCTCGGTTCTGCCGGCCTTCGATGTGGCCTGCTCTGTTCGCAATGGATCCTGCAGCGGAGCAGGCTTTGAAGCTCGAGCACCCCATTATCACCGATATGGCAAGCAGATTTCCCGATGCCTTTGATCCTCATTCTGCGCTGACTAAACAGGCATGAGGACCAGACATTCTCTTCCTGAAATCTCAATGGTGTCCAATATCACCAAATATCTGCATGTTTTGCGTATAGTAAACTTTTTCGCAAAATATCAAAAAGCGCAACAAAGCTCACAAAACAGGTGCTCAATAATTAATTCAATGAAATATCATTAAATAGCGGCTATTATAATGGATTATCATGCCCTATTGACGAAATTTTATGAAAAGCATACCATTTGTCGCGGAAAGTGGAACAAAATGATGCAAACTGCATCAAAAGATCCACCTTATCTTTCCAGGAGGGAAGTATGAAGTTCCTGAAGATCGTTGCAGTGGCGCTCGCTGCCATGCTCCTGTTCTCATGCAGCACCAAGCTTGCTCAGAGTGATCTCGATGCAGCGAACGCGGTGTTTGCCGAGGCGCAGAATGCCAAGGCTGATGTGTATGCAGCAGACGAGTACAAGGCTGCCGAGGATGCCAAGGCTGCGGTCGATGCAGAACTCGCCGCCCAGGAAGCCAAGTCTTCCGGCAAGGATTACAAGAAGGCCAACGAGCTGATCAAGGCATACGCCGATGCAGCAAAGAAGGCCAAGGAAACTGCAGCCGCCAACGCCGAGAAAGTCAAGGCAGAGGTTGAGCAGCTCAAGAATGATGTGAATGCTGTGTACGCCAGCGTGCAGGCTCTCGTCGATGCTGCTTCCAAGGATGCCAAGAAGGCTGCAAAGGCCAAGCTGAATGTAAAGTATCTCGCTTCCAAGGCTGAGGCTGCTGGCAAGGCTATCGCTGATGCCCAGACCGCATTCGATGGCCAGGACTATATCACCGCCCGCGACAGCCTCAACACCGTCAAGGCCGATCTCGAGTCCATGAAGTCCGAGCTCGAGGCCGCCGGTTTTGCAGCTCAGTAAGAATCGAGCACTCTACTCATGGAGCGGGCTCCTGTACGTGAGCCCCTCTATCAGGAGGCCGCCTTCGGGCGGCCTTTTTGCTTTTCCGGACTGCTACTGCTATATTAGTTATAAATGTTTGCCCTGGCATATAAAGTTGATGGTGCTGAACCTCTGCTCAACCTTGCACTTGAAGAGTTTCTCGCAGTCAACTGGAACAGGGACTATCCTCTCATGCTGCTGTATGTGAATGCGCCCTGCATTGTGATCGGCAGAAATCAGAATCCCTGGAGAGAAATCAATCCTTCCTGTACGTTGCCCTGGTTCCGGCGAACTTCAGGCGGCGGCGCGGTGTACCATGACCTGGGCAATCTCAACTGGTCCCTTGTAGTACCCAGAAATCTCCATGACAAGGATGAAGAGCTCGCCACTATCGTCAATGCCCTGCGAGGGCTTGGCATCGAGGCAGCTGCTGGGGAGCGAGGTGGCATGTTTCTGACCATGTCTGACGGGAGCATGGCAAAAATATCAGGTACTGCGCGCCGATTCACTCCCCGCAACGTACTCCATCACGGAACTTTGCTGATCTCTTCTGATCTTGATGCCCTTGCTGCATGTCTCGGAGGTCTGACCGTATACCAGGATACCTCTATCCCTTCCGTACCAGCCATTGCCGTGAATCTTGCGGACCTTGTCCCGGGGCTCACCGTTGCACAG
>JAOABY010000059.1 GCA_026418115.1 Spirochaetaceae bacterium | reverse complement strand
CTGGATGGAAGTACTGGGCATGGTAGCACTGCGGAGGGGCGACGGACACGGCACACCATTCTTGCCGGTCTTGAACCGCTCGATATCAGCCCTGAGACGCTCTTCGTGAATGTCGGCGAGCGGACGAATGTGGCAGGCTCGCGGGCCTTTGCACGCCTCATACGGGAAGGACGCTTTGCAGAGGCACTTGCCGTGGCGCGGGCGCAGATCGAGGCGGGGGCCCAGATCATCGACATCAACATGGACGATCCGATGATCGACCCAGTGCAGGCCATGGGGCGCTTTCTCAACATGGTGGCTGCCGAGCCGGATATCGCGCGGGTACCGGTCATGCTCGATTCCTCCCGCTGGGAGGTGCTGGTCGAGGGGCTCAAGCACCTGCAGGGCAAGGGCATTGTCAATTCGCTGAGCCTGAAGGACGGAGAAGCGCAGTTCCTTGAGCGGGCGGGAGTGGTGAAGGCGCTGGGCGGGGCGGTGCTGGTGATGGCCATGGACGAGCAGGGCCAGGCTGAGACGTATGCGCGAAAAATCGAAATCTGCGAGCGGGCCTATCGCCTGCTGGTGGAGAAGACAGGCTTTGCGCCTCAGGATATCATCCTCGACCCGAACATCTTTGCAATCGGAACGGGGATCGAAGAGCACCGGAATCATGCGGTCGACTATCTCGCAGCGGTAGCGTGGATCAAGGCACATCTGCCGGGTGCGCTCGTGTCGGGAGGAGTCTCCAATCTCTCCTTTGCCTTCCGGGGGAACGAGGCGCTGCGGGCGGCGCTGCATGCGGTGTTTCTGTACCATGCGCGGGCAGCGGGTATGGACATGGGCATCGTCAATCCTGCCCAGCTGGTGCCGTATAGCGAAATTCCGGAGGAACTGCGGTGCCGGCTAGAGGATCTTGTGCTGAACCGCAGGCCCGATGCGACCGAGCGCCTGCTCGAGGTGGCGCACCTTGCATCGGGGATTGAGTCGGGGGCTGCCGGGGAGCGGGCGTCGCTGCGCACGCCCGAAGAGCGGGTGATCCATGCCCTCGTGTCCGGCGCGTCTGAAACGTTGGCTGAGGATGTCGAAATGCTGCGGCAGCAGTATCCGCGGGCGCTGGATGTCATCGAAGGGCCGCTCATGCGGGGCATGAACCGTGTGGGCGCGCTGTTCGGCGAGGGGAAGATGTTTCTGCCGCAGGTGGTCAAGAGCGCCCGGATCATGAAGGAAGCAGTGCGCATCCTGCAGCCGTATATCGAGGCCGAAAAAGGGGCAGGCATGGCAGGGAGAGGCCGGATCCTGCTCGCGACGGTGAAGGGGGATGTGCACGATATCGGCAAGAATATCGTGTCGCTCATTCTCTCCTGCAATGGGTACGAGGTGATCGATCTGGGCGTGATGGTGTCGTCGGAGCAGATTGTGGATGCGGTGCTCGCGCACGGGGTGCAGGCGGTGGGGCTCTCGGGCCTCATTACGCCGTCGCTGGAGGAGATGGGGCGGGTGGCGTCACTCATGCAGGCGCGGGGGCTCTCGGTGCCGCTGCTCATCGGCGGGGCGACGACTAACCCGCTGCACACGGCGCTCAGAATTGCGCCGCTCTATCGAGGGCCGGTGGTGCATGTCGCCGATGCCTCGCTTGCTCCGGGGGTATTGGACAGGCTGCTGGCGGCTGATTCCGAGAAGAGGACGGGGTTTCTTGCGGCCGTGTCTGCCGAGCAGCAAGCGTTGCGGCAACGATACGAGGAGGCGCAGGAAGGGGCGGTGTACCTGAGCCTGGATGAGGCGCGGCGGCGTGCGGCGGGGTTGCAGCCGGTGTGGACGCCGGTGGTGCCGCGGGAGCGAGGGCCGAGCACGCTGGTGTTCAGCCCTGCAGAGCTTATGCCGTTCATAGACTGGGGGCCGCTGTACCGTGCCTGGGAGCTGCAGGGGGCCGGGGCTGTGGCGGAACAGGAGCGCTTGCAGCACGAGGCGCGTGCAGTGCTGGAGCGCGCGCAGGTAGAGGGGTGCATGCGGGTCGCGGCCCGGTTCGGACTGTTCCCGGCGGCTCGGCGCGGCGATGATATCCTGCTTTTCAGCGATGAGGCGCGCAGGGAGGTGCGGGCGGTGCTCTCCTGCCTCCGGCGCCAGCGCGTCGTCGCGGGTGAAGCGCCACGGTGTCTGGCTGATTTTGTGCGGGATGCAGCGGATGGTACGCCTGATTGGGTGGGAGCCTTTGCCGTCAATGCGGGACGCGATCTAGCCGCCTGCATCGACTCATTCGGATTCGAGACTGACGAATACGGCAGGATGCTGATTGCCACGCTGGCGGACAGGCTGGCAGAGGCTGCCGCCGAACGGCTCTTCAATATGGTACGGGATGAGTACTGGGGTTTTGGGGGAGCGGGGCTGCAGGGTATCCGGCCGGCGCCCGGGTATCCCGCCTGCCCGGACCATCGAGACAAGGCACTGATTTTTGCCCTGCTGGATGCCGAGGCAGAGATCGGGCTTACACTGACAGAATCGTACATGATGGTACCTGCCCAGGCAGTGTGTGGCTGGTACTTTGCAAGTCCCCATGCGCGGTACTTTGCGGTGGGGAAGATCGGGCGTGACCAGGTGGAGGACTATGCGCGGCGGCGGGGCGAGCCGATCGAGATCGCGGAACGGTGGCTGGCTGGCAACCTCAACTACGAGCCGCAGAAGGTCGGGATGCAGGCGGACGCTCCGTCGAAGGGCGCCCCACGGGCTTGATGCGAAAGGCTCCCTGCATGCCAACTTTGTCTCCGACAACAATGAGACAGGCGAGCACTTCGGGATGCGTCTTCAGAAAGGCAAGCGTAAGGCTTATATCTTCTGCAGTCTGGATGCGGTTGCACGCAGCGGTGGCCCAGGCATCGGCAGTAGCGGCATCTCTGCAGAGAATGACGGCAGCGTCGGCATAGCCGAAACTGAGCGAAGGCCCGACGGTGCCGCTCGAGGTGCAGAGCCCGCAGGGCGAGTGCCGTGGGTCGAGCTCGATGGCCAGAATGCCCGAGAGCGGGGAATCGCCTGCATAAACCGAGATGGTCAGAGGCCGCTCGAAGGCAAGCCAGAGATCGCCTCCGTTTTCGATAATGATTTCCTTGCAGGAAAATGCCGTGCGAAGCGTCCGGCCGACATGCTCGGCAACGGCTCCCGCGACAGCTGCCATCGGCCCGACTCCGGCAGCGATGCCTGCCCGGAGCATGGCGCGCACCACCGGAGGAGCAGCAGGGTCGTCGGGAAGCGGCTCAAGGCTGGTGAGGAAAGGCAGATCGCTGCCCTGCCCCCAGTCGGAGCCGAGGGCGGGGCCGGCATAGCCCTCGATCTGTCTCCGTGCATTCAGCAGCGCTGCGCGTGCAACCTCTTCCATCTCGGGGCGCCAGGACACCGGATCGACGCCGATCCAGAGATCGCTTTCTTTGACGCGGAGCACCCAAGAGCGAACACGAGTTCCCATCGAAGCACGATAGAAGCGCTCGCGCAGCTCCCTGCCGCGGTGCGGCACGCCTTGCATGGCATCAGGCTCCAAAGCGGAGGGTGAACAACCCGAGCGGGCAGGCGGGCACGCACAGGCCGCAGGCGATACACTTGCTGCGGTCTACCTGCAGAGTCCAGTCAGGCGCACCGATGGTAAGGCAGCCGGAAAAGCAGACTGCCGTGCAGGCACCGCAGTTGATGCAGTCGTCCTGCCTGAAGCCGAGGCTCTGGGCGATGGGGATGAGCCTGACCGAGCGCTCGGCAAGGTAGGCCTCGGCAGCGGCAAGACGCTCCGGGTCGCTTTCGATCTCTACCAGCATGCTGCCTTCACGACCCGGTGAGATCTCGGCACGCAGGATGTTCACCATGACATCGAAACGCTTGACGAGTGTGTAAATGATGGGCTCATTCACTACCTGTTCGGAATATTCGAGTACGAATTTTTCTTTCATGATGCGTCTCCTGCGAGGCTGAGTCCGCGGACTGTCGCATGAGTGGGCAGGGGCTGGACGGGAGCGGCAAGCGGGAATGCACCTGCGCGCACCTGCGCCTTCAGCACTTCGGCGATTTCGCGTGCCTTGGCGAGGCTGGAGAGCGGAGCAGTGCGCACTTTACGGCCATCCAGCTCAACCCAGCCAGCACGGAGGGCGGCGTAGGTGACGCGTGCAATGCCAGGGTGGCCCTTTTCGGCATAATCGCAGACGGTAGTCTCAATCTGGCGATTTGAGATGGAGACTCGGCGCGCGATATCTTCATCGAGCACTGGGATGGGAATGCCCAGGCCGACGAAGAGCGAGACGCCGTAGCGCTCGAAATACGCGGCTTTCAGGTAGGCGGGGTCCATCTGCTTGAGGTTCGCGGTGAGCATGAGGGTACGCGCATTGCTGAGCGGCAGGCCGAATTCGTTGGCAGGTTTCTCGGTGTTGAACTGGGTGCCGTTCCAGCTGACGAATCCTTGGGCGCCTGCCAGAAAGACCCGTGTGCCGATGCCGATGGTGCGCAGTTCGGGGTCGTTGAGCAGGGGGGACAGCTCGCCCGAGGTGGAATAGGTGATGTTGCCGAACCGTGGCAGCAGGGTGCCCATGTAGGTGTACAGGGTTTTACCGCTGGAGTTGGTGGCGGCAGGGTAGTTCTGGTAGGCATTGCGCGGGTTGACCATGATGATTTCGTTCACCGAGTCTTTGTTGATTTCGGCGCGCGCATACCTGCGCGGATAGCAGTCGGTGCCCTTGCCGCGCGCTTCCAGCACCAGCGTCTCTCCCCGGACCAGCGCTTCGATCAGGTGCCCGCCGCCGTAGCGGGGATTGTTGGGGTCTACCTCGGTGGCACCGATGTAGGCGTCTACCGCTGCGATGCCGCCAAAGACCGGAACCCCATTCAGCGTAATTGATTCCATGCGCAGGCCCGGTTCGGGATGTCCGAAGTTGATGAAGCAGCCCGAGGAGCACATTGCGCCGAAGGTGGCAGTGGTGACGACGTCGACTCTGGCCGCGATTTCGGCCGGCGAGAGTTCTTCTGCCATGCGCGCGACTTCCTCAGCCGTCAGAACGACTGCATCGCCACGCGCGATTTTCTCGTTGATTTCCTCATAGGTTTTTGCCACGGTGCTGTTCCCCCTCCGTGTGCGCAGGGCTCCCTGATGGGAGTCCTTTTTTTGTGGCATCAACTATAACTGGTTCGCGATCGTAAAGAAAGAGTCAGATGCTGGAGCATGGCAGGGGCACGGCTTGCCGGATGGAGTGGGTACTATTGACCTGTTGACAATTGATGTTAACACTGTTAACATGATCGCCATGAGCGATCAAGATAAATCCACCGAGGTCGGTCCCGAGGTCGATACAAAAACCCGCATTCTCGATGCGGCTGAGGCGATCATCCGCCAGCATGGTATCCAGGCACTTTCCCTGCGGGCTATCGCTGCGAGGACGGGGCTCACGGCACCCGCAGCCTATCGGCATTTTTCGGGAAAGGAAGAGATACTGCATGCAGTAATACGGAGGGGCTATGAAAAATTTCAGGAGGGGCTTGCAAGGGCGAGAGAGGGACTGCGCACACCCGATGCCCTGCTCAGAGCAAGCCTGCGCTACTACCTCCTGCATTGGGCGCAGGATCCAGTGTCCTTCTTTCTCATGATGGAAGTCAATCATGACCTTGGGCATCTTTCGGTGGCGGCGATTCGACAGGGGAGCTTCGGAGACCTGCCGGCCATGGTGGAGCGGTATGCACAGGATGTGCACGGGAGGGAGCTGCATGGTGAAGGGCTGGGCGCAGGGCCGCACGAATTGGACCTTGCTACCCGGTTTCTGGCATCAGGCCTGCAGGGCATTGCGATGGGACTGATAGCGGAGCTGAAGGCCGGCAAGGAGAGTAGCCAGCAGGTCAGTGTATCCATCGAACGGGCGGTCGAGTTTCTCTGTGGCGCGCTGTCCGCATTTTTTACACAGGCAAAAGGAGAACAGAAATGAAACAAATGGTAGTCCTGATGGCGCTGGCGGTCATGCTCGGTTCGTGCAAGCTGCCCGCAGATATCGCAGGCATTACGGTACAGACACCTGACCTTTCGAAAGTGGCTGATGGCACATGGAGAGGCATCTGCAATGCCTCTCTGATCAAGGCGCAGGTGGCGGTGACGGTGCAGAGTGGGCGCATTGAAGCCATCATCATTGAGCGTCACGAGCATGGGCGTGGGGGAAAGGCCGAGGCAATCGTTGATAGAGTCATTGCTCAGCAGAGTCTTGCAGTCGATGTGGTGAGCGGGGCGACAGGCAGCAGCAAGGTGATTCTGAAGGCGATCGAGCAGGCGCTCGCGGAAGGGAGCAGATGATGACGATCTGGTTCAACAGGGCGCTGCGGAGGCAGGCCGAACAGATAGTGACAGAGGCGAAACATCTAGGGCATGCCGGCAAGGTAGATAGTGGCGCAGCGCATGAGACTGACTCCGATGGATGGATTCGCATTGCACATGATAGGCCAGGGACGGTGATCACGCGGGAGGCCATCGATATGCTTCCAGAGCCGGTGCGGCGCTACTTCCATGCAGCACAGGTAGAGGGTAAAGCCCGCCCCTCCTCATTTTCCATCATCATGGAAGGTCGAATCAGAAACGATGCGGATGCGCGCTGGATGCCCATGGTGATGCGGCAGTTCAACCGGGTGGATGTACCGGCGCGGATTGTCTATATCGAATCACCTGGTACGCCGATGGCAGGTATCGATTCGTTCATCGAGGGGAAGGGGCGCATGCTGATCCGGCTGTTTGGGTTTCTGACACTGACTGATGCGCAAGGGGCTGCCATGTCGCAGTCGGCAATGGTCACCTTTCTAAACGACCTTGTGCTCTGCCCAGCTGCATGCTTCAGCGTGCCGCTGGAGTGGAAGGCCATCGATGGAGAGCGGGTCGCGCTGCGTCTGTGCTGGGCTGGCATGACGGTGACCGCGGAGCTGCATATCGACGAGCGAGGCAGGCTGAGAAACTGGCTGAGCAATGACCGCTACGCAGAGGTAAAAGGCCGACAGCTGCCGGACCGATGGTCGACACCGTTCTCAGAAAATCAGCAGGAGCTCGCTGGCTTCATGATTCCTGCTGCGGGTCAGGGAGTGCATGACTACGACGGAAAGCCTTTTGTGTATGTCGAGCTGGACCATATCCATGACCTGGTGCTGGAGCCGGAGGGGCTGCCACAATGACGCATGTGCCCTGGCTCATGATACCGATAGCTTTTGCCTTGCTGGTGGTGACCAGGCTCATCAGTGAAATCTCATTCATGCTGGCGGAACCATTGTACCGATTGCTGCGTGCCTGGGATCCGGACGGCAGTTTTTTCCTCATCTCGATGCACCATCTGTTGCAGGCCGGTTTTGCGATGCTTGTGATTCTGGTCATGGCTCGAGTACTGAGAATAAGGCTGCGCGATTTCGGATTCAATCTCCGTGAAAGGGAGCGGGGCATCCGTCTGGTGGCAGGTGCATGCCTGGTCTGGTTCTTTGTGCAGGGAATTGCAGGTGCGCTGATGATGTCACGTGGTCTGACATCTGCGGCATTCCCGTTTCCTCTCACGATTGGAAATTTCGCTGGCTACCTTGCTTTCCAGGTACTCCTTTCAGGCACCAGTGAGGAGATTCTGTTCAGGGCTCTGGTCATGACGCCACTGATCTGGTATGGGGTTCGAGCGGGTTTATCTGAAAAGACAGCTGCGTGGCTGGCAGCTGGTATCGCGACGGTTATCTTCATGCTGGCTCATATCAATATTGCCTTTTCCCCGCTGCGGATTACGCATCTCAACATGCTGCAGCAGCTCACCGTGCTGATATTCGGTGCGTTCTACGCATATCTGTTCATAAGGACACGCAGCCTGGCATGGCCAATACTGGCCCACAATCTCCTGAATGGAGTAATTGTGATAATCGGGCTCGTGCTGTTTCTGGCGTATGGCCGCTGACAGGCGGTCTTCATGAAGGAGTTCTATGTTGTCACAGATTTTCGAACTGGTTCGCAAGGCAACGATGGCCGCCAGCGGTCACAACACGCAGCCTTGGCGATTTGCAGTCAGGCAGAACGTCGTTGAGATATACCCGGATTACGGCAGGCAGCTGCCCGTGGTCGATCCGAACAACCGCGAATTGTGGATAAGCCTTGGCTGTGCGCTGGAAAATCTGCTCCAGGCAGCCCATGAGGCAGGGTATGTGTACTCAGTACGCTATCCGGAGGCAGCAGAACACATTTCCATCGAGTTGGAGCCAGGGGAGTCGCCAGATGACAACCTTGCTGCCGAAATCCCGCAGCGTCAGAACAACCGGTCAGAGTACAATGCCGCTCCCATTCCTGGCAGTACATTGGAAAAGCTTCGCAGCACTGCACTGGAGCCGGGCATAATGGTTCGATGGCTTCAGGAACCCGATGCAATGCAGGCTGTGGAGTCGCTGGTCCGTGAAGGTGATCTTGCGCAATACTCGCATCGTGCATTCGTACATGAGCTCATTGCCTGGCTGCGCTTCAATCATAGAGAAGCCGAGGCTCAGAAGGATGGCCTGTACTCGCGTTGCTCAGGGAATCCGGAAGCACCACGCTGGCTGGGAAGGCTTTTTGTGGCTGCAATACGACCTCAGCGACAGGCTGATATCGACTGCAGAAAAGTTCGCAGTTCGTCAGGCTGCCTGGTAATCGCTTCTGATGAGGATGGAAGGGTGGCGTGGGTGAAGTCAGGGCAAGTCTATCAGCGCCTTGCATTGACGATGGCTACTCATGGCATCACCTCTGCATGCATGAATCAACCAGTTGAGGTGAACAGGCTGCGCGTACAGCTGCAGAGTACGCTGGAACTTGGGACGTTCCATCCACAGATGCTGGTGCGGTTTGGATATGCTGAGCCAATGCCTCGATCGCTCCGTCGTCCGCTGGAAGCGGTTCTGATTGTAGAGTAGCATTGTAGCGTGATGAGAGAGAAACGCACTGGGAATATGGTGGTGCATCGGCCGGTGCTCGTCTTCTACTTTCTTGCATTCTGTATTTCCTGGCTCGGCTGGATCCCGCAGACTCTCCATGCACGCGGGTTGATTTCCTTTGACAGCCTGGTCTTTTCGCTGCTGGGCGGTATTGGGCCGACCCTTGCGGCAGTCATGGTGCTTCTGCTGGAAGGAGACAGGGAAGCCCTGCGGGACCTGTTCTCGCGGCTCTGGCGCGTCAGGGTTGCAGCCCGATGGTATGCGGTAGCATTCGGCTTCTGGCCGCTCGCTGCAGCGCTTGCTCTTGCATTGGGTGTCGCACTGGGACAGGTGGTTCCGGCATTTGACCGCGTGTCATGGACCAGTGTCGTACCAGTATTCGCGGCAATGCTGTTCTCCAATGTGTGGGAGGAAATTGGCTGGCGCGGGTATGCCTTGCCCCGCCTGCAGGAGCTATGGTCGGACGTTCCTATCGCTCTTGTGATTGGGGTTCTGGGATGGCTGTGGCATATTCCCCTGATGCTCAATCCCACCTCGCCCATGTCACAGCTCCCCTGGTTTGGCGAGCTTGTTTTCAGCATCTCTCTGTCTGGCCTGTCCATATGGCTTTTCCGGCGCACAGGCGGCAGCCTCTTTTTTGTGAGCGTGTTCCATGCAATGGCAAACACGGTGGCCTTCGTGCTGCATGCAGCAGGTGTGTACGAATCGTCGTATCCCTTCGTGGCAGGTGTGACAGTATGTGCAGCGCTTGTGTTCGTCTTTGTTCCCTCCTTGCTTGACCCCGAAAGGCTGCGCGCGTAGAGTATGCCCATGGATCGATATCTGATTGAAGGTGGATATCCCATAAAGGGACGTATCCGTCTGTCCGGCAACAAGAACGCGGCGCTTCCCTGCATCGCAGCCACAGTGATGGCCAGTGAGCCTGTCACGCTGCGCAATATTCCGGCAATTGAAGACGTATTTGTAATGTTCGACGTGCTTCGCCAGCTCGGGGCACAGGTAGAGCAGCTTGAGCCACATGTCTGGCGGATAGATCCGCGGGGCATCATACATCACGAGGTACCTGAAGAGCTCGCCCGGAAGGTGCGGGCTTCCATTCTGTTTGCAGGACCGCTGGTGGCACGCTTTGGCAAGGCTGTGCTGCCTCCTCCCGGTGGCGACACCATCGGTCGGCGGCGCATCGATACCCATATTCTTGCACTGCAGGAGCTCGGTGCCCGCATTACCATAGACAATACCCTCGTCTTTTCTGCGCCCAGGCTTGTGGGGACATCAGTGTTCCTTGATGAGGCATCGGTCACGGCAACTGAGAATGCCATCATGGCTGCTTCGCTGGCCGAGGGTACCACGGTGCTGATGAACGCTGCATGTGAGCCCCATATCCAGGACCTCTGCATCATGCTCACTACCATGGGAGTCCAGATCGAAGGCATCGGGTCGAACCGCCTCATCATTCATGGATCGCGATCTCTTGCAGGTACTGACTATGCCATTGGTCCGGATTACATGGAGCTGGGCTCTTTCATTGGGCTTGCTGCAGTCACAGGTGGTGATCTCTGGATTGATGGAGTGAGGGCTGAGGATCTGCCGCCACTCAAGACAGGCTTTGCGAAGCTCGGCGTACGATGGGAGCTGAAAGGTGAATCGCTTCGGCCGAACACAACCTCCCGCCTGAGGGTGATTCCCGACATAGGCGGCCAGATTCCCAAAATCGACGATGCTCCATGGCCCGGATTCCCTGCCGACCTCACCTCCATCATGACCGTCATAGCCACGCAGGCGGAAGGAGTGGCGCTCATCCACGAGAAGATGTTCGAGTCGCGCATGTTCTTTGTGGACAAACTGATTACCATGGGAGCACGCATCGTGCTCTGCGATCCGCATCGGGCAATCGTGTACGGGCCTTCCAAGCTTGTGGGCAGCGTGCTGGTATCACCAGATGTTCGCGCTGGCATGGCGATGGTGATCGCCGCGCTGTGCGCGGAGGGAGAGAGTGTGATCCACAATGTCTATCAGATCGAACGTGGATATGAGCACCTGGTGGAGCGCCTCTCCAGTGTAGGAGCACATATCCGGAGGGTGCCCGAGGAATGAGAAGGCGGGAGGCTGCAAGATATTATCTTGCAATGC
>JAOABY010000058.1 GCA_026418115.1 Spirochaetaceae bacterium | reverse complement strand
GCTCTATGACGGACCCTTCTCGATGGCCTTCACCGCCGTCGCAGCCATCCTCATCGGAGGCGCGAGCGTGCACAAGGCGACCATCACCAACGTTATCATTGGCACCTTCCTGTTCCAGGGCATCCTCACCATGACCCCAACGGTCATCAACTCACTCATCAAGGCGGACATGTCGGAGGTCATCAGGATGATCATTTCAAACGGCATGATCCTGTATGCACTGACCAGAAAGATGAGGGTAGCGCGATGAAAAGAAAACTCAGACTCTTCTTCATTGACAATGCGGTCGTCATTGTATTCGTGGTGCTCATCGCAGCTGCCATCCCGGTATCGAAAATGCCGACACAGTTCCTGGTGCAGGAAATTCTCATGCGCCTCGGCCGCAACTCCTTCCTCGTGCTGAGCCTCCTGCTGCCCATCATGGCAGGCATGGGGCTCAACTTCGGCATGACACTGGGAGCCATGGCGGGCCAGATCGGGCTGATTTTTGCGGTGGATTGGAACATTGTAGGCATTCCAGGCATTGTGCTCGCTGCGATCATCGCCACGCCGATTGCCATCCTGCTCGGCTATCTCTGTGGAACCGTGCTCAACCGCGCCAAGGGAAGGGAAATGGTCACCGGCTACATCCTCGCCTTCTTCATGAATGGCCTGTACCAGCTCATCGTGCTGTATGCGATGGGTACGATCATCCCCATCCATAACCCCGAGCTGCTCCTGTCGCGTGGCTACGGCATCCGCAATGTGGTCAACCTCATCACCATGCGCCAGGCAATCGACATGATCATTCCGCTCAAGGTCGGCGGCATCCGGATTCCAGTGGCCACCTACATGCTGGTAGCCCTCATGTGCGTGTTTATCGTCTGGTTCCGCAAGACCAAGTTGGGTCATGATATGCGTGCAGTCGGGCAGGACCGCGAGGTATCGCTGGCTGCCGGCATTCCCGTGGAGCGCACGCGCATTGTGGCAATCATCATTTCCACTCTGCTTGCCTGCTATGGTCAGATCATTTTCCTGCAGAACCTGGGGACGCTGAACACGTATAATTCTCACGAGCAGGCGGGAACGTTCAGCATCGCTGCCCTGCTCATAGGCGGCGCCTCGGTCGCGCGGGCTTCCATCCCGAATGTGTTCATCGGCGTCACACTCTTCCATCTGCTGTTCATCGTGTCGCCCAACGCAGGCAAGAACCTGATTGGCTCGGCGCAGCTTGGCGAATTCTTCCGCCAGTTTGTGAGCTATGGCGTCATTGCACTGTCGCTGGTGCTCTTTGCCTGGAAACGCCAGGCGGATGAGGAAGCGGCACGCGCCCATCTCCGCGTAGGCGCAGAGGAAGCCGCCTCCAGGGACGCAGATGAAGGGAAAGGAGCCTCAGCATGACCACACGATCCATTATCGCGCGCGCCCTGCTGGTGGCCGCGCTGGTACTGCTTGCAGTTGCCATGTATTTCATCGGCAAGGGGCATACGCTGTATCTCGATACCCATGCTGTCACCTTTGAAGGCACCAAGCATCCTGCACCGCTGCAGGTTACGGTCCAGGTAGACAATCTGAAACCCGAAGATTTAATCGACAACGACCGGGTAGCGGTCTCCGTGATGGGCCAGCGGCATCGCCTCACGATTGACCAAGGCGACGGCAGCGCGCCGATCACCAGGCAATTCTCGATACCGCTTGCCATGAAGGAAGCGGTGGTTTCGGTGACAGCCGCCCTCGCTGGTCTTTCGGATTCTGAGCTGATCAAGAGTCCGGAAGCAGCAGTAGAAGAAGATTTCGGTTCGGCGGGGCAGTTCTTCATGATGCAGGATACGCCTTCGGACTCCTCATCTTCCACAGAGAAATAGCTCGGATGTACACTGAAGGGAGCGTGTTGGTATTTCAGGAGGCAGTCCATGTCCGTAGGTAGTGCGGTCGACGTGCAGACGCAGCCCAAACCCCTCGTCATGCAGGAGGCCGAATTCATCGAAATACCCATGCCTGACGACATGCATGTCCATCTGCGGCAGGGGGATATGCTGCGCCATGCAGTTCGTGCCCAGGCAGGACAGGTGGGCCGCTTCCTTGTCATGCCCAACACGCTGCCGCCGGTCTCGAGCCTGGAGCGCCTCGTGGCCTATCGCGACGAAGTCGAGCGCGCCCTTGCCGAGCTGCCACCCGAGGCGCGCGGCGAGCCACTGTACACTTTCAAGATTCTGCCGGGAATGCGCGCTGATGAGGTACTTGCCCTCGCCCAAACAGGCGTGGTGGCCGGCAAGTACTACCCTGCTGGCGCCACTACCAATGCCGCCGATGGCCCACGCTCCTTTGAGGAGGTTGCCGAGGTGCTGGAAGCCATGCAGGAAACCGGCCTGGTGCTCAGCATTCATGGCGAGGACCCCGACGCCCCCGTGTTCGAACGCGAGCGGACCTTTCTGCCTCAGGTCGAACGGCTGCTTTCCCGCTACCCGCGGCTGCGCGTGGTGCTGGAGCACCTTTCCGATGCCGCCAGTGTGGAGTTCGTCCAGCAGGGCCCCGAGCGACTGGGTGCCACCATAACTGCCCATCATCTCCTTTTCACACTGGAGGATATGATGGGCAGCTCGTTCAATCCGCATCTGTACTGCAAGCCGGTACTCAAGACCGCACGCGACCGGGAAGCCCTGCGCATGGCAGTCCTGTCCGGTTCCCACAGATTCTTCTTTGGCAGCGACTCGGCGCCGCATCCCAAGGCAAAAAAGGAATGCGCCGCCACAGCCTCGGGCGTGTTTGCCGCTCCCACGGCTGTGCCAGCACTGGTTGAGCTCTTTGAAACGCTGGGTGGACCGGCGAGCCTTGCGCCAGGTTCTGCATTTCTACGTTTTCTGGCAGGCAATAGTGCTGCCTTTTATGGCATTCCCGCGCCGTACCGCAGACTCACCCTCGTCCGCAGGCAATGGGTGGTTCCGGCAGAGATCGGGGACGTCGTGCCGATGCTCGCAGGGCACACGCTCGCCTGGCAGCCTGTCAGAGGTACACGATACGCGAGTGCGTGAGCACCTCGGCACCGGACTCAGTGATCAACACATCGTTTTCAAGCCTTACGCCTCCCAGATCGGGATGGTAGAGCCCCGGCTCCAGCGTGATGATATGTCCCGGCTCAAGCCTGGACTCCGGATCGGCCCGCATGCTGACGAGCGGTGCTTCATGCGCTTCGAGCCCGATACCGTGCCCCAGTGAGTGCGGCATGAACCAGCCCGCAGTCTTGAACAGCTCGTCCACCACCGTGGCGACGTCGAGCACGCGCACACCGGGCGCACAGGCTGCCAGCGCCTTGTCGTAGGCCTCGCGCACCAGTGCTAGCATTTTCTGTTGTATTTCGTTGAGCGCCCCACGTACAAACGTCATCGTGACATCGGTTGTATAACCTTCTATATTGATACCAAAGTCGAGAATTGACAGCCCATCGGTACCAAAGAGTCCCGCGGTAAACGTCGGGAAGGCATGAATGCCGAAGGAACGCGTCGGGCCAGCCGCGAGCGTTTCGAACCCCATGCCCTCTGCACCTCGCAACCGTGCTTCCCGCTCAAGAAACAGGGCAACATCTGTCTCGGTGCGCAGCCTTTCGGCTCGTACCTCAGCCTCGACCATATCCATGAGCTCGTCGGTAAGACGGGCGGCATAGCGGTAGCGCTCTATTTCAACCTCGTCCTTGCGGGCGCGCATGGCGACAATCGCTTCATGCACACCGCTCTTCTCACAGACAAGGTCAAAGGCATCAAGCTCTGCAACATACTCGATATAGTCGGGATAAGGCGTCGATGGAGGCAGGGCGATTCTGGCACCTTGCGCGATACCGAGCAGTTCCAGGGCAGCCTTGAGGGCAGTCTGTGGCTTTCTGCCATAGTCGGTGTAGGCGAGGATATGCTCTGCGCTCCCCAGTCGCTGTGCCATGTTGATATCCCAGGCGATGAGCACCGAATGCCCTTGCGCATCCACCACCAGCAGCGCATCCGAAGGCTGGCCGCAGAGATAGCGTACCGAGGCATCGCGCCGGTGTTCAAAATCCGAAATCATGCAGGCATCCAGATTGCGAGCACGCAGTGCTGCAGCGAGCGCTTGCTGCCGTGCAGTAAATGTTGCGTCAGTCATGCAGGCTCCTTTCGGTGAGCATGGAAGTAATTCGGATTGATTATAGAGCGCCCAGCCAATGAGGAAAAGACTAGCAGCCGAGGAAAGCATCTTTCATCTGCCACATGGCTGGCGAAGAATGGTCTTGAGCTTTTCGGGTGCCGCTCGGCCGGGATCTCCCAGGTAGATTTCGTGGTGCTTCCCGCGAAGCACACATCCTTGTTCATGGATGAAGGCATGCAGGGCAGCGATGGCAGGTGCTTCAGCATCATAGGGTCCCACATGCAACACCTGCGCACACAACCCTTCTTCAAAGCGCTCGAATCGGAGCTGCTCCAGCGCCTGGCTGGCGCCTTTCTTCGATTGCGCCGCGTCCCGGGCAGCGTGCACCAAGTCCGCCGTCACCGGTTCAGGCTGCATGATCATCAGTGTCCACTGCCAGGCGCTCTTGTCTCCCGCAGCAAACACCACAGGATCATCTGCCCACCAGAGCCCCTCCAGCGCCATCACGGAATAGTCGATCTCAAGCTCCTTCTTCACCATGAATTTCAGCGTATAGGACAGCTGGTACAGCGCCTGGACTGCCTGCTGGAACGCAGCTGACTGATTGGGATCACCCTCGCCATCGATCATGAGGAAATTGAGCGGCGGCACTTCGAGCAAGGCGGGTTTGCCTTTCGGGGCAGTGTAGAGATGCTTGAGCTCTTTTCGGTAATCTCGCTTTTCCATACCGGGACCTCCACTGTCAGCAGCCGGAGCCCCCTACTTTGCCACCAGACAGTACCCTAAGTATAATAGTTACAATGAACTTTTGCCGTGTACACTTCACAGGGGAAACCACCCATGCCTGATCGCACGTCAATGGTGCCCGAAATCGAGGCATATTTCAGCATCCACCCGGATCCAATACGCCAGCGCCTGCACGCCATCAGAGATCTAGCCTTCGAGCTGGTTCCCGATGCCACCGAAGCGATCAAATACCGCATGCCAACCATCATCTGGCACGGCAACCTGCTGCATTACGCCGCCTATGATCGGCACATCGGGCTCTATCCGCTGCCGGGCGTGCTGGAAGCGCTCAAGGATGAGCTGAAGGAGTACAAGACCGGCAAGGGGTCCATCCAGTTCCCTCACGACCGGCCGCTGCCGCTGGCGCTGATCCGCAGGATAATCCTCCTCAGGCTGGAAGAACGGAAGCGAGCGCTGCAGCAATAGCCTGCAACGTATCGCTCACGCGACCCTTGTCCAAGTCATACTTCTCTGCTATAACTACATATGAACATATGTTCACATGAAAGGAGATTGAACCGTGCCACACCCCGCTGATACCCTCTGCTCTTGCGCCGAGGAGCACCCCGAGGCCATAGCCCGGGCGCGCACCCAGGAATGGCCAGTCCAGCGCCTCCTTGCGCTTGCCGAACTCTTCAAGATGCTCGCCGATCCAGGCCGCCTCAGAATTGTCAATGCCCTGAGTGCCGGGCAACGCCTGTGCGTCTGCGACCTCGCTACCCTGCTGGGCGTCAGCCAGTCTGCCCTGAGCCACCAGCTCGCCATTCTGCGCCGCGCGCGCCTGGTGCGCCCAGAGCGGGCAGGCAAGGTCGTGTACTACCAGCTCGATGACAAGCATGTGCAGGACCTGGTAGCCCTGGCGCTCGAGCATGTCTCGGAACAGGGGGTGGTATGAGCGCGCGCACCACTGACGACAGCTGCGCATACTGCAGCATCGACTCCACAGAACAACCCGGCTCCCCGAACCATGCCGGAGAGGAACGCAGCTTTCTCGGCCTCAGCCTGAATGCAGAACAGATAGCTGAAGCCCGCCTCCTCATCGGCGCGGTTTTGGGCACCGCGCTTGGGATTGTACTGGAAGAAGGTATCATTCCCTTCTCGGGAGCGCGCCCGGCAGGCCTGGTCATCCTCGCTGTGGTATATGCGATAGCAGCCTGGCCGGTGCTCCGTGGCGCTGTGCGCAATCTTCTCAAAGGCAGCGTACTGGACGAGCTCTTCCTCATGTCCATCGCGTCGCTCGGCGCCATCGCCCTGGGTGCCTGGGAAGAAGCCGCCAGCGTCATGGTCTTCTACCGCATCGGTGAATTCCTGCAGGAATACGCCGTCCATCGCAGCAGGCGCTCCATAGAAGCGCTGATTGCACTCCGCCCCGCGAAGGTACGAGTCAGGAGAGGCGACCAGTGGCAGGAGCTCGCCCCAGAAGAGGTCCAGCCCGGCGACAGGGTTTTTCTGCGTGCCGGCGAACGGCTTGGCGTCGATGGCCAGGTGATGGAAGGCCAGGGAAGCTTCGACACCTCTGCCCTCACTGGCGAAGCCCTTCCGCGGACCGCCGAACCCGGGCAGATGGCGCTAGCAGGCTGGGTCCTGCGGGAAGGCGCTCTGATCCTCGAAGCCGCCCGTACCTATCAGGACTCGACCCTTGCACGCATCATGCGCCTGGTGGAGACCGCGCAGGAGCGCAAAGCCCGCACCGAGCTCTTCATCGCACGGTTTGCGCGCGTCTATACGCCGGTAGTCGTGGCGCTTGCTGCAGCGGTCGCAATCATCCCGCCCCTCGTGATGCCTGGTGCCACGTTCTCCACCTGGGTCTACCGCGCCCTCGTGCTGCTCGTGATCTCCTGCCCCTGCGCCTTTGTGCTGAGCGTCCCGCTCACCTACTTCGCAGGGCTCGGCGGCGCCGCGCGTCGGGGTATCCTCATCAAGGGAGCAGCGGTGCTGGACTCGCTCGTGCACCTCAAGACCATCGCCTTCGACAAGACCGGCACGCTCACGAGCGGCAGCTTCAAGGTGACCGCCCTCGAACCGAAGGATCCCCATACCGCAGACGACCTGCTTGCCTACGCTGCTGCCGCTACCGTACATTCCAACCACCCCCTCTCGCGCGCCATTCAGGAGCACTGGCACGTGCAGGGTGGCAAGCCCATTGCCTATGATGAAGGCTCGTTCCACGAAATCCCGGGTCATGGCAGCTCCGTCACCCGCCACGGCACCGAAATCATCGCCGGCAACGACCGCCTCCTCCATCTCAAGGAAATACCCCACACCTGCACCAGCGCCGATACGACCCTCGTGCATGTCGCCATCGCGGGTGAACTCGCAGGCAGCGTCCATCTGGAAGACCAGCTCAAGCACGAAGCGCCCGAGGTCGTGCACGCATTGAAGCAGCGCGGCGTACAGACCATCGCCCTCTTTACCGGCGACAGCGAGCAGCCGGCCACCCGAGCTGCAGCGTCCGCTGGCATCGAGACCGTGTACCACAGCCAGCTGCCCGAGGACAAACTGCGCACGCTCGAACAGCTCATGCAGCAGGAGCCCCGGGGAGGGGTTGCCTTTGTGGGCGATGGCATCAACGACGGCCCCGTGCTCGCCCGCTCCGATGTCGGCATTGCGATGGGACAGCGCGGCTCAGATCTGGCGCTCGAGCAGGCTGAGGTCGTCCTCATGACCGACGATCTTCGCCGCATTCCGGAGGCCATCGACCGGGCGCGCGCCACCCGCCGCATCGTGTGGCAGAACATTCTCGGTGCGCTGGGAGTCAAGGTGGCGGTGCTCGTGCTGGGCGCCCTGGGGCAGGCCAGCATGTGGGAGGGAGTGCTGGCAGATGCCGGCGTTGCTCTGCTCGCCGTGCTCAACGCGCTGCGGGCGTTCAGATAAGGCGCTGAAGTATGCGCCAGGCGAGCAGTGTCAGCCAACGGGAAGGCTGTTTTTTCTGACCGAATTCCCAGTCCTTCCACGCCATCCACACGGAGTCGGCGGTGAAGCGACCTTCAGAATCAGCCTTGCCCCTGAGGATGCCGCCCATATCCTGCAGCCGCGGGTCGGCTTGCAGCCAGGTACACTGTGAAAGCACCTCGAGCACATGCAGGAGGTCATACCAGACGAATGGCACCTTGAGTGCGCAGAAATCCGTACCCATGTAGAACATGTAGGGATGCTGTGTTCGTCTCTCATGCCAGAGGCGCAGCAGACACTCTGCCGCCGCATGTGCTTCAACGCTGTCGAGCAGAGAAGGAAACGCAATCATCATTTTAAGCATGACCAGCGTAGCATAGGGGCAAGGATCATGCTTGCGACCAGGCCCCCTGAATGACCCAAGTTCTTTGCTCACCACACAGGGGTATCCGTAATCCTGTCCAAACCCCACAAGATACCGGGCTGCGGCCTGTACCCGAGGCTCCTCACCAAGCCCATAGCACGCCAGGGCACGCACCAGCAGCGGTGCATCACAGAGCGCCCATGCCAAAGTCGCTGTCCCAGTTCCTCCATGTGCTGGGCTGATCATCATGGGGAGCTGGAACGGCCCTTCCCGTGACTGATGCGCCAACACATTGTCTATAATGGGTTCCATGCCGGGATCAGTCGCCACCATCCCAAGATCGGCCAGAACATTGAGCTTGCGGAAGGGCTGTCCTGCGCTCTTGTGACTCGACAGGATGGCATCCGGGTGCTCTCGCAGCTCGCCGAGCAGAGCCTTGATACGCCCATCCTCCAGCATGGCACGACGCGCGGCACATACTGTCGCCTCCTGCTCATCCTGCCTGAGCAGATCACGGCGCGTTCGGTAGACAACCCACGGTTCTCCCTCAAGTAGCCAGACCAGCGGCGCAGTCATGATGGACGCTGCCTCAGGATCTTTTCCATCGGACGTCCCCGGGCAAGCTCATCAATGAGCCTGTCGAGCGTCCTGATCAGCCTGATGATGGGATCCTCGATTGTCTCGACACGGATGCCGCAGATCGCGCCCGTGACCAGCGACGCGCCGGGATTGATGCATGGGGCAGCTCTGAAGAAGCCTTCCAGGGTGGTGCCTTCCTGGATGCATCGCTCAATGTCAGCCTGACTGTAGCCCGTGAGCCAGCGGATGATCTCATCGACTTCGGCACGGGTGCGGCCCTTGCGTTCGGCCTTCTGGACATAGAGCGGATAGACTGTGCCGAACGGCATCCGGTACATTCGAACTCTGCTTCTGTCGGACTTGGCGGTATCTTCCATTCCATTGCCTCCACTGCATTGTAGTGCAGAGTCGAGGCGCGCGCAGCAATGCCCCTTGGGAATGCTTCAGGAAGCGCCCCGGCATGGTACCGCATGGGCAGTATCCCCCTCCCCGATTCTGAGGTACGATAGCGCTATGACCATCATGCTCTGCAGCGCCTGCCTTCTCGGGATCAGATGCCGGTATGACGGAGCAGGAGCGCCAGACAGCAAGGTGCTCTCCCTCTGTGCGGATGCAATCCTGATTCCCATCTGCCCCGAACAGCTTGGAGGTCTGCCGACACCCCGCGAGCCCTGCGAACGAAGCGGCAATCAGGTGTTCACAGCATCAGGGCGTGATGTTACCGAGCAGTTTGTACGAGGTGCGGAAGAGGTACTGCGCATTGCAGAGCTGTATGGCGCCACCACCGCGATTCTCAAACAGCGCAGCCCCTCCTGTGGATGCGGTCTGATCCATGATGGAACATTCTCCGGAAGGCTGCAGCCAGGCGATGGAGTGACGGCCGAACTCCTCAAAAGCCACGGAATCCGGGTGCTTTCAGAAGACGATCTATAAGAAAGGATCCCTTGTGAGGGAACCGCTTCGTCAGCCTTACGATGCTGCATAAAAGCAACAGGCCGGCCCCCCAGCATACGGGAAGCCGGCCTGCGCCTTGCAGCACACTCGTGACTGAGCTCGACACCTATTTTCTTGACAGCTTCGCCACCAGCGCCTCGAGCTGCTCAAGCTTCATGCCGCCCGCCAGCAGATATGCGCGCGCCCCCGCCGCAAGATCGGCCTTCTCGAGGTCGGCCGCCCCGGTAATCACCTTGAGCATGCCGCGCACATCCTCCGCGATCAGCCGGTACTTCTCGGTGCCGGGCTCAACCCTGTAGTAGTTGACGTAGCTCTGCATGTAGTCAGCGAGGATGTCCTCGAGCCGCGCGCCCATGAGCGCCTCGAGCAGGGCGGCCACAAACCCGGTACGGTCCTTGCCTTCGGTGCAGTGGATGAGGTACGGACCGTCATGTGTTGCCATGAATACGAGCCCCTTCACCACATTGGCACGGAACTCGTCGCTGGCATATGCCAGATTCATGTTGAGGAAGATCACCTGCCCCTTTGCTGCCAGCTCTGCATAGTAGGGAGAAGCAAAATCCTTTGCTGCCAGGTAGTTCTTCATGTTGTCCGCAGCATCGGAGAAATTCACCACCGTGGCGACGCCTGCCTTGCTGATGAGCGCGTCCGCCCATGCTGCCCGCCCGAGCTGGTTGTCGATCGGGCTGGACGAGCGGTACAGCGTACCAGGTGCAATGTGTCCGATCTCAATGGCGCGGAAATTGGCGAACACCTCGTCGCTGGCGTAGTCTTCACGCTTGTTGGTGCGGGTCAGCTTGCGGATTTCGTACTGCGACAGATATCCGCCCGGCTGGCTCATCATGATGGTGAAGGTAGAGCCGACATCGATCTGCGCAATCTGGTTCAGCTTGCCGTAGTTAATGCAGATACCAATGTTGGTGTGGCCGGGGTACGCCCGAACCAGCGGATCACCTGCATTCACGAGGTAGCCATCGAGGTATGGCGCTTCAAGCACAAACCCGTTGTTGAAGATCACCGTCAGCATGTCGCCGAACCGGTAGCTCTGGGCATTGAAGTCCGCGATGGTGATATCGGTAAGCGCGTGCCCGTACTTCTCAATCTGGGCTACCGTACCAGTGACGATGGGCGCCCGTGGCATGGCAACAGCGGAAAGCTTGCCCCTGAGCGCCGCTATCTCGTCAGCACTGAGCCCGATGGACTGCAGATAGCGCTCCGCACAGGCGGTAAGATCCACCCCTTCGAGACTGCTGCCTTTGGGCAGACCACACAGCACCGTGGTCACCGACGCGACAATGTTGGACGTAGCGATTGCCTGGTACTGGTCCGTGCCTTTCTTGACGTTGTAGTAGTACTCGTAGCTCAGCATGTAATCGCGCACGATTTCATCGAGCCGCGCGCCCATGAGCGCTTCGAGCACCGCACTCACAAAGCCCGCACGGTCCTTGCCCTCGGTACAGTGCAGCAGGTAGGGCCCCTCGTGCTGGATGAGGAAACGCAGGCCCTGTGCCAGTTTCTGGCCAAACTCAGGCGCGCTCAGGTCCACACCCATGTTGAGGGGAATGACAGCCCCGCTCTCATACAGCGCTGTCTCTTATA
>JAOABY010000057.1 GCA_026418115.1 Spirochaetaceae bacterium | reverse complement strand
GCATATCGCGGGAGAGTAGGTCGTCGCCAGGTTTTTTATTTTCCCCCACACACCACGCCTCCACCACCTCACGCACCCCTCACCACCTGCCCGCACCACAGAGCTGCACCGGAAACCGACACATCTGAAAGCCAGGAAAGATCGACAGCCTTTGCAGAGACACGATGACGACTCACACGGCAACTCACCTTGTGCCGTCTTGGCTGGAATGCTACTATACCCGCAATGATCAACGTATTCTCTTACTATATTACGCGCAAGGACATGGATCTCGTACTCGGCAGAATGGTGGAGGATGCCGTAGGCCCAGGAGAATACAGTGAGAGACTTTCCAAAGTTGCAAAAGAAGTGTTCGGGCTGGAATATGCCATTCCTTTTCGCAGTCCAGCAATCGCCTTGCAACAGGGACTCTCAACCATGGGATTGCGAAAAGGCGACAGAATCGCCATTTCTGCGCTTGCTCCCGCCTGGCATGTCGAGATTGTGCAGGAAGCCGGCTATGAGCCAGCGGTGCTCGATGTGACACGCGAGACCCTGCATCCATCAAAGGATGCAATGCTTTCGGCTGGAGCTCGAGCCTGTATCCTGTACGATGCACTGGGCAGATTGCCACCAGAAGACTTGCGTGCAACAGGTATTTTGACAATAGAAGATCTTTCACAAATATGGCTGCTGGAGCCTGAAAGTGAAACTCCTGGGAAAAAGTCGAATCTCGTCCTGCTTTCGTTTGAGGATGATGCCCCTGTCACCACCGGAGGAGGCTGCATGCTTGCTACATACGGCAAACGGGAAGTCTCGGTCCTCCGATCTCTTGAGGAACGTCTGCCGAAAGTGGTGAAGATGACGGACTACAATGCAGCCCTTGGTGTCTCTCAAATCAAGTCGTACAAGGCCGTCATGGAGAGAAGGGCAGCCATTGCAGAAAAACTCATGGCACAGGCAAGAAAATCAAGGCATACCCTGCTTTCAGCACCTGATGAACCGCTCTCCCTCTATGCCCTGCCTCTGCTGGTAGAAGGTGCCTCAAAGGAAGTGATGCAATATGCACGCCAGCATGGCGTGCATACCGTACTGGCCTTTGCCGATTCGATAGTGCTCACCGACAGCGAAGCCAGTACCTCATATGCGACGGCACGTGATCTGGCATTGCGCAGCCTGCTGTTCCCACTGCATCATACCATGACCAACGAGGAGGTAGAGAAGGTGGGCAAGGTGCTCGCGACGCTGCCCTAGGAGCCCGGACATGGCTGATTCGATTCTGATTGTCGCCAATCTGGAAAAGGCTGATGCGGAAGAGCAATCTGTCCAGGTACAACAGCATGTCCAGGCCAGGGGCTGGAATGCCGAAATATTTGCCTTCCGCGGCCACCCGGCTACCAAGCCTGATGTTGCCGCCCATCGCCTGGTCATAAGTCTTGGCGGAGATGGAACTCTCCTTTGGGCGGCGCGCATTGCAGGTCCTCTTGGTGTCCCCATTCTCCCGGTAAACTTGGGCACTCTGGGATTCATCGCTTCCAACCGGCGCGAAACATGGCTGGAGACATTCGATCTCTGGTCTTCCGGCATGCTTGGATTCTCCAGAAGGCTCATGCTTGCCGTGGAAGCCTATCGAGGCCAGGAAAAACTCTACCATGGCCATGCGCTCAATGACGTGGTGGTTTCTTCCGAAGGGAATGCGCGCATGATTCGCATGTGCCTCTCCATCAATGGCGAATGCTTTGGCAACTACCGCGCAGACGGGCTCATCGCGGCAACTCCTACCGGTTCCACAGCCTATAACCTTGCGGCTGGCGGGCCTGCTGTCTACCCCGAAATGTCGGCAATCATCATCAACCCTATCTGTCCCTTCACTCTCGCATCCCGCCCTCTGCTCGTCCCAGGCGACATGCCTATTGAGATTACCATAGAAGAGACCAGGCGCATGGGAGCCCTGCTCACAGTAGATGGCCAGGAGATGCTCCCGCTCTGCAAAGGCGACAGTGTCCTGCTGTCACGCCATGTGAGGGATGTGCTGCTCGTCGTGCCGGGTGGCAACGCATTTTTCCACGCTCTGCGCTCCAAGCTTGGCTGGTCCGGGGGAAGCGATGCTTGAACATCTGTCGGTCCGCAATTTTGCTATACTCGAATCGGTGGATATCGATTTCAGTCGCGGCATGACAGTGTTTTCTGGCGAGACAGGTGCAGGCAAGTCGCTCATAGTGGACGCGCTTGGCTTCCTGCTCGGAGGGCGGGCAGACAGCAGCCTGATCCGTGAAGGAGCACAGGAATGCTCTGTCGCCGGTCTGTTCTCCATCAATGACTGCGAGGAAGCCCAGCGCTGGCTGAATGAGAAGGAAATACAGCCGGAAGAAGGCAGCTCCGTTTTGCTCAGAAGGAATTTCAGGCAGAATGGAAGAGGTCTCGCATGGATTCAGGACCGTCCCGTTTCAAGGGGCGAGCTGGCTGAATTCTCCAGCTATCTTGTCGACATTCACGGGCAGCATGAGCATCAGCGCTTGCTTGATGCCGACGCCCACGGCGACATGCTCGACGCATTTGCAGGGCTGGAGCCTCTGCGTCAGCGTTTCAGCAGCATGCATGCCGAATGGAAGAAAACCCTTGCCGAATATCGTGCGCTCCTGGAGGCGAAAGAAAAGCGCATACAGGAACTGGATTACCTTCAGTTTGTCATTCGAGAGATTTCTGCTGCAAAACCTCGTGATGGCGAGGATATCGAGCTCCAGGACGAGGAACGCAAACTTTCACAGTATGAGAAGCTCTATGCGGCAATCTCAGACGCTGACGGCATCCTCTCTGGACAGGATGAACACTCGCTGCTCCACGGGCTCAAGCGCATCAGGGTTGCACTAGAGGCTGCCCGAACCATTGACGCTTCGCTTGCTGACATGACTGATCGACTCGGCGCTCTCTACTACGAGGCCGAGGATATCGCCACCTCAATCGCAGCGTACCGACGCCAGCTGCGCTTCGATCCCGTACGGCTCGAGGCAATCGGCACCAGGCTGGCGGAACTGCAGCGTCTGAAACGAAAGTATGGTCCTGAGCTGAAAGATGTCCTGACCAGGCTTGAGCAGGCGAAACAGAAGGCGGCCTTGCTGGCACATGCGGACGAACATGTTCAGGCACTCGAAGGGCGTCTCAGAGAGCTGAAGGAAACCATGCTTGCTGCCGCAGGGGAACTCTCGGAACGCCGCATGGAGGCAGGTAAACTGCTGGCATCCCGTGTGCAGCCCGTGCTTCGCCGCCTTGGCATGCCTGAGGCGCGGTTCACCGTGCACGTTGAACGCCGCAAAGATGAGCGGGGTGCCTATCTGATAGGGCCGCGTGGTTTCGATGCCGTCGCCTTTCAGATCGCTCCGAATCCCGGAGAGCCCGCAAAACCGTTGATAAAGATTGCCTCCGGCGGAGAGCTGTCGCGCATCGCGCTCGCGCTCAAGTCTGTCTTTGCGGAACATGATATTGTGCAGACACTGGTGTTTGATGAAATAGACAGCGGCATCGGCGGGCAGGTCGGCAATGCGGTTGGTGAATATTTGCGCCAGCTTGGCGGCTGCCGCCAGGTTCTCTGTGTCACGCATCTTGCGACGATTGCAGCCCAGGCAGATGTCCAGTATAGGGTCGCCAAGACAGTCGTAGAGGGGCGCACCATCACTTCAGTAACAATGCTGGAAGGTGCCGATCGTGAAGAAGAAATCGCGAGGATGCTCTCGGGTTCGGCCGAGAGCGACACCTCGCGACGACATGCTGCCGAATTGCTCAGCAATGCTGCACCACGCCCAGTCAGCTGATGCAGCTCGGGATGCGGACGCTGCAAGAACCTGAACGTCCTGGGCCGGTCGCACGTGCCTGAGAACCTGCGCCGTCAGGATTGATGCTCGCGATGCGCCAGATCGTGCAGGGCATCATGCGGGAAGAGCTCACCCACCTTTACCGATACCAGCGAATCAATACTGTTGCCGAAAACCACACTATCCTCGGGCTCCATGAATTCGCTGATCACCTGTCTGCATGCTCCGCATGGGCTCACCGGATAACTGGCGTCTGGAGTAGCGATTACCAGGGTCTTGAAATGGGTTTTTCCGGCAGCCACCGCTGATGCTACCGCAGCGCGCTCCGCACAGATAGTCAGACCGAACGAGCGGTTCTCTACATTCACACCCGTGAATACCGTTCCGTCATCAGCCACAAGAGCCGCTCCGACTCTGAACCGCGAATAGGGAGCATAACTGCGTGAGCAGGCATCGAGCGCAAGCCCGAACAGAGATGCGATATCGTGCTGCATTGCAATATCCTTCGTTACAAGTATATCCAAAATGGCTGCCACGAGAAAGCACAGGCGAATTCGGAACAGGGCAGGGCAGGCCCATATTGACGGCCGGCGATTCGCAGTGCACCATCAAGGCCGATGAAACGATCCCGTTTCCTGATTTTTGCACTCATTATCGCATTGGTGGTGGCACTTGCCAGTGTACGCCCTGCACGGGCGCCGGTAAGGTTTGTCACGAGTGCAATGCTTCCACGAGAAAGAATACAGCCACTCGAGGCCATGCCCCCTCAGATGGCAAGAACCCTGCCTTTTGTGACTGAATCCTACTTTGGCTATATCGATCCCTCAGGCGCTGCTGCCTATGCTCAGACCTATAAAGGAAGAGTGGTCATCGACAGCAATGGCTGGATCATTCATGACCTTGCAGGCAAAGAGTGGACCATGGGTACTCCTGGCAGCAGCTCAGCCCAGATCGTGAGAGCCTCTGCCTATCCACGAGCGCTGGCCAGTCGACGATTTGTACTGAGATCCGATCAGATAGCGCTGGGTGAGCTCGACGCGCAGGGCCAGCTTCTCTGGGAGCGTGAATTTCCCATGATCATCACTGCTTTCGATGCTGCAG
Source organism: Spirochaetaceae bacterium (assembly GCA_026418115.1). GTDB lineage: Bacteria > Spirochaetota > Spirochaetia > Treponematales > Rectinemataceae > Rectinema. The sequence continues at coordinate 6,474 of JAOABY010000057.1, read as the reverse complement.
AAGGCAGAGTGGCAGTTGGGGCACTGGATGGCACGCTCTGGATACTCGATAGTGAAGGGAAGGGTCTGGCATGCATTGTTCCAGTTGTGCAAGGTCCCATTTATGGCTGCGCCCTTGACAAGTCAGCGGGCATTCTGCTCGTGGTAAGGGGTATCCCTCAGAAGGTCGAGATATACAGGAGAGAAGGGCAAGGCTATCGCAATGTAACCTCACTCCAGATGAGCACCAGCATGCCACTGCAGGTGTCCATGGCAATTGCGGAAGATGCTTCGCACGCCCTGGTCGCGCGAGGCAGTGAGCTCTGGTACATTGGCATTCGTGATGGTATTGCAAACAACATACCGATCGAGCAAGGCTATTCCTGCCATGTATCCGGCAGAGTCGGCAGCAACATGATTGCGATACTTGCACGACCTGGCGAGCCTGGTCGTGCATCCAGAGTCATGCTCTTCCGCAATGGGTCGAGAGTTGCGGTCTATGAAAATGCTGAATCGGTGGTTGCTGCTGGAGATGTTGTCGCGATTGCAGGAGCATCCGGCATACAGCTGATTCGAGAGGTGCGGCCATGAAGCGACATCTGCTATGTGCCTGCTGCCTGCTTGCAGCCATGACGGTCTCGAGTCTTGATTTTCAGATAGCACCCAAAGACGTGCTCATCCCCTTTGGCACCCTGCTGCAGCGTCAGGCGGCAGCTCAGACACAGACCTCCCCCTCAAGAACCGCGCTGGTACTGGGTGGATCCATGGGAGGGCTGTTCCCCGCATCGGGCACACTGCTGGCTGTCAGCGATGGCATGACTGTAGCCCCAATGAGCGGAGCCATAGTGTATGCACAGGCATCGGCACCGGCGAGCGTATTTTCCTACCCGCTGGGCGGCATGCTGGCTGTAATGGATGCCGATGGATTTCTCGGCATGATCGCCGGCCTTGACAGCGCGTTTCTTACTGAAAAAATGCTACAGGAAGCCAAGCTCGCAAAAGGGAAATCACTGCGGGCTGCATCGGAGGGAGAAGGAGCAGCCAGATCCAGTGAAGTAAGGCTGTTCGATACGCACCAGCGTATCTGGCTCGATCCGTGTCGGCTTGTTTCCTGGCAGGCAGATACCGTTTCTCCAGCGATTGGCGAGGTGCAGCTTGTGCGCAAGGGATCCAGCCCTGTTCCTCTCACCGAGGCAAAAGGCCGTACGCCTCCGATGACTGAGCTTGCTCAGGCTACCTATGAGCTTCTGGTGCAATCGTGGGACAGACTGTCACCGGCTGCGGCCCAGCAGGTTGCTCCCTATCGATTTGTTGCAAGGCTCGATGGTTCCACGATACTGGATGTGAATTTTGCCATGGCGCGGGCTTTCGAGAACGGGCTCTCATTTCTCGGCGCTGATCCCCCCTCGGCAACACTGGCCAGGCCTGCCGGCACCTACAGGATCGGGACACTCCAGCTCATGCGGGGAAGGCGTGAACTTGAGATCATTGTTGAAGACCGTAAGGGAAATGCAACTGCACAACGCTATATTCTCATGATAAGGTAGGCATTTTCCGCGCTTCCGGCTTTGCTTGCGCAGAGAGCCTGCTGCTGGTAGGATACTAGACATGCTGGAGCATCAAGAGGATTCTTCGCGTGCGACCATCATACGCGACAACATCACCAGAATCAGGGAGCGCATGGAGACAGCCGCCATCAAGGCTGGCAGGAATCCTGCGGACATTGCCCTGCTGGCGGTGACAAAGTTCCATCCTCTGGAATCTGTCAGAGCGGCCTACGATGCCGGTCTGCGGCTTTTCGGAGAGAACCGTGTGCAGGAAGCCTCTGACAAGTATACAGATTTTCGGCAGCACATGCCGGATGCCAGACTCCACATGATTGGCATCCTGCAGAAGAACAAGGTCAACAAGTCGCTCGACCTCTTCGATGCTATCCAGAGTGTGGATTCGACGGAGCTTCTGGAGGCGATCCTTGTCCGACTCGAGCGGAGGCTCTTCCCTCTTGCGCTCTATTTCGAGCTGCACACTGGCGAGGAATCAAAATCAGGCTTTCCCGATACCGATGCCCTTCTGCATGCCTGCGAACTGCTTGCAGAATACCGGATTCGGAGCACACTCTGCGCAAAGCTGGTGAGGCTGGAAGGATTGATGACCATGGCTCCTTTCACCGACGACCCAGTCCCTGTGCGGGCTTCGTTCGGCATGCTCAGGAAGGCTCGTGAACTGGTGCGTGGCCGTTTTCCAGAGCTGGGCTGTGAGGGGCTTTCCATGGGCATGAGCAACGATTTTGAGCTGGCCATCGAGGAAGGCTCGACCCTTGTGCGCATTGGCACAGCCATATTCGGCCCCAGAATCTGAGCATACCGACATGAAACGAGCACTTGCTGTTTTCATGATGTTCCTGGTACTCCTGACAGCAGCAGCTGCACAGCAGGGGACTTCTGTGCCAGGACTGCCACCGGGTACGACGCCAATTTCAGAGACACCTCCTGGCACGACTCCAGGTGTGCTGCCTGAACCTGGCACCCAGCCTCCAACCGAGGCGCCAAACCCGGCAGAAACCGGAACTGCGCCCGCTTCTGCCTCCATTCCGGGCGCTGTCAGTACCACCATAGCGCTCCCCTGGAAAGAAACGCCGGTCGTTCGGGCCGGCGTGCTTGCTGCAGGAATCTTTCCCTTTGCCTATTTCTATACAGGCTTTGCGCTCGATCTGAGCCGTTATGTGAGCAATGGCTTTGATCCCGCATACGCGCCCTGGCCATTCAAGTCGGCATACTCGGAACCCCTTACCAATGCGGAACAATGGTTGAAACTGGGTATCGCAGCAGGATTGAGCCTCACACTCGGCGTGATCAGCATTCTGCTGCCATGAGGGGCCTTTCCGATGCAGAAGGCAACCGCCTGCATGATGCTGTATACATATTGATGCGTTTTGGCTATAATTCGCTGCAACCTTTCAATGGTGGCACGACAATTCCCGTACCATGAGGCTGACTTATGGAGCACATGCAAGAGACTGGTTTTCCGGAAGAAGGCTTCAATCTTGATGATGCAATCCGGAAGGTGCCTGATTTTCCAAAACCCGGCATTCTGTTCTACGATATCACCAGCATTCTGGCGAACCCTGATGCCTTTTCATACTGTATCAATACCATGCTCAAGCTCTACAGGGATCTCGAAATTGATGCAGTCGCAGCCATCGAATCGCGCGGCTTCATCTTTGCCGCGCCGTTCTGCTACAAGAGGGGTCTGCCTCTCCTGCTGGTACGGAAAAAGGGCAAGCTGCCTGGCAAGACGATCTCCTGTTCCTATGAGCTTGAGTATGGCTCAGCCGTGCTCGAGATGCATGTCGAGGACATCAAGCCGGGAGCGCGATTTCTCATTGTCGATGATCTCATAGCCACGGGCGGCACCATCAACGCGACGATCGACATGTTGCAGCGTTCGGGTGCTGTACCTGTACGTGCTTTCTCGGTAGTCGGTCTGCCCTTCCTCAATTACGAGGAAAAGATCAAGGGAATCGGTGTAGACACGCTGATTGAATACTTTGGCGAGTGAACAAAGGGAGTACACCATGGTTGCACCTCTCAGCAGGAATACCGCCTGGAAAGGGCGCAGAGGGCCTGTCGTCCTTGTCATCATGGACGGCGTCGGTTATGGACAGTATAAAGATGGAGATGCGGTACAGGCAGCAGACATGCGCCATTTCCGCGCGCTCGAGGCATCCTGCCCGGTGACGAAACTCAAGGCACATGGCACCGCTGTCGGGCTTCCTTCAGATGATGATATGGGGAACTCGGAAGTGGGACACAACGCCATCGGCTGCGGACGCGTCTTTGCCCAGGGAGCCCGCCTGGTGAATCTCTCCATTGAGACCGGTGCGATGTTCGAAGGCCGCGTCTGGCATGAACTGATCGCCAATGTGCAGCAGCACGGTGGCACACTCCACTTCATAGGGCTTTTTTCCGACGGCAATGTCCATTCACATATCGATCATATCAAGGCGATGCTGCGCCGCGCAGCGCAGGAAGGTGTCAAAAAGGCGCGCATCCACATTCTCCTCGATGGCCGCGATGTGGGCTCCCAGAGTGCGCTGGACTATGTACTTCCCTTTGAGCAGTTTCTCGCCGAGCTGAACGCAGGCGGTGTCGATTATCGCATTGCCTCGGGTGGAGGGCGCCAGTACATCACCATGGACCGCTATGGCGCCAACTGGCAGATGGTCAAGCGCGGCTGGGACTGCCACGTGCGCGGCATAGGCCGCCGCTTTGCAAGCGCCGAGGAAGCGATCCGCACCTACCGCGAGGAAAAGCCAGGCATCATTGATCAGGACATTCCAGAATTTGTCATCGAGGAGCATGGTGAGCCCGTAGGTACCATCAGGGACGGCGATTCCGTAGTGTTCTTCAATTTCCGTGGAGACCGCGCGCTTGAGATCACCGCTGCTTTCGAGCAGGACCAGTTCGACAAGTTCGACAGAGTAGTGCGGCCAAAGGTCTACTACGCCGGCATGATGCAGTATGATGGCGATCTGCAGGTGCCGACGAACTACCTTGTGTCGCCTCCTGCGATCGATCGCACCATGGGCGAATACCTCGCCGCTACGGGACTGAAGACGCTTGCCATTTCGGAAACCCAGAAATACGGCCACGTGACCTATTTCTTCAATGGCAACCGCTCCGGCAAGTTCTCGGAAACGCTGGAAGACTACATCGAAATCCCCAGCGACCGCGTGCCGTTCGAGCAGCGTCCCTGGATGAAGTGCGCTGAGATTACGGACCGGGTGATTGCCGCAATCGAATCGGGCGAGTACGCATTCATCCGCCTCAACTATCCCAATGGCGACATGGTAGGACACACTGGCGTGTTCCAGGCGGTGGTCTGCGGCATGGAGGCCATGGACATCCAGCTCGGACGCCTGGCACAGGCTGTAGCCAAGGCAGGCGGCATCCTCGTGCTGTCAGCAGATCATGGCAACTCCGACGACATGTATGAGCACGACAAGAAAACCGGCAAGGTGGTGCTCGATAGCGATGGTCAGCCCAAGGCCAAGACAAGCCATTCGCTCAATCCCGTGCCCTGTGTGATCTATGATCCCGAGTATAAGGGAGAGTATCGCAAAGAGCTGCGGGAGGGCTTCGGCATTTCGAGCCTGGCGGCAACCTGCATCGAGCTGCTGGGTTACCTGCCGCCAGAAGGCTACGATTCTTCGGTACTGCAGCAGTAGATCCCTATCGGCTCAAGCCCGGAAAAGGAGCGGCGCGATGGTTGAAATCGAGCTGAAAGCGCGCATCACGGATCGCGCGAGCGTGGAGGCAGCCCTCTCGCGCCGCATGCATTTTGCCGGTACCATCGACAAGCAGGATGAATATTGGGCCGTATCCTATCTGCATGCATCGGTGCCGGTTTCCTTCCGGTTCAGAATACGAGTCGAGGGCTCGCCGGCTGCTGGCGATGCGGCAGGTCCCGACGGAAACGCAGGTCCAGCCCGCCGGGTGGTCACCTTCAAGGAAAAGACCGTCGACGGCGCAGTGGAAATAAATCAGGAATACGAATTCGGCATTGACAACGAAGAAGCATTTCGCAAATTCATGACCAAGCTCAACGCACGCTTTGTCTATGCAAAGCGCAAGCGTGGCACCCGCTGGGAGAGCGATGATGGCCTCATCGCCGAAGTGGTAGATGTCGAACCACTCGGCTGCTTCCTGGAGGTCGAGTGCGTGTGTGACAGCCCCGACCGCGCGCAGACTCTTGCCGCAAAACAGCGGCTGTACTCCGTCCTCGAAGCCTGTGGCGTGCCCGCCTCGGCGATTGAGCCCCGGCCATATTCACAACTGCTGGGGAAGTAGGCGCAAACACTGGATAATGCTTGAGTCACGACACACTATTTCCCATGCCATAGCATGAGCAATTCTGCAAACAAACATTGTGCGGGAACGTTCCCACTTGTGTCTTGCCAAAATTGAAAAACTGTTTTAGAATTCAATTGGGAACGTTCCCAATATGAACCAGAATAAGATCAGCATACTGGAAGTCGCCCGGCTCGCGGGTGTTTCCAAAAGTACCGTTTCCAGGGTCATCTCCGACCGTGGCGGTTCGGTGAGTTCGGAAACGCTCGAAAAGGTGAATCGTGCCATCGAGCAGCTGGGGTATCGCAAGAACAGCATAGCTGCTGGCCTGAGAACGCGAAAAACCTACATGGTCCTTGTCATGATACCCGATGTTGCAAACCCCTTCTGGTCGGAGATCGCCAAGGCAATCCAGGACCAGCTCGAACCTGCAGGGTACTCGGTTGTGCTCGGAAGTACCTACTGGTCGGAAGAACGAGAATCGCGCTACTACGAGCTTGCGCGAATGTCCCGATTTGACGGGGTTATTCTGAACAGCGTCACTGACAACCTCGAGCTCATCAGGAACCTGGGTGTGCCGGCTGTACTCATCGGTGAGCGGGCTACTGTTCAAAATATCGATACGGTAGGAACCGATACCATGCAGG
>JAOABY010000056.1 GCA_026418115.1 Spirochaetaceae bacterium | reverse complement strand
ATCCAGTGACTGTCGGCCTATCTGGTTCTGGCTGATCTGCTGGCCATTGACGGTGAGGATCGTAGCGGCATTGACCGGTGAGGCTGTCTGTATGGTGATCTTATCCCTGAACCAGAACGTATCTCCCTCTCGGGGAGCCTGTATGCCTGGCCTCACTATTCTGGGTTGCAAGTCAGAATCCTGCAGCGGTGCATCCGCAGCTTCAGGCTGTATCTTTCGATAGCCATCAACCAGCTGGGATCTCCGTTCTCTTGCAAGCACCGACGAGGCTTCGGTTCTGGTGTCGCTGATCACTGTCACCGTCCCTGCAGCGTTCAACCCAACAAGGAAATGCTGGAGCGTGAGATTTTTCCATGCCAGGTAGTGCACCTCGATGGTCTGGCCCTGCGCATTGGCTGGTACCTTTTCCTGACCACCCTTGCTGTCATAGGCATGAGGATCAATGACCGACCGCTGCTCAGGAAGACGGATCCACAGCAATTGGTCAAAGGGGAATACAGCTTCCGGGAGGGTATGGTCAACATGGATAGAGAGGGGATCTATCAGACTCGTAAGGTCCTCAGTCGAAGCGAGTGGATTGGACAGGCTTGCGCTTCCCTGAGGATTCAGTGTTGCTCCCGTCGCAAGGGACGGCAGTATCACAAGGTATACATTGCTCAGCGGGCCGGCGGCCGCCTTGTCAATCCTTACTCTGACAAGATGCTCATCCAGATTATTTTCAGAAGGCTCTCTGGAATAGCGCAATGCGGCATAGAGCGCTTCGAGAGCAGGTTCTGGTGCCTTTGCCAGATCGGCTCCGGTTCTTGCAAGATCATTTTCTTCGGCTGCCGGCTGTACAGCCTGCACGGCAAAATTGGCTTTATACAACTCGTTCTGCTGCAGCATCACGAGTATCGAGTCTGCATCGCCAAGTGCCAGGGTCTGACGCAGGGGCAGCAGCTGTACTCCCCTGGGAAGCGATCCTCTGTCCAGCTTGATGACATGTGTGCCGGCAGGCACGTTTTCAAAATGATATTTCCCTTGGCTGTCGGTAATGGTATAGGTGCCGTTCTCGAGGTAGATCCGGACGCCCGGCAGGCCGGGTTCACCCTCATCAACAATACCATTCCGGTCCAGGTCATAGAATACGCGGCCAAGTATGGTCTGGGAATTGGTGGCAAGGTTCTCGTACAGGACGATGCTTGCCGAAGCTGTATTGGATGTCTCGAGTCGGCCGGTAGCCAGTATGCCACTGGCCTGCGCTCTGTTCACCTTGTCGCCAGGGCTCGCTGAAGGGCCTATCTGCACCTTGTAGACCAGAACATGTGATCCACGTGGAGAAAGGCTTCCAATATCGTTCCATACCAGAACGCCATCCGCCTGTATGGAAGGATCAGAGAAAGGCAGACCATTCAATACGCTGCTGCCTGGCACATAATGGAAACCTCCCGGCAGTCTGTCCGTCATCCTGAGCGGACTGCTGATTGCAGTTGTATCGCTTGCATTTCGCACGACTAGTGTATAGCTGATCACCGCGCCTTTTGATGAGGCTGCTCTGTCCACGGTCTTTTCGAGCAGCAGGCGGTGAGGCCTCATCACCATGGTAGAGGTTGTATTTGAATGCGCGGTCGTCATGCCTGCTGCAGTCAATGAAGCCTTGTTCTCGATAATTGTGCCATCTGGAGTGTCAGCTTTCACTGTTGCACTGAAACTGACATATCCCTGGAAGCCTTTGGGAATAATAGGAAAAATCCATGTGATGGTTCCACAGGTGCCTGCCGGGTCAAGAGGAGAGAACGCAGCGCTCACGGGAATGGTAGCGGGCTGGCCATTGAGAGTACCCCTTGCCTCACCATCGGTGATCAGTACGGGCGATTCGAGCTGCTGGGGAAGTATGTCGAAAAGCGTAGCGTTCGCGGCATCCAGCGGACCATTGTTGCCAAAATTGATTACATAGGCGATCTTCGACCCCGGCTGCACTTCAGCCTCTGGAGAGGCCGTCTTGAGCAGAGGCATCCACATCGTTTGTGAAAAGAGGATGCGGTTTATCGTCGTATCCGATATGAGCGGGTCAATGCTCGAGGAAGCGGTAATTTCGAGATCATGTGCCAGATCGTCAGAAGGAGTTCCGAATGGAATCAGCACTTCCACTCGCACGGTTTCAACCGCGCCCGGTGACAGCAGCCCTGTATCAGGTATGCCGTCGCCATCGGTATCGAGCAGCGGCGTTACACCATCAGCACGGAAATAGCGTACCGATGCCTGCTGCAATGTCCTTGCAGCTTGTATCGTATTGGGTGTCCTCTGGTTGCGGGCATTCTGATCCTGCCCATCTATCCAGCGAGCACGAAGGTTGAAACTGTCCGGCGCCGAGCCCTTGTTCTGCAGCGTGTTGAAATACACAACCTTCGTAGCATGTTCCACTGCTCCCGAGACAAAGCCGGCTACCGAAATATCTCCATCAAACGTAATGGTGTAGGGTCCCTGCACCGGATCAGGAGTTCGATAGTATCCGGAAAGTGCACCATCCGGGCTATCCTTCGGCCCGATGTGTACCGAGGGCAGCTGTCTGACTTCAGTGAATACGACATTGGTAGTTGCGGAAGCCGATTCATTGCCGCTATTCCATATGACGACTGCATTGTTGCGTATTCTGTTCGAAGAAAGCACGCTGTCGATGATGCCTCTCCAGGAAAACTGTAGAGCCTGTCCGGGAGCCAATGGTTCCCCTGCAAGCATGCCGACCTGCCGGATTGCAGCAACCCCTCCCCATGCAGTCACATTCCCCGATACCGACCACTTGCCATTCTCATAGCCATAGAGTGCAATACATCCCTGCGGCAGCGATACAGGGAAGTCAAGCGACGGATTCCCCGTGACATGTATTCCTTCAGGAATGGCGTCCTTTACCAGGAGACCTGATGGATTCTCCATGTTCGTGATGTTGCCATCAGTGTCGGTGTCGCTTGCTGTCAGGGGATAGGCGGGGCTGTTGCCTGTATTCCGAACTAGTATTGCATAGGTCAGCGAATCTCCAGGGCGGGCAAGCGCTGCAGACACTGATTTCGTAACGGCAAGTACCGAATCGCCGGTGACAGTCAGTCTGACCCAGTTGTTTTCGTCGGACTTTGAAGAGTCATTGAACGACACTCCCTTGAGCGAAAACCGAAGATACTGTCCTGCGACCGCGAAACTCCTCACCTCTATGGCAACCAGCAGACTGATCGACTGCTCAGGCCTGATCATCTCAGTGTCCTGAATCTGTGGCTCGCCAGCATCGAGCAGACCATTGCCATTCCGATCGAGATAGATTGCCATGAAACCAAATGGCATGGTGCTGGCGGTATCATACTCTAAAGAGAGACTATAGCGATCATTGCTGTTGCCAGTGTTTGCAAGCGTATACGGCACCGCCACCGTTGTCCCGGGGCTGGCAAACATGTCCCTGGGTTCCTCAAAGGTGCCATCTGGCAGGATTGATATTCCATAGAGAGGCTTGACCACTGTCTGAACCTGGTTGGATTCCACACGGTACTGCTGGCCATCAACCTCATAGAGCGCGCTGGCGCGATTGACGATCACTGTCCCTGCTACTGTTGGAGCAGCATGGAGCAACCCTGCAAGGGTAAAGAGCAAGAAGAAGAGCAAGCATGCCCTGCTGGCTTTTGCATGCAGAATCGACCCTGTACCATGCGACAAAAGATGTTTTGTATTCTGATTCCTATGGTGCAGCATTCTGTCAGCATCCATGCTTTCTCTTCCTCTTCATTGAGCTTTTTTCAATACATCACGGCCAGCACAGCAAGGTATTATCGCTACTCTTACTGTGCCAGCCAGATGAGGCAGAAGGCGCTCCTGTCGCCAGGAGCGCCCATAGTTGTACTCTTACTTGATCCTCACGGTAAAGCTCACCGTACCGGAGGCGCCGCCGTCAACAGCACCGATATTCCAGCGAATGTTCGTCACATTTGCATCATAGGTGCCGCTTGGCAGATATGACCAGGTGACGCCATTGTCATTGGAATATTCTGCGCCTGCAGTAGCGGAGCCTACCTTGAATTCGGTATGCAGCGGAATCGCATCATAGATGTACACCTCGGTCAGCTGCTTGATGCCGAGATTCTTGTACTCGACTGCATACACGAGCAGGTCGCCAGGCTGATCAAGTACTGCGGTGTCAGCAGCATTCACGGAAGTGACCGTCTTGGTGAGTCTGAGGTTGCCACCCACGACAGTAGTGGTATCCTGCACGGACGCACTCATGCTCTGCGCATTGGTAGCCTTGATGGAAGCTGTATCGCTGGCACCCACTACTTCACTTGACGGGACGAACACCTTTACCATGATTTCTTTGGATGCACCAACTGCGAGGCTGATACCGCTGAGTGAAGGTGTAAAGGTGATGCCATCGGCAGAGAACATGTAGGTCCAGCCCGGACGAGGCATGGAATCAAGCTGGATGCCGAATGTCTGAGGTACCGTGCCGATATTCTTGAGCACATGTCTATAGAAGACAGTACCGCCAGCCGTCGTGATACCGTTCTGGTTGGGTTCGAAGATAAAGCTGTACAGCGGCGACACCTCGACCCAGTCTTTCTGGGTATCGGTCTTTCCTGAGAGAGAACCCGTCGCCTTGAAGGTGAGTTTCTGGCTGTTGCCAGGTGTGGCTGCCCATGGATCACCACTCAACGGCGTCTGCGTAGCAGGTATCGAGACGACTGCCACGAAGGTATAGAAAGCACCTGCATCTACGACTGGGGTAGAGGAGATGGGAGATGCGCCGGCGTCCGCAATACCATCGTTATTCACGTCGGGATAGAACATCACTGACCATCCTGACAGCAGGGTCTCGGTCTGGCTGAGCGCAAATGTCTCTGCAAATCCATTGAAGTTGGTCACTCTGAGGGGGAAGCTTACAGTGGTTCCCGGAGCTCCAGTGAGACCATACGCGGTTTCTGCCTGTGGATTATTGTTGGTGAGATCAATGAAACCAGTGGTAATGGTATCAATTCGATCTACCGTGGTATCTGTTCTGGCAGGATTTCTGGTCGAAGTGGCGGTGATGGTGAGGTCATGCTTCAGCATATCGCCGGCATGCGTAGACGGCACCGTAATCTTCACCACGATATCAATCACGGCATTGGGAGCCAGACTGCCCGTATCGGGATAGCCATCAGAGTTCGAGTCCCCCAGTGGAGTGAGGCCGTCAGCCCTATAGAGACTCACGATGGCACCAGGAATGGCGTTGGCTGACCATATTGTCGTGATATTGAACACATCGGTGTCGGTACCCTTGTTTTTCACGGTATTTGTGAATGCAACCGTTGCACCAGCAGGCACATTGGCGATCGTAGTCAGATCATCGACCAGACCAGTAGCTTCAGGGTTATTCTTGGGTCCGATAGCAACCGCATAGGTGGCATTCACCTGGGTATAGGTTGTGTTGGTCCAGGTTTCCCTGTCACCGGTGCCATCCTTCCAGTACACGACTGCCCTGTTGGTGATATTGCCGACGGGAGCATCAGTGTTCACCACTGCTGCCCATCGCAGCTCGAATCCCTGTCCAGGTTCCAGCGAGCCGCTGACAAACAGACCTATTTGGGTGATGGTGCCGACTTGTGACGCAGAAGTCGACCATGCCCCAGCTGCATTGCCATACAGTTTGTATGCGCCAGCCGGAGCAGAGTACACGAAATCGGAGATCGGATTGCCTGTAACATGTGTTCCATAGGGAAGAGGATCAGCAATCAGCACACCAGTGACCGCCTCTGCCACGCCGTCACCATTCGTATCGATGTTGAACGAGCGTGCGGCTGTTGGCTGGGTTCCGGTATTGGAGCCCTGGAGCACATAAGTGATCGTGCTGCCGGGATAGACTGTATCGGCTGCGATGGCCTGCTTGCTGATGGTCATGACGGCATCGGCAACTACTGTCGTTTTGTTGTAGTTGTCATTGTCAATCTTGGTAGCGTCCTTCGTCGAGGTTGCAATCAGATTTACCAATGCAAACTGACCAGCTGTCGCTCCAATGGGAACATCGTAGGCCACGATCAGATGCACCAGGGCATCTGCGGGGATTGCACCGGTATTGGTGATTTCAGTGTCACCGGGGCCAATCACGCCATCGCCATTGGTGTCGAGGTAGATCTTGATGTTCGCGGGTGTGAAGGTGCTCGAGCCATCCAGCACAGCCTGCACATTGAAGCTGTCGGTGTCGTTACCGGTATTGGTAAGCACAAATGGCACATATACCGTTGCACCGGCAGCCGCCGTCTGAGTCGTGGGACTGCCTGCCGTGCCATTAGGTGTCACTGTCAGGCCATAGATAGGCTTGACTACCGTGATCACCTCATTTGATGTGGAAACCTGCAGGTTCCCGTGCTCATCCTTGTACTGTGCGGTTGCCTGGTTTTTGATCTGCGTGCCTGCAGGCGTACCGATTGCAAAGACCGGTAGTGCAGCCAGCAGACTCAGCACGAGCGCAAGCACTGCTACTGTCTGAGCCTTCCTTGTCTTTCGCATGCATTCCTCCTTCCAGCATGACTTTTCATCACATTTGCGATTTATATGAAAATGCCCCTTCATTTCGGCACCTGTACCCTGTAGTGCACGGTGATGCTCTTCTGCGGAGCCAGGAGATCGATTATCCATCGTATCTGGGTGATCATGTCTGGCGTAGCAACTTTCTGAACCTCTGAACCATCAGAAAGTCGTACGGTATACATGACCGGCCAGGGCAGGAAATGTGCACCCTTGTCGATGGAGAAAGATACTTCATATCCCTGGGTTGCGGACTGGGCAACATAGATTGTGCCTTCCGGTATATTTCCTAGTAGTGCAAGGCTTTTTAGCGTATCAGTACAAGGGCATCCCTTCGAGGAATTGAATGCGGTTATTTCATATTGGATGAGGCTGCCGGGAGGTACCAGGTCGGGAAGTTCTTGAAAGGTTTCGATTGGCCTGCCCTGGGCATCGAGACTCTGTACCACAAGATACCCTTTGAGTGTGATCTTCAGAAAATCCTTTGCAGGATTACTGCTCTGCTGGGCATATGCTCCCATCCCATACGCAAGCATGACGAGGAGTGCAGTAATTTTCAGGAACCCACATCTATGCAATGACTTCATGAATTTCACCGCCTTGATTGTGATGTTTTATGGTCATGGTGCATCATAACCTTACTTTCATTCTCTCGCAAGTATCCATTTTCTCTATTATTCACCTTTTTCTATACCTCTCCTCTGGGCCTGCGCCCAGACCCTGCCGCCTTGACACAACGCTGCAAGTCTGTAATGATGCGATTATCATGAGCAGCGTAACGGCGATGAAGCAGTTTTGCCTCCATCATCATCACGGCCAGAAGAGGAGCCGTGATGTGGTGCGTCGTTGACCTGCAGGAAACCAGGTACACCAGCAAGCCGGCTCCCCGCGAGCCGGCTTTTTTGCAGGGAACGTCCAGATGTTCCTTACTGAAGCCGGCATGATGAGGCCGGCTTCATTTTTTTGGCGGATCAGGACCGCAAAAGGAGCGAAGGATGGAAGGACAGGACAGAGGCAATGAGCTTCGCATTGGCATTCCCAAGGGAAGAATGCAGGCAAAGGTAGTCGAGCTTTTCAACGATGCCGGTATTCCGCTCTCGGTGGATGAACGGGAGTATCGACCGCGGATCGGCAATGGGAAGCCTGCAACCACTGCATCACGACACATCACCTACGAGGCAAAACTGCTCAAGCCGCAGAACATACTCGAAATGCTGGCGTCAGGGAGCCGCGATATCGGTTTTGCCGGGGCAGACTGGGTGCGCGAACTGGGTGTCGATGTGGTGGAACTGCTCGATACGGGCCTGGATCCTGTAACAATCGTGGCAGCGATGCCTGAATCTCTTGCGGAAGCATTCCAGCGCTGTGGAGGCTCCGCAGAAGCGCTTGCATCCGTCTGCGGACGTACGCCCATAGTTGCATCCGAGTACGAAACCATTGCACGGCAGTGGATTGCGGCAAAGCTGCCCGGTGCATCATTTGTGCGGTCCTATGGAGCGACCGAGGTCTTCCCGCCGGAGGATGCGGATATCATCATCGATAATGCGGCGACGGGGACCACGCTGCGGGCCAACAAGCTGGCAATTGTTGATACCATCATGACAAGTTCGACACGGCTCTTCGCTTCCAGGTCCGCAATGGCAAATCCTGTCAAGCGTGATGCGGCAGATGCCCTGATACTGCTGTTCAAATCCGTACTTGAGGCGCGCAGGCGCGTCATGCTGGAAGTGAACATCTCAGCAGAGCTGCTCGAAGGGCTGGTATCCATACTGCCATGTCTGAGAGCCCCCACCATTGCGCCGCTTGGCAAAGGTGATGCCTTTGCTGTCAAGGTCGCTGCACCTCGAGAAATGCTCGCCAGTCTGATACCAGAGATCAAACGCCGGGGTGGCACTGATATTGTAGTCACGGAAATGTGCCAGCTTGTACCCTGAAGAAACAAGGAGAAACCTCCCATGCAAATACCATTGCCCACGCTCAGACTCGATGCCAATGAGGGGCGCTGTCTCCTTTCCGAAATGACACTTGCCTCCCTCCTGACGCCGGAGACAGCCCGCCGCTATCCCGATCGTGCGAAACTGGGATCAGCGCTCGCTTCCTGGCTCGGGGTGCCTGAGGCAAGTGTCCTGGCGACTGCAGGAGCAGATGATGCTCTGGATCGAACAATACGCGCTGTAGCCCAGCATTCCGGCTCCGTAATGAGCACCTTTCCTGGTTTCGTAGAGTTCATGGCCGCAGCACGGAGATCAACAGCTCGGTTCATACCGGTACGCAAGGATCCCTTTGGGCCGTTCGATATCGATGCCATCACCGCAGCCATCCGGCGGAAACGCCCCTCGCTCCTCGTGCTGGCCAGCCCGGACAATCCCTCAGGATCCGTGCTGACAAGAGAAGAAACGCAGCAAATAGCAGAGACCTGTGCCGCTCATGGAACACTTTTTCTTTTCGACGCTACCTATGGGGCATTTTCCACAACATCGGCCAGTATTGCCGACGCCCTCGCCATGCCATCCACCCTGGTGATGGGCAGCTTTTCCAAGGTGTTCGGACTAGCCGGCTTCAGAATAGGATGGATAGCAGGCAGCCAGAGTATGCAGGCCATGATTGCGAGGCTTGGCGAGGCAGGGCCCCCATTCTCGCTCTCGAGTCCTGCAATTGAGGCGGGACTTGCAGCGCTCTCACTCGACCCCGCCCTCGTGCGCTCTTATATTGAAGAAATCAAGGGAGAGAGAACTGAGCTGGCAGCTGCCTGCAGAGCCCGTGGATGGCGGACTGCAGAAGGAGAAGGCAATTTTGTGCTACTCGAATGCACACGGCCAGAGGATTTTCAGAAGGCTCTGGCAGACCGCGGCATCCTGGTACGAGTATGGCCGGGAAAGGAAGGATACAGTCAGCTGGTACGCATTACGGTTCCCGGTGACCGGGAATCGCTGCGACGCGTAGCCGAAGCGATCATGCCAAGGGAGGCACTCTCATGACCCAGGAGATTGAAGTTCAGACAGATGCGGCATCGGTAACCATCAGGAGAGCAAGCAGAGAAACGAGGATCTGGGCTGAACTCGCGCTCATGCCAGGTGCGATCGATATACGTACCGGCATCGGTTTTCTTGATCATCTGATTACCACTCTGGCCTATCACGCCGGATGGACGCTCACGCTCGTCTGTGATGGAGATCTTGATGTGGATGACCATCACAGTGCGGAGGATTGCGCGATTGTGCTTGGTATGGCGCTCGCCGAAATTCGAACGGGACGAGGTGCCATCCAGCGCTTCGGGAGTGCCTATGCTCCTCTGGATGAAGCGCTCGCGCGAGCCGTAGTCGATTTTTCCGGAAGGCCTTCTGCAGTGGTAGAAGCGAAATTCGATACGCCCATGACAGGGAGCCTCTGTACGCAGAACATCACGCATTTTTTCAGAAGTCTGGCAATGAGCGCCGGCATGACTCTGCATCTGGACTGTCTGAGAGGCGAGAATGACCACCACAAAGCAGAGGCAATGGCCAAATCCCTGGCACTTGCACTCCGCCAGGCGCTGGTTCCAGCAGCATTTCCGGCGGGAAGTGAAATGAGCACGAAAGGCAGCATTTCCCTCACAGTGAGCAGCCCATGGTCGGATTCCAGCAAGGAAGGCAATGATGCCAGCAACACGTAGTACAGAGCTTGATGTAGCAGTGGTCTATACCGGCGTGGCAAATCTTGCTTCGGCAGGGGCCATGCTTGACCGTTTTGGAGTCCGATGGGCTGTTGCTGACTCACCCGATATGGTTGAACATGCTCGCGTCGCACTTGTGCCGGGTGTGGGAGCCTTTGGACCAGCAATGCAGGCGCTTCGAACCCGTGGACTTGATGAAGCACTTCGGAAACGCTTTGCTGCAGGGAAACCCTCGATGGGCATCTGTCTGGGCATGCAGTTGTTCTTCGAGGCGAGTGAAGAAAGCCCCGGCACAGAGGGGCTTGGAATTCTCCGAGGGACGGTGCGCAGGCTCTCAGAGAGTCTGCCGTTGCCGCAGCTCGGATGGAACCGGATCAAGGTTGAGCGGGTACCGGTGCTTGACCAGCCTCAAGGGCAAAAGGCGAATGAGACAGCATTACCGCAGAGAGAGATCGTTCGAGCCGATGCATCGCTTGTTCCAGGCTGGATGTATTTTGCCAACAGCTTCGCAATCCCTTTCGACCTCACACAGAACAGGCTGCAATGCCCCGAGGCAGCAATTGTCACAGGATCAGGAGCAGAGGAGCTTTCCTGGCTTGTGGCGACAGCCTGCTATGACAGGCCATTTCTCGCAGCACTGGAATGTTCAGGAGCACAAAGGCCTCTCCTCCTGCTCATGCAATTCCATCCCGAACTCTCCGGCAGGGAGGGGGCGGCTATCGTGCAACGGTTTCTGAATCGGGCTGGTGTAGCTACGCCAACAGCAGCAGTGCAACCAGGGATGAGCCTTGAGAAAGAAGCAGCGTGGGATAAAGTACAGCCTGGTATGCACAGCCGCTGGAACCCGACTTCTTCAGAAACCAACAGCGCCGAGAATGCCGGACTCGCCGTGCGCATTGTACCCTGCCTTGATTTCAAGGATGGCCGAGTGGTGAAAGGGGTGCATTTTGCAGGTCTGGCGGATGCAGGCGATGCTGTCGAGCTTGCCTGCCGCTATGAGACAGAAGGTGCCGATGAGCTTGTATTCCTCGATATCTCCGCTACGGTGGAAGGTCGGGCAACGCTGGTCGATACCGTCAAGGCCATTCGCCGGAAACTGTCCATACCTCTCACTATAGGAGGAGGCATTCGCTCGCTGGATGATGCAGGAAGGCTTCTTGATGCCGGCGCGGACCGTGTATCGCTCAACAGTGCGGCAG
>JAOABY010000055.1 GCA_026418115.1 Spirochaetaceae bacterium | reverse complement strand
ATAAGAGACAGCTGCATGCCCATGGATTTACCTGGATGCTTTCGAGGATAGATCTGAAGGTTGGTACATTGCCGCGGCAGGGCGAGGAAGTACTGGTGCGCACCTGGCCTGCCGGCAATCGGCGTCTCTTTGCCCAGCGCTGCATAGAGCTAATAGATGCCGGCGGCATGCGACAGGCAGGTGCTCTGTACGACTACATCATAGTCGATATCGAGAAGAGAATGCCCGTACGGCCAGAGCATCATCTGCCGCAGAATCTCAGGCTTGATCGACCTCTGCCCTATCCTGATCTGGAGACGGGGATTCCACCGTCGGATTTTGGTGATCCTGCGGGCTTCGAACCTGTCATGACGCTTACGGCCGGCGGCAGGCATATCGATCATAACGGCCATGTCAATAATGCTCATTTTTTCAACTGGGCGTGCGAAGTGATTCCAGGCTATCCCGAGATACAGCCTTGCCGCATCAGGCTCGATGTCGTGCACGAGATTCGGAGAGGGCAGACGATTGAGATTCGAAGAGCCTGCATCGATCACGAAGGAAGGAGATGGCGGGCAGCCATTCTAGCAGATGGCATGCTGGCAGCACGGGCCTTGCTGGAGCTGAATGAGTAGTCTGCCTGGTTTGAAATCGAAGAACGAGGTTGGGGGAGAAGACGTGCTGTCCCGGCGCCTTATCTGGTGATCCCCTGTTGTCACTGCCACTCAATATAAGTAAATTTGCATAATACTACGCAGGAGGCAAACCATGTCTGTGATTCGCAGGACGCCAGTACCGTCCGACATAGAAATCGCCCAGTCGGCCGAGATCAGACCGATTGCCGAAATTGCCAGTCGTTATGGGATCGAGCCCAGCTATCTCGATCTGTATGGCTGGGATAAGGCCAAGGTAAAGCTGTCCTTTCTCGCGGATCACCCTGACAGTGGCAAAAGAGCCAAATACATTGATGTGACTGCCATTACCCCCACACCGCTGGGAGAGGGCAAGACCACTACGACAGTCGGATTGGCGCAGGGACTTGGTTATCTCGGCAGAAAGGCAGTGTGTGCCATCAGACAACCTTCCATGGGGCCAACCTTTGGTATCAAGGGTGGCGCTGCAGGAGGCGGCTACAGCCAGATCGTCCCCATGGCGGACTTCAATCTCCATCTGACTGGCGATAATCATGCGGTGAGCTCTGCTCATAATCTTGCCGCTGCTGCTCTCGATGCCCGCATGTATCACGAAAGCCGCTGGTCCGATGCATATTTCGAAAAGCTTGGCATGCACAAGCTGAATATCGATCCCTACAATGTCTACTGGCGCCGTGTCGTGGACATGAATGACCGTACGCTCAGAACTGCCATTCTGGGCATCGGAGGCATCGAGAATGGTCCTCTGAGGGAAACCGGATTCGATATCACGGTTGCCAGTGAAGTCATGGCGATCCTTGCGCTTGCCAGGAATATGCGTGATCTGAGGGAAAGGCTGGGCCGCATTGTGCTGGCGCTTGATCGTCAGGGCAAGCCGGTGACGGCTGAGGATCTGCAGGTTGCAGGCGCGATGGCCATTCTGCTCAAGGATGCCATACATCCCAATATTCTCCAGACACTCGAGGAACAGCTCGCCTTTGTGCATGCAGGCCCATTCGGCAACATTGCGCACGGCAATTCTTCGGTACTCGCTGACCTGGTGGCCAGCAGAGTTGCCGACTATGTCGTCACCGAGTCCGGGTTCGGCGCGGACATGGGTTTTGAGAAATTCATGGATATCAAGTGCAGAACCTCAGGGCTCATGCCTGATGCCGTAGTCATTGTCGCCACCGTTCGAGCAATCAAGATGCATGGCGGTGGGCCGAAGGTCGTGCCAGGCAAGCCGCTTTCTTCTGCCTATACTCAGGAGAATCTGGAGCTTGTGCGGGCCGGTGTCGAAAATCTGAAGGCTCATATCGGCATAGTACGCAAATTTGGTCTCCCGGCAGTGGTTGCCATCAATGCCTTCCCCTCCGACACCGAGGCAGAACACGCTATTCTGAAGGAAGCCGCTCTCCAGGCGGGTGCTCTGGACGCGGTAGTTACCAGAAACTGGGCGATGGGCGGTGAAGGTGCTGCCGAGCTGGCAAGCGCCGTAGAACGTGCAGCAAACCAGCCTTCAGCGCCTCGTTTCCTGTATTCGCTCGACCTTCCGCTCCGGGAAAAGATCCAGATTCTGGCTACCGAGATCTACGGTGCTGCTGATGTGCATTATTCCGAAGACGCAAACAGGGCACTTGACCGGTATGAAGAACTCGGCTTTGCCGGCCTCCCCATCTGCATGGCAAAGACCCAGTATTCTCTGTCTCATGATCCAGCAAGGAAAGGTGTGCCGCATGGGTATGTCTTTGAAATAAACGGCGCACGGCTTGCTGCGGGAGCTGGATTTGTCTATCCCATCAGTGGAGAAATCACCACCATGCCTGGTCTGCCCAGCAAGCCCGGCTATATGGGCATGGATATCGATCCCGATACGGGCAGAATTACAGGTTTGAGCTGAAGAGAAGCATGCCGCATGCATGGAAGGGGCTGCCTGGCCGCAGCCCCTTTTTCATGAAGGTTGCCAGTGTCGCGCGGCATGCGTTCGAGCCTCCGCTTCCAAGGTCAGGAACGGGAAGCATATTCCTCAATGAGAAGCCGGTATCGAGCCTCGACTTCATGTGCTACCTGTTCCCAGGTGCGGTAGAGGGTTCTGTAAGCCCCCATCCCCGCCTGTTTTCTGAGAGCTTCGTTGCTGAGCGCCAATTCCAGGCTGGCAGCCATCGAAGACGGGTCGTTCTCGGCGAGGAAACCGTTGATGCCATCTATTACTCCCGCTGCCGTAGACGATCCTCGAACCAGCAGCGAAGGAACCCGCATGCCTGCAGCTTCTCTGATAATCAGACTCGACGTGTCATACAGTGAGGGGAAAAAGAGAAGATCAGCCCTGGCATATGCCTGGGTAATCAATGCGCGGTCTCTGATGATGCCTCTAAACACTACCCATTCACCAAGGCCTGCTTCGGCTGCCCGCTGCTTGAGAACCGGCGCATGGTAACCATCGCCAATGAACAGCATACGGAAGGGGATGCCTTTCTTTTTGAGCAAGGCGAGGCTGTCGATTACAAGATCGAGATTTTTCTCTTTAATATGCTGGCCGATGTAAAGGATGAGAGGGACGCTGTGAGGTATGGCGAATGCCTGTGCGCCTTGTTCTCGCAAAACCGGCAGGTCCTGCTCGTCGACCACAAGATCCGTACCGTTGGGCATGACTTCCACAGGCCCTTCATAGCCATAGTTGCGCAGGGTTTCGATGGTTTCCTCACTGGGTACCAGTACAAGGTCCGCTTTGTTGTAGAAATTGACAAGCTGACGGACTGCGACTGTAGCGAAAAAATCGTTCTCTACGATCCGCAGGAAGTCTTCTTTATATTTCGTGTGAAACGAAGCCACAAGGGGAATCTTCCGCATGCGGGCAACCCGCAGGGCAAGAAAGCCAGCAGAGAATGGGCTGTGGGTATGGACAATATCGAAAGGCACATCAAAAAGCTGGGTCTGCAGCACTTCCTTGAGATTGGAACCGCGTATCCGCTTCTGGCGCACAAGCCCTGTAATGCTGACACCGAGTCTGTAGGGCGGCCGGGCATACAGCGGCAGGGAGGGGAATCGATACACCGGAAATTCCTCCTGATCATAGTACCCAGGCACTTCCACCGTCACGACACAGGAGGGGCCTGCAATCCGGTTGAGCCAGTAGGCATAATTGCGAGTCACAATCGCCACACCATCCATGATGGGTGGGAACGAATCATTGAAGATCCCAGTGATGATTTCCCTGCTCATGTGGTGCCTCAGCAGCGAGCTGCAAGTTTCTTCATTGCCGCGCTGATCACCTGATCCATGTTGTAGTATCTGTATTCTGCAAGCCGGCCAATGAAGAGCCATCTGCCGGTAGCTTCGAGCCTAGCTGCTTCTTCCATGTATCGGGCGCGTCGTTCGGTGTTATTCTGATCCGGTACAATGTAGAAAGGTTCGCCTTCAGGCTTTGGATACTCGATGCAGATGGTGGTTCGGGGTGACTTCTCATCGAGAAAATATTTGAATTCCGTGATTCTGGTCCAGTCATAGTCATTCGGGTAATTGACAACCGCAGCTGGTTGATAGCGTTCCATGTCGAGGGTCCTGAATACGAGATCGAGCGAGCGGTATTCCAGCCTGCCATGGCGAAAATCGAACATCCGATCCAATAGCCCTGTATATACCGTGAGATCAGGATCCAGGTCTTCCTTCAGTTCGAACCAGTCAGCGCCAAGCATCACGCTGATCAGCGGGTGGTCGAGCATGGCTTCAACCATTGCCGTATAGCCATGCTCAGGAATACCCTGATAAGGGTCCGCAAAATAGCGGTCATCACGATTGGCACGGACAGGAATCCGGCTGGCCAGTTCATCTGAGAGCAGAGAAGGGTCGCGGCCCCATTGCTTGCGGGTATAGTGCTCGAAAAACAGCGAATAAAGCCGTTCCCCTACCTGCGCAACTATGGCATCCCTGAAATTGCGAGGCGGCTGTGGTACAGATGCCTTGGCTGCCTGCTCAGCAAGGAATGCTGCCGTTTCTTGTACTGGCAGGGTAAGCCCAAAGGCCTGATTGATGGTATCGGCATTAATCGGAAAGGTAAAAAACTGCCCTTCCGCATAGGAGAGCACCCTGTGCTGGTAATTTCTGAAACTGCTGAACCGTTGGACAAACTCCCACACTGCCTTGTCGGTGGTGTGAAAGATATGGGGTCCGTAGGTATGGATGGTGATGCCAGCTTCGTTTCTGTAGTCGTGGCAATGGCCAGCCACATGCCTCAGTTTTTCAACGACAAGGGTTCTGATACCCTTTTCAGCCAGCAAGCGTGCAGCTGTAGCTCCGGCAAGCCCTGCGCCTGCGACCACAGCCTTGAAAGCGCGCATGAACGCTCCTTTTCACTCTCTGGAAACAGGCGCAACGGCAACTCAATGTCGTGTCAGAGTGCCTTGCGGGCTGCCTGGAGAGCCTCTTCGTACGCCGGTTCCTGAGCTATTTCCGGCACCTGCTCAGTGTAGACAACCCTGTCATTTCTATCCAGTACCACGATCGCTCTGGACAGCAGCCCAGCCATGGGCCCTGTGGTGATTTCTGCGCCATATGCTGATCCAAATGATCGATCGCGGAGTTCGGAGAGTGTGATCACTTTGTCGATGCCTTCTGCTTCGCAGAACCGTTTCTGGGCAAAGGGGAGATCCCTGCTGATGGTGAGAATGACAACATCTCCAAGCGATGCAGCTTCCTTGTTGAAACGGCGTGCACTCGCAGCGCAGACGCCCGTATCGAGGCTCGGCACGATATTCAGAATTTTCACCTTGCCTCTGAAATCGGAAAGGCTCACATCCGTCAGATCTGCTTTCGTGAGCCTGAAATCCGGAGCCTGTGTGCCTTGCGCAGGAAGATTGCCGCTGGTGGAAATTGGATTGCCTTTCAATGTAACTGTTGCCATACGTTTTCTCCTTTCAATACCTAAACATAACGCTTCTGTTGCAGAAAGGTCAACGTTCATCGCCTGAATTGACTTTGAAGCCCGGAATGGCTACCTTTCTTCTCATGCCCGCGATTACCACAGGTCTTTTCAACGATGGCTACATCCCCATAATGGATGGAGTAACCGTTACCGTACGGAACTATGCTTACTGGCTCAGGCGCAAACTGGGTCCAACCTATGTGATCGCGCCTTTTGTCCCCAATTACAAGGATACTGACCCTTTCCCCGTCATTCGCTTTCTCTCCATCCCCACAATAGTTCGGCCTCCCTACAGGATCGGGCTGCCTGATCTGGATCTGCGACTCCAGTTGCTGCTGAAGGAACGTGATTTCGATATTGTGCATGCCCATTCGCCATTCAGCGCCGGCCTTCTCGCGCTCAAGGTGGCAAGGGCAAAGCATGTACCCATCATTGCCACCTTCCATTCGAAATACAGAGAAGATCTCGAGCGTGCGATTGTGTTCAAACCGATTGTTGATGACCAGGTCAAGCGCATCATTGATTTCTACTACAGCGTGGATCATGTATGGGTTCCGCAGGAGTCGGTTGCGAAGACATTGCGCGAATACGGCTACAAGGGCCCCTATGATGTGGTTGAGAATGGCATCGATTTCACACCTCCTGCCGATATAGGTCCCTACCGGGCCAGAGGTGGCGATCATCTCGGACTTCCTGAAGACTGCATCTGCGGTCTGTACGTGGGTCAGCATATTCTGGAAAAGAATCTTGAATTTCTGGTGCGGGCGCTTCCTGCCATCATGGATGCTCTGCCTGACTTCAGAATGGTATTTGTTGGCAAGGGTTATGCGAAGGATTATCTCATGGATCTTGTTCGCCAGCTTCGCATTGCCGACCGCGTCATCTTCCATGATGTTGTGTATGACAGAGAGCTCATCAAGGCAATCTATGCCCGGGCAGACATTTTCCTCTTCCCCTCGCTCTATGACAATGCGCCTCTTGTGGTGCGCGAGGCAGCAGCAATGCTCACTCCTGCGGTGCTGGTGAGAGGGGCGACTGCGGCGGAAGTGGTCAAAGATGGCGAAAATGGCTTCCTGTGCGAGCACTCACTCGAAAACTTCGCTGAGGTTGTAGTAAGAGCGCTCAATGATCGAGACAATCTCGCCAGAGTGGCGCAGAACGCACAGAAAACACTCTGTCGCACGTGGGAAGATATAGCGGAAGAAGTGGCTGCACGCTACCGGACGATTCTGGCTCGCTGGGCCAGGTAAGCGCAGTTTTCTGTATGCGAAGTGCTGCCGGGATGCTGTCAGCCGTTCAGGGGAATATTCCGGCAGCATCGAATGCCGATGGCCAGAGGCCGTCCTTCCTACATCTCAAAAGGAAACAGGTAAGGCTGACTGTCCTCAAGCCGCTTTCGCACTGTTCTGATGATGCTGTGCAGCGCGCGTGATTCTGCAACGAAATCGAGCTCATCCCCAGGTATGGTGAGCACCGGAGCTAGCCGGAATGAGGAAATCCAGTCTTCATACAGCCTGTTCAGGTTCTCGAGATACTCATCTGGAATACCTGCCTCAAAATCCCGGCCCCGCCGGGCAATCCGTGCCTTGAGGGTCGGCACGGAGGCCCGAAGGTAAATTACAAGACTGGGGGGAGGCAGGATCTCGGTAAGCGTCATATACAGATTATGATAGACCTCCCATTCTCTCGTGCCGATCAACCCCTGTTCATGCAGGTTCCGGGCGAATACCTCTGCATCTTCATAGATCGAGCGGTCCTGCACTACCGATCGCGGGTCAGTGCCCAGCTGCCGGTGCATTTCCGCACGATGAGAAAGGAAGAACAACTGGCTGTGAAAAGCCCAGCGCGACATGTCGGCGTAGAAATCCTTGAGAAATGGGTTTTCGAGAACAGGTTCGAAACTGGGCGCAAAACCGAGCTGCTCCGCCAGCAGTCCTACAAGGGTCGACTTGCCTGCTCCAATATTGCCGGCGACAACAAGATATTTTCTGCTCATGGGCTGCCCTGGCGTATCCGCCAATCCGGATTATGCACTATCCTGCCGCGATGCGCCAGCTTGGCGGCTCGGTTTCCGTGCTATGCTGCCCGGGGCTCGTCTGGGCTGAGTGAAAAGCGCAGCGCCATGCCTACCCGGGTGAGCGCGCCAGGCAATGCCTCGGAAAGACTAGACCGATGGCCGCTGTGATGAGGATCAAGAGCAAGCACGGCCATCGCCATTTTGCTCATGACAGGGGGAAGCGCGCCGAATGTGCGCTCTATTGCATCACTGGTGAAATAGCGCTGGTGCAGGCCTGAAGGAATCGGCATGTGCCGGCACAGTGAGAAACTGGGGTTCCCTTCTTTATCCAGCACTGCAGCGAAGCCAAAAAGCCTGCATACCAGAGGGCGGACGGGATAGATTAGACAATTGGCACCGGGACGGTTCGGGTCGTGGAAGGGACATGGTGAGGGACCCCTTCCCGCGGTGCCGCCTGAAAACGAGTGGAATCTCTCGATCAGAGGCTCGGCCTGCGTGAGCAGGAACCATGCAATCGCATCAGCTTCAACAGGTAGCACATCAGGCATGAAACCATGACAGCATGAGCTGCAATGGGCAGGGCAGCGGAGCGGTTTGCCACAGGCGAGCGAGCTTTCGATGAATGCACGCTGCTCCTGCTCAATTGCACGATATATCTCAGCAAGCTGGGCGATACGGTTGCCAGTAGCTGTCTGCACAAAAGGGTTCTGTGTGTCGAGCTGCATGATCGTGCACCAGTGTCTGGATGAGTGGTTTCGTTGCAGTTTCCGGCGGTCCGCATGATACCTGAAGGCTGCTGAGTTGTTCAAGAGAAGGAGAAATGGTCGTGGCGCGTTGCCTTTTCAGTAAAAGGTGGATATTCTCTACAACGGCATGAAGTCGTTGCATACATGAAATGAGGAGTTGTTCATGAGACGTTCCAGAATTCTTGCTGCCATCCTGGGCATCCTGGCTCTTGCCACAGTTGCCGCCCAGGAACCAGCCACACCGATTTCGTTCTTTGCTGATGCTTCTCCCGAGGCTCTGCAGACTATTAAAGCATCCAGGGACCTGCAGGGGAAAGGCCTTTTCTCCCAGGCCTGGAATATTCTTGGGACCTTTGACCCCGACAACAGAAACGGATTCGTTCTGGCAGAAAAAATCCGCCTTGCCGTGGAAGCCAGTGTGGCCAACGGCATGATGGTAAGCTTTGGTTTTGTCGATCTGAAGGAAGGCCAGACTATTGAGGAACTCAGAGAAAATCCTCCCGATGAGCAGAACATCGTGGATTTCAACCCATGGGATGCGGTCAAGAAGCTCGAGGAGTCTGGTGAAGCCGTGCCCCCGGTCCTGTCCTATGAAATGGGCAATTACCTTTATGTGGTCAACAAGGATTTCGGTGAAGCCTGGATGGAGGACCCAAACACCGTCCAGACAAGCGCCGTCGAGTTCTTCGACAGAGCTCTCTCCTATAACGTGTTTACCCCGGACAGCATTGTCCGCCAGTCGGAGCTGCTGGAAGGACTTGAGCAGTATGCTGGCGCTGAAAATGTGCTCAAGAAGGGCATGGATGCCTATCCTGACATCTACAGGTTCAAGATTCAGCTCGCCGGGCTCTACAACAATCTCGGCCGTTTTGATGAAGTCTACCCGCTGGTCGAGCCTGTTATTGAAAAGACCACGGATGACGATGAGAAATACAATGCCTACATCGAAGGCATCAAGGCAGGCCTCAACACGATGAATCAGGATAAGCTCGACAGGTACATGGACGGGCTCGAGCTTGCCTTCCCCACGGAATACGTTCCTCTTCTCATCAGGCATCTGGTTGCGGTCCGTCTGAACCAGCCCGAGAATGCTGCCGCAGCTGCCGACAAGGTCACCGAGAAGTACCAGGCCGATCCGAACATCGTCAGGTCGCTCCTCTCAACCTGGCTCAACGCAGATGAGGCTCAGGCAGGCTTCGACTACCTGAATCGCATGCTGGAGAAGCATACTGACGACAAATCAATGGGAACGCTGTTGTTCTATCGTGCGCTCATGTATGCAGAAACCGCTGCCAGCCCCGCAGATCTTCAGAAAGGTCTTGATGACCTGAACGCTGCTGCTGCCAGATTTGCCACAGTCTACGAGCCGGACAGCCCGGTATTCCAGACCATCGAGCAGCTGAAGACCGAATGGAAGCAGGCGATTGAGGGTGCTGCACAGCAGTCCCAGCCCGATGCGGAATCCGCCGCTTCGGAAACCTACGAAGAAGGCTCATCGACCGGCACCGATGCGACGAGCAGCGCAAGCGAGTAACATTGCGAAGCACGCCCGTGGTTGCGCGGGTGTGCTTTTCCGTGGAGCATGAGCATGGCACTTTGCATTCACAATGCGACGGTAATCGCAGGCTATGCGAGGATGGATCGAAGCGCCGTGCTCGTGGACGATGGCGAAATCGTCGATGTATTTTCGGAACACCGTTTTCAGCAGAAAAACTTCGGGTCCGAAGTCAGGCTGATTGACGCTCAGGGTGCCAATCTGATGCCGGGCCTCATTGATACGCACATTCATGGCTTTGGGGGATTCGGCACTGAGGACATGCAGGCGTCTTCCATCCTCGCGATGAGCAGCATTCTTCCGCAATGGGGTGTGACAGGCTTCGTGCCTACCGTGTATCCCATGGCGGAAGCAGACATGCTCACGGCCATACGTGCCATAGTGCAGGCTATGGGACATGAAGAAGGCGCCACCATTCTGGGCATACACCTTGAAGGCCCCTTCATCTCACCACTTCAGCTTGGTGTACAGCGTGTGGAGTATGTGCGGGCTGTAGATCTGCAGCTCATGCAGCGACTCTGGGAGGCTTCGGAAGGCACCATCGTGAGCATGACGGTTGCTCCCGAGCTCAAAGGCATGCGTGAACTCGCCCTGTTCTGTACCCGTCTTGGAATTGTGCTGCAGGCAGGCCATACCGACGCGCGCTATGAAAACATGCTCGAGGGCATGCAGGTCGGTATCCGTCACGCGACGCATGTATTCAACGCGATGAGTCGCATGCACCACCGCAACCCCAACGCCTCAGGTGCGGTGCTGATCCAGCCCGATCTGAGCTGCGAAATCATCGCCGATGGCCTGCATGTACATCCTGATCTTGTCCGCCTCATCTTCCGGGATAAACCAGAGAGCAACATTGTACTGGTGACCGATGCGCTCAAACCCACCAAACAGCAGAGCGAGCCATTCATCGCCAACAATGAGGAGGTATACCTTGCGGATAACCTCTTCTATCGGGCGAGTGATGGGGTCATAGCAGGAAGCTCGCTGACCATGGTCGAGGGAGTGCGCAATCTGGTAAGATTCGGCATTCCGCTGGAAACTGCAGTCAAGACGGCGTCCGCCAACCCTGCCCGCATTTTCGGCTTCAGAAAGCGTGGCATCATAGGTCCAGGATACAGGGCTGATCTTGTGCTTGCGGATTCCGATTTCAGGGTACGCCTCTGCCTCGTGGAAGGCAGGACCCTTTACGAGGAAGGCATCGCATGAGAGTGATCATTCAACCTGACTATGACAGGGTTGCGCTGTGGGCTGCGCATCATGTGGCCAGGCGTATCAATGCTGCTGCTGAAGGTCGTCTGGTGCTGGGATTGCCTACCGGATCGACGCCGCTCGGCATGTATAGAGAACTCATTCGCATGCACCGGCAGGGCCTGGTAAGTTTTCGCAATGTCGTCACCTTCAATATGGATGAATATGTGGGCCTGCCGCATGAGCATCCTCAGTCCTATCACCGGTTCATGTGGGATAATTTCTTTTCCGAGATCGACATCAGACCGGAAAATGTGCATATCCCCGATGGCATGGCCTCCGATTTCCAGACGGAATGCGAACGGTATGAGGC
>JAOABY010000054.1 GCA_026418115.1 Spirochaetaceae bacterium | reverse complement strand
TCATCAGCAGGCTGCGCAGACCGGGAGAGAACATCTGTGCAAAACCCAGTTTCTGTTCTCCCCTTTCGGCATGCTCGCCCTTATCGTCATCCATGAATCGGTACATCAGGTAGATTGCCACACCTGCGAGCACGAGCGCCGCGATAAAGGCGAGCACCACACCATCCTTCTTTCCTTTCCAGGCGATCAGCGCCCCACCAATCACCGGCCCGAGAGCCATGGGTATTCTTCTGAAGAATGAATGGATTGATACTCCAAAAGCCCTTCTGTTTTTTGGCACTGCCTTGCTCACAAGGCTCATGATCGCCGGGAGGCTCACCGCCGTCCATGCAATGAAAAACACTGATCCGATCACCACCGCGACCCAGCTTCTGAACAGAATCACAATGAGATAGCCAGCCATGGCAATCAGAGTGAACAGAATCAGCGAGCGTCTGTAGCCAAGCTTGTCTGCCGCATAGCCGCCCGGGAAGGAATAGAGCGCACTCAGCAGATTATCAAGCGCATTGATGCCGCCCACTACCCAGGTTGAGCCTCCGATTGCAAGTATGTAGAGAGGCAGAAAACGTTCAGCCATTTTTTCGCCCAGACCGACAAAAATCACGATCAGCACCATTGAGATCATGGTCCGGTTGCGGGAGATGAAGGAATCTTTCATGATGAGCCCTTTCGGATATGGATACCGCAATACTACGCAGGCTTGCAATGCAGTGCAAGATGAGCCCGGCTTACGCTGCCGGATGCTGGACACGCACATGAAGAACCCCGGCCGTCATACCAGCCGGGGCCTTGCCGCGCAACATCGCCACGATATATTCAAGCTCTGTTATTCCTTGCGCAGTACCGTCACACAGTTGGTGACGCTCGAACCTCCCACGTTGAAGGTGACGCCAACCGATGGTTTTTTCCGTGAAAGTGTCGCGCCAATTGGCTGGCCTGTAAGCTGTTTGTAGACAAGCGCATGCATCGAAACGCCAGTTGCCCCTACCGGGTGACCTTTGGCCTTGAGTCCTCCCGACAGGTTGACTGCACACCGTTCGTCATCCCTGGTGAACCTGCCTTCCATATAGTCGAAGCCAGCCCGTCCATCTCTGGAGAGGCCCAGCGCTTCGGTAGTCAGCAGCTGATTGATCGTAAAGCAGTCATGTACTTCTGCAAGATCAACATCATCAATGGTGATGCCTGCCTCCGAGAAAGCCTGAGCGACAGCTTTCTTGCCTGCGATCAATTCATGCATGTTCGGACGCACCGAGATTGCAATGCGTTCATTTGCATGACCGATACCTGCAATTCTTACAGCCTTGTCGCTGCGCGCAAGCGAGAGATCATTCCGCACAAGCACGACTGCTGCCGCTCCATCGGTTACCAGCGAGCAGTCATGGAGCCGCAAGGGCTCTGCAATCATGGGATTCTTCTCTTCCGGGAGTGCAAGAATGGCCGCTGCATCGGTGAGACCGAGCCTGTCTGCCACGCCGCCTTTTCCGAAATGGGCCAGAGGGTTATCAATGCCATTGCGATAGTTCAGAGCAGCGACAGCCGCGAACATGCGCGCAAGAGTTTCTCGATCGAAACCATAGTGGGCTGCATAGCCTTTGGCATACTCCGCAAAGAGTGCAGGGAAGGTAAAGCCTCTGGCTCCTTCCTCAGGCCAGTAGGAGCAGGTCGCGAGCGCATGGGTAACACCTTTGGTATCGAGGAGATTCATTTTCTCCACGCCAAGTACGAGCGCTATCCGGGCGCGACCCGACTCGAGTGCATACAGCGCATTATATATGGCTACGGAACCGGAAGAACATGCATCCTCGCAGCGGTACATGGGCTTGAAGCGTAGCGCATCGGGGTCAATTTCAGGAGCAAAGGCAGCAAGATGTTCCTGGTTCNCAAACAGCCCCGGCGCGCAGGATCCAACCCAGACACCATCGATGTCTTTGGCATCAATGCCTGCATCAGCGATGGCTCCCCGGCCCGCCTCGATCATGAGATCATAGATTGTCTTGAGATCGGTGACTTCACCGGTTTCCTTGTTCTTTTTCACGAAATTGCCAAACTGAGTGTTGTAGGCACCGATGATACTGACATTTGCCATTCCTTCCTCCTTGCGCAGTCAGCTTTCTTGCAATGATTCTGAGTTATTGTCTCACCGCACCCCGATCTCGGCAAGGTATTCCTGCATGATCTTCAGAAATAACGCAGGCTTCTCCACAATGATCGAATGGCCAACTCCCTGGAGCGAAATGAGTCTGGCATTGGGATAGGCGCGTGCAGTCTCTTCCGCCATTGCTGCCGTGATGATGGGATCGAGTTCGCCTCTCAGTACCAGTACAGGCCCGCGGTAGTTTGCACACTGAGCAGAAATGTCAAAGCGCGACAGGGCTTCGGCATTGCCGACCCATGCGCGGGGCGCCATTATCTGGGCGTCATCCACGAGCTCCCTGAAAAACTCCTGATCATCAAGAGTCGGAACAACGGCCTGCAATGCTTTTTCGAGCACTTCGCGGCTCATTCTCATCAGCTCAATGAGGGGGTAGCGCTCTTTTGGCGTGACCAGTCCCGTGGGTGCGCCGGAATCCACCAGCACGAGGGCACGGACCTTGTCGGGATGCCGTATCGCAAGCGCCTGCGCAACTGCTCCTCCCAGAGAGT
The DNA here is from genome assembly GCA_026418115.1 of Spirochaetaceae bacterium. GTDB lineage: Bacteria > Spirochaetota > Spirochaetia > Treponematales > Rectinemataceae > Rectinema. Next base: position 3,052 of record JAOABY010000054.1, on the reverse strand, counting down.
GGCCAGCCACCACGGCCGATGCCAGCCCCATGGCTTCCATGAATCCGGCCACCGCCTCGGCATATGCATGCAGATCAGGTTCCCCTTCCAAAGGCGAGGAAGCGCCAAAATTGGGCATATCTACCGCAATGGTCCGGTATCCCGGAAGCTCCATCACGCGCGACCACCACCGGGAACTTCCAGTGTTGCCATGAATATAGAGCACGGGCAGCCCGGCTCCCGCAGCAATGAAAAACATCGACATGCCATTCACAGCAAGCACACCGCTTTCCATAGCTCCTCCGCAATCAAATCGGGCCGTTCGATGACCACTGCGTGGCCTGCGCCCGGAATCACATGTTCCACCGCACCGGGTATACCCCGGGCGATGATGTCCGCATATCCTTTATGCTTCAGAATATCCTTCTCTCCTACGAGCACGGTGGTCGGGCAGGCTATCGCTCCCAGACGCGGTGTCAGATCGATGGCCAGAAATGCCTTGCACAGCTCAATGAAGGCAGCGAACCATTCGGGAGGCAGCCGGGCAACACCTTCTTCTCGTGCGGCAAGCATCTCCTGCCGTGCTGCGATGAAACCCGGGGAATAGTTCCAGGGGAGAATGGTCTTATAGAAGACACGGGGATCTGACGCTGCTGCAGCCATCCATGATTCGACGGCAGCGCGCAGCAAGGCATCATACTCGCTCACGCCATCAATCACCATGAGCCCTGCGCAGCGCTCTGGATAGCGGAGAGCGAATTCCATGCCCACCTCGGCACCGTAGGAAGTGCCGACAATATAGCCACGTGCAAGGCCGACTGCCTCCATCAATGCTGCCAGATCATCAGCATGCAGAGCCAGCGAATAGGGACCTGCCGGCTTCTCTGAAAGTGTCTGCCCCCGCATGTCATGGCACAGGCAGCAGCAAGGTTCGGGAAGCCTCTCAAGCACCGGCTTCCAGTGCCCTATGGTCATGGCAATCCCATTCAGGAAAACCAGCGGGATTCTCTCGGTCTGGAATTCCTTTCCTGTGAGCTCGTAGGTCAGATGCACGCCATTGACGAAGATCTCCGACACGCCTGCCTCCTCCTACAGCCCCAGATAGGATTTTTCGACATACGGGTTGGTGCGCAGGCCTTCCGCTGTGTCCTCGAGTACGATACGCCCGTTTTCCAGCACATAGCCGCGATCGATGGCTCGCAGGCTCTCCCTGACATTCTGTTCCGTCACCAGTATTGCTACCGAGGATTTGAGTTCCCTGAGCTTATCGAACACCTCTGCAACTATGGATGGCTGGAGACCGAGTGAAGGCTCATCCAGAATCAGCAACCTTGGCCTGGACATGAGCGCACGACCAATTGCGAGCATGCGCTGCTGTCCGCCCGACATGGTGGCTGCCAGCTGTGCCGACCGTTCCCGCAGTATCGGGAACATGCCAAACACTCTCTCCATCTGTGCCTGTATATCGTCCTTTGCATGGGGGATGAATGCTGCACCAAGTCTCAGATTGTCAGCGACGCTCATCCAGGGGAAGAGCTCCCGTTCCTGCGGAACCAGTGCGATCCCTCTGCGGGCGAGCTCAAAGGTCTGCATACCTGTGATGTCGGTACCTTCAAAGCTGATTGAGCCGCTCCAGGGTTTTATCATGCCCATGATTGCAGCAATGAGTGTTGTCTTGCCGGCACCATTGGGCCCAAACAGGCCTACCGACTCATTCCCTACCTGAAAATCAATGCCATCGAGCACCTTCATCCGGCCATATCCGCACACGAGTCCGTCTATCTTCAGATTCATACTGCGGCTCCTCCCAGATATGCCTCAATGACGCGCCTATTCTTCGATACCTCCGCATAGGGCCCCTCGGCGATTATGGCACCAGACTCGAGAACTATGACTCTGTCTGTCAGTTCTCTGATGACACCCATCACATGCTCGACCACGCCTACCGCGAGGTTCTGCTCACGCGCAAGCTGCTTGACAATGGCAATCATTTCCTTTGTTTCATCAGAATTGAGGCCGGCCATGATCTCATCAAGGAAGAGTACCTTCGGCTCAACCGCAATGGCCTTGGCTATTTCCATCTTTTTGACCTCGAGCATGGTGAGTCTAGAAACCGGTCTCTCCAGATCTCGAAGTCCCATCTCTGCACAGAGAGCCTCAGCCTTGCGCCGGGCCTCGCGGAGGCTGTGGCCTCCCGCAAAAATAAAGCCGACCATGATGTTCTCTATCAGATTGAGGTCCTCCATCGGGTGTATGAGCTGGTAGGTACGCGCGATACCAAGGCGGGCGCGTTCATGTGGTGGAAGGTTTGTTATATCTCTGCCATCGAACAGGATCTGCCCCTCTGAGGGAAGAAAAATGCCAGAAATCAGGTTGATGAAGGTAGTCTTGCCAGCGCCATTGGGCCCGATGATGCCCAGAATCTCGCCGGAATGGATGCTGAAGCTTACATTGGAAACAGCGACGAGACCGCCAAAGCGCTTCGTTAGATTACGGGTGGAAAGTTCAGCCATGATGGGTCCCTCTTTCCGCCAATTTCTGGCGTACCAGGCCGCGAATGCCTTGCGGCATGAAGAGAATCACCAGGATTATGATGAGACCGTAGACAGCCAGATGACCATAGGGGATTTTGAGCTTCAGCCATTCTGCAGTCGCGCCCAGCAGAAGTGCGCCAATCATCGGCCCGACCGTCGAATGGATTCCACCGAGCAGGGCAATTGCCAACGGCAGAAGGGTATAGTTGGCATCAAACGCCGATTCCGGCATGGCAAACCCCACCGATACCACGTTCACTGCGCCGATAAGCCCCTGCAGCAGCGAAGTAACTGTGAAAGTGACCAGCAGGGTCCTGAAAATGTCGATTCCCGCGGTAGACGCGGCAATCTCATTATCACGTATCGAGGTCAGAGCAAAATGGAATTTCGATCGCTCGAACCATATCGAAACGCCTATGGTAATGAGCAGGGTCGCATAGAGCGCCCAATACAGTGCCTTCGACTCGCCTCCGAAAATGATGGAAGGCAGCACCAGACCTTCGGGGCCTCCGGTAAACTCCTGTCTCTTATACACATCT